>JBLHHN010000473.1:0-4575 GCA_047616785.1 Verrucomicrobiales bacterium
CAAAGAGTATGACCAAGCCGAGCGCTATCAACGTCACGTCATCGATCAAGCGGTTGAAATTCTCAAGCATCGCGATATCAAATGCCTCTTCACCACACCAAGGCTACTTGAAACTCTAGCAGAGCGCGTGTCCGTTCCCGGTCTCGGGGTGAAAGGTTGTTTCTGCGGTGGCACCACCATGACGCCGCAGATGGTGCGTTTCCTCGTGGAAGAGGTTCTGGAAAACAAAGCCCTCTTCGTTCCGACCTACGGCAACACGCTCATGGGACTTGCCTGCAGCATTCCTCTTACAGACGATTACAGCGTCACCTACTATGCGCCGCAGCCTCGAGCGGTGCTCCGAGTCGTTGACCCAGACGACACTCAGAAAACAGTCGACTACGATGAGTATGGCCGCGTGGAGCTCACCACCCTAACGCGAGAATTCTTCATGCCCCGGTTTTTAGAGCGGGATGAAGCCATACGTCGCAAACCCTGTGATCGCTACGCATGGGACGGGGTCGGCGATGTTCGACCATTCGGTGTGTTGGAGAACAAAGTGGTCGAAGGTGTTTATTAATCAGACATCATATCATGGCTAACATTCCTTCCATACCAGTCCTGCGGCGAGGCCAAATCTATCGGAGCCTCGATCAGCAGCCTATCCACAAGATTGGCACTGAAGAACCAGCGGCCATGATGTCGATGGCGAACTCTGGCATCGTCAAACGTGACCTCAATCTCCTTGCCAAATCACGCCAGGCTTTGCGAGAGATTCCAGCTCACGATCTCATGGAGATCTGCAAGAAGGCGGGTGACCATTTCCTCAATGACACCCTTCCTGTCGGTGAAGAAGAGTTCCCGCAGACTCCTGATGACTATGTGAAGAGCCTCTCGTCCACGAGCGGGCTCCCTCATGCACTTATACGCATGAACATGAAGAAGTTGCATGAGGTTTTCACGGAAATGGAAACGATCACGCGAGGGCTCACGCGAGGGCTCGATCTCGCTATTTTAGACAAGGGCTACGGTGATCAAAGCGGCGTCCCTGTGAGTTACTCCTCCAATACAGAGGCTCTCGGCGTTGTGCTTCCAAGCAACTCGCCGGCCGTCAATGCTCTCTGGATGCCCGCCATTGTCATGAAGATTCCTGTCATGCTCAAGCCAGGCAGGGAAGAACCTTGGACGCCTTGGCGAGTCATTCAGAGTTTCATCAAGGCTGGTTGCCCCAAAGAAGCCTTTTCATTCTACCCTACGGATCACGATGGGTCCGGTGCCATCATCCGCCGAGCCGGACGGGTCATGATGTTCGGTGATGATACCACGGTCAGCCAACACGCCCACGACCCTCGCATTGAAGTGCATGGCTCTGGAAAGAGTAAGATCCTGATTGGCGAAGACTGCATCGATGACTGGGAGAAGTATCTCGATATCATGGTGGAGTCCGTTTCCGCCAATAGCGGGCGCAGCTGCATCAACACTTCCGCCATTCTCGTCCCCCGTCACGGTGACGCCATTGCTGAGGCCATTGCCAAGCGACTGAGTGACATCAAGCCGCTGCCTTTCGAGGATCCTAACGCAAAGCTTTCCGGCTTCGCCAATCCAAAGATGGCCGAATACATCAACGGCGCCGTCGAAGATGGTCTCAACGAGCCCGGAGCACGCGATGCCAACGCCGCCTTCCGCGGACGCGACCGACACGAGATCTATCAGAACATGCACTACTTGCATCCTTCGATCGTTCGATGCGATTCCTGGGAGCACTCACTGGCCAATCGTGAATTCCTTTTCCCGTTTGCCTCCGTGACTGAGATGCCTCAGAACGAGATGTTAGGAGCAATCGGATCTTCGCTCGTGGTCACCGCCATCACTCAGGATCAAGACTGGGTGGAGGAGCTGCTCGAGCATCCCGACATTGATCGGCTGAATCTAGGCGCTTGGCCAACCAATCGGGTGAAATGGGATCAACCGCACGAAGGGAACCTCTTCGAATTCCTTTACAAACGACGTTCCATACACATCGCGTCTCTAGCACATGTCTCGTGAGTTGAGCGCTGAAGAGGTTTACGAAGGATTCGCCATTCACGACCGTGTCCGGGCCTTCGAAGATGCGCCTGGCACCCAAGTCCGGTTTGGCTGCGGGCTCTTAGAGCTGCTTGGCGAAGAAGCCGCTGCTCTAGGCCGCCGTGCCATGATCGTGACCGATCAAGGATTGGTCGACGCAGGCTATGCTGGACGCGCCGAAGCGTCCCTCAACAAGGCAGGCCTCACAGCGACCGTATTCAGTGACGTCCACGAGAACCCTTCGACTGCGGACATCCGCCGCGCAGTCCGCGCCGCTCAGGAAGCAGACATCGATCTCCTCATCGGCCTCGGCGGCGGCAGTAGCATGGACGCGGCCAAGGGCTGCAACTTCATCCTCACCAATGGCGGCGAGATGAAAGACTATTGGGGCAAGGAGAAAGCGTCCAAACCCATGCTCCCTCTCATTGCCATACCAACCACGGCAGGCACCGGAAGTGAATGTCAGTCATTCGCCCTCATCGCAGACGAACACACCCATGCCAAGATGGCTTGCGGGGACAAGAAAGCTGCAGCTAAGATCGCGATCCTTGATCCGGAACTCACCCTGAGCCAACCCAGTAAAGTCACTGCGGTGACCGCCATTGATGCGATCAGCCATGCCATTGAGAGCTATGTGAGCAAGGCCGCCAACGACGTTTCGCGAAGCTATGCCCTCGCAGGCTTTCAGTTGATGCGCGATGCCGTTCAACGCGTCGCCGCCGATTCCAAGGACTTGTTAGGCCGAGCCCGCATGCAGCTCGGCGCCGCCATGGCAGGGACCGCGATTGAGAACAGCATGTTAGGGGCTTCCCATAGCATGGCCAATCCTCTCACCGCCCACTTCGGCATCATTCATGGACAAGCCATCGGCGCGACTTTACCCGAAGTCATCCGACGCAACGCCCAAGATCCCGCAGTGGCCCAACGTTACCGAGAACTCTTCGCCGATGAGCCACTCGACGCTTGGCTAGGGGCCCGCGTGAAGGACTACCAATTGGCCACCAGACTAAGGGACCTCGGTGTGGACGAAGCCATGCTTCCCACCCTAGCAGAAGAAGCGGCCCAGCAATGGACAGCACAGTTCAATCCTATCAGCCTCACTGGCGAGGACTTCGTCAAGCTCTATCAGGCGTGTTGGTAGGAGCAGATTACTTCTTCACCTTAGCCTTCAAGCTCTTCAGATCGAGCCTTTCCCCGTCTTTGGGAAAGGCATGCTCCATCAAGTGCCAGTGCTCGGTGAAAACAGCAGATTCCCCTGGCTCCATGATGTTGGCCGGACCAATGGGCTCCAACTCACAGGCAGGCGTCTTGGAGAGCTGAGGATACCAGATAGAAATGGTGTAACCTCCAAGCTCATTGTAGTCACGCTCGGGATAGGTCTTATATTGTTTCACAAAAGCCAGATCATTCGGCCTCACATAGGCGAACCATCCCGCGTATGAATCGATGCCCAATTTAGGAAACGCTGGCGGCGCCACAATCTCAAGAAATCCGTCTCGCACGCGAATGTTAGTATCTTCTGGCTTCGGATCGATGTGCCCGTGCCTATCGACCATCACTTACTGCTTCGGCATCCGAGACAACTCGGGTGTGAGAGGAATCACCACGATCCCTCCGTGCTTGCCAAACGTCCGACTCCAATGACACCAACGTTTCACTCGAGTGATTGCGAATGATCTGCGTGCAGACCAGGTGCGAACTCTCCGCATCAAGCGTGAACTCTCGCACCAACTGGACTCCACTCAGCGGATCCTCCACACTGGTCAATCAAGCCCGACGATCACCCAAGACCTCAGCCGTTCCATCGCCCGACCACAATTCAGCTCCGCGTTTGATCACATACTCAGGCCCGATGTCAAAGCGCCCCGCACTCGCCACTCTTTCTTCTGCTGGCATCTCTGGGTCACTCCCCTTCCTTCGGATCCAGATACAAGGCGTCCATCCCCTTCCAAGCATACTTGAGAACTCGGCCACCTGCATGGTGGCCTAACACCACCACCGTGTCCTTATTCGAGAGTTCGATACAGTCCGGATACTTCAGGAAATCAATCCGCCTGGCTCCTTCTCGTTCTGCCAGAGCCGAACTCAACATCCCCCAACCCATGAGGACACTCATTGTGATCCACCGCTTATGCATAGGTAGTGCCTGGGAGAAAACAGCGCTAATGTCGACAGATAATAGCGTCATGTTAGTTTTAAAGTGTGCTCCATCTCTGACAATGAGAGAAGCAATTGCTAAGGCTCGATTTTTTTAGAATTTCATGGATGCTTTGGTGTTTTTTTAAAAAAAATAGTTAGGGCGTCAGGCGTTTCTGTTGTGTGATTTTTATGGCTATATACGAGATTCGCAACGGCTGTTCATCCAGTTTAGTCTGCATTTCTAGGTGTTTCGTGGCAGTTTTATACTGCCGCGCGTCACTATTTGTGATTTGGGAAGAACTGGAAGTTGAGGCTCATCAAGCTGGTAAGTTCCGCTTTGAGAGGACCGGACAGATCATCAAGGCAGTTGTCGATTGCATCGCAGAATGCTTT
>JBLHHN010000474.1:0-4539 GCA_047616785.1 Verrucomicrobiales bacterium
TCCGGATTCACTTCGACCTGGCCGAAGACAATCTTTGGAGTGCCGACAAAGGCGGACGGAATCTCCGAATCTTCTGCGAGCAATCGCCGATGCGTCGCGATCTGATTCTTAAGCGCACTTACGCCATTTGCTAGACTTCCAATCCGCCACTTCTTGTTATCCAGGTCGGCATCAAGCCCAATCAGCTCTTCGAATGCGTCAATGTGATCTTCAAAATAGGAAGTGTTCATCCATTGATCGATCACGGTCCGAACATGACGCGTGTACATCTCACGCGTTCTGAAAGTGTCGATGATCGCTTCGTTGAGGCGATTGAACTCATCGGGGTTGCCGCTACTGGCGCGCTCATGTCTCCGGTCGCCGTAGAAGATGGTATTGATGCCAGGATTGGATAAGAACTGATCCATGCCAAACCATCGATCCAGATCCCAAGGAAACATACTCCACTCGCCTGTACCGTCTGTATCGCGGTAGACATAGTAGTTGTGCGAGAGCCGATCGTGATTTGGCCCAAGGATGGTCATGGCCAGATAGTGAATCACCTGAGGAAGATTCACGTGGTCCATGAGAAAGCGCTCGCGTTCGCTATCGTCCACGAGGCTAAGGCCTTCCGTAAAGGCCGTGAGATCGGAGAAGTCTTCATCCTTACGCGTGCCCTTATTGTATTGCGATGGCGAGGGATCGGTTTCCAGCCATGCGCCGCTGCTTGCCTTGTACAAAGCTCCCTCTGGATCGAGCCCGCGCCGCTCAAGGAAGGTCTCATCGACCTGCTCTTCAATGGCGCTCAGTCCGTAGAAGATGCCGTTCTGTCTCACATGCACATACTTGGAGAACGAGGCCGCCGTACCGGAGTCCCGAAAGACTTGGTAGGCCAAGGGATTGCGCATGTAAGTACGGGTCCAGATCTCCCCCATGAACGATTGCAGATTGATTTCTTCGACGCTCGGTTGATCCGGGTCATGCACAAATCGACCACCTCTAAAGAAATCGAATTTGTAGTTGGGTTTGGCCAACCTGGTCGTCACACCACCACGCAGACGCACCCGGATGTTATCGTAGAACTTGCCCTGGTAAAAGAGGGACGACGTTGTCAGCGTGCGTTGCTCTGGACCGTGCCATTTGGGATCGGGCAGAAACCATTCTAGAATCGGCAGCTTCGTCGGTGGGATGGAGGGATCCTTTGTAAGAATGCCGAAATATTCTGAGGAATTCTCTGGCCGTAAGTACGGAGGTTGGCGGGACTGATGCCCGTCGACGTCCGTCGCCCTCACATAGTAACGCCACATCTCTCCCGGCTCGTCGATGCTCCCGAAGAGCCCGCTTCGTGAAAAGGTACCGGAGTATACGCCGTCGCCTTGGTCACGCATCGGAATCTCCCGCTCAGCGCCATACATGTAACGATACACTAGCGTAACCTTGTCGACATGGCCCAACCGTGAGGCGACTGTTGCCGTGACCATCACGTCATCGTCGCCGCCGGGTTGCTCAGGCGAATGCGCCATCTCCGAAATGACAGGCCCTATGAGGACGGGCGCATCACCGCTCGATTCGCCAGGTGACGGTGTGAGAAAGTAGCCCGTTTGCGTCGCTGTGCTAGATGTTGTCAACAGTTCTGGCAGCATCAAGAAGGAGTCACCATCAGAAGGCGAAGTGGCCTCGATTGCTAGAATGTTCTGGCCAAGCTGGAGATTCACGAGGTGCGCGGTGACATCAAAGTCAACCGGTATCGCCGTATGAGTAACCGCGTCTCCTCGTGCGATCTCTACACCATTCAAATAGGCAACAAAGGGATCCGTATGACGGACCCGAAGCGTAAGCCCCTCGATTTCTTCGACGACTTCAAAGGGAAGCCGCAGAAGATACGCCTCTCGTAAGGAGTGATCCCGCACATCCGTCGCGATCCAAGGAGAGAGACTGACTTGTTGCCCTTGATCGTCGCTGGGAACCGTCATGGGTGTATGGGTTCCATTGGCGATACCTCGAATCTGATTGCCATTCAATGCCCTGTTCCAAACGGCAGCTTCGTCTAACAATCCATCGTAATACAATCGAGTGAAATCGCCCGCGCTTGTACGATGTTCTGGCGCGTTTCCATCGGCCCCGAAACCCGTGAACGAACCATCCGCGTCGTTAAAATCCAGCCCAGCCCCTAGCACTTTCAATTGCCCTCTCTCATCGCCGGCCCCGGTGTAAGCGGTGTCTGGGACGCCATTCACATAAGTCGTGACAAGGTCATCCAAAAGCGTCACCGCAAGGTGGGTCCAAGCGGCGTCCGGCCCGACCCGCACATCTTGATTCCCTTGAATGTCATGAAACGTATTGGCGGAGCTGTTCGCAGAATTGTCATCACTGGAAGAAGTCACGCCCGCGTAAACGTGCCCATTCTGCACGCCTAGACTGATGCCTGAACGATCCCCGCCATTCGCGGTGAGGTCGCGTTTGATGCTGAAGAGAGAGCGCTCTGATCCCCCTGTCACTTTGACCCAGGCCACCATCGTGTAGGCGTCCTTGATGTCGAAATCCACGCTCGGCAGTCTAACGTAGTCGTCCGATTGGCTCAGGTCCAACGAGCCAGTGCCTCCGTTTGGAGCAGCTTCTGCACTGAAGGTTGCGCCTACAATCACGTTGGCATGCTGATCCCCGATCTCATCACTGACATCATCGCCATCGAAATTCCAGTACGCCACTGGCAAGATGAACTGCAAGCTCTCATCCTCGAAACCGATCCCATTCGCACTCTCCATCCATCCGTCGCCGACCACAAACTCCGGACTCCTCCACTCGCTTGGCGGAGCCTGATCACGATCATAGATCTCTATAACGTCGCTTCGACTGATCAAAGCGGCCGTCGACGTGCCTGAAGCCTTGCCGTAAGAAATGTCTTCAAACTGCTCGGGAAAATCAATCCCTCCGTATTCCGAAACCACCGTCACGCCATCTGGCCTAACCAAAGCCAAGTAGTCTCCCGCGCCGTTCAGCCGAAAGTTTGTGTGAAGATCCCGATCCTTTCCCGAAGCAAAGACCACCAATAGTTCGCCCGAAACCAAGGTGGTAGGAGGAAATTCCCACCGCGTGAGATTCTCAGGATCATCAGTTAGAAACCAGC
The DNA here is from genome assembly GCA_047616785.1 of Verrucomicrobiales bacterium. Lineage (GTDB taxonomy): Bacteria > Verrucomicrobiota > Verrucomicrobiia > Verrucomicrobiales > DEV007 > JAACDM01. Next base: position 3,107 of record JBLHHN010000474.1, read on the forward strand.
CACCAAGCGAAAGCGCATTCTCGGTGGGATTGAACACCTCGATCCAATCTGGAGAATCGCCATCCTCATCTCTAACCGAGTTGTCATTGCGCGCCATGAACTCCGTGATCACTGGACTCCCCACGGGCAACTCGCCTGCCATGCGAACGACACGATAGAACACCCCTGCACTCCCTTGTTCACGACGATCGATGACATGGGAAAGATCTCCGGCTCCCACATAGATCGCACCGGCAACGTCGTCCCATTGGCTAAGGTTCTTTGAAACTTGGACCTGATAGGCAAGCCCGTCCGTCGCCTCCCAAGTGAGAACGGCCTCGGCAACAGCAGCCCCTCTGATCGTGAGTTCCGCATCAAACGATCGGGCGTCTTGAGCCCAGACGATCCAAGGAAGGATCATAATAAAGATAGTCGTGAGTGCTTTCATGAAATTCGCAATGGTGCCCCAAGGATAGGACTTGAAAGTTTGCCTAAGATCGAGAGAAAAGACGGTGCTGCTAGTACGACCGAGTCCAAATTCCGGTTTAGAAGTCTTCGTTCCGGGGCATCAGGACTTGTTTTCTAAACAGTAATTGGGTTTACCCAAGCGCTTGACTTCATTTGTCGACTAGCAGCACTTTCGTATACCAGGATCGCGATCGCCGAAGCGCACTGGGCTACCATCACTCTGACAACACCATCACTCGATAGAAACGAGCCAATTGGCCTGCGAGTGAAAGGTCCGTGAATTCGGTTTCACCACCATTGCTGGCAGGAATGTCCGTCTGTGAGACTTGCCAGCCATCTGGAGTCAGCGTTTCGCTAAACTGCACTTCGTAGCGCTTCCCAGGAACACTCTTCCAGGTGAGAACAAATTCGCCTGAATCGAAGAGGCTAGATGCTGCCCTGAAGAAAGAAGACGGATTGTTAGGATCCGTTCCTGCTAAAACTTCATCCGCATCCGTGGCGCCATCGTTGTCGGTGTCTAATTCGCCCCCACCACCGCCACCGACAATGACTGCTGGAGTGATGCCTTCCGCTAAGCGTCTCACATCATTGGCCGGTAACGCCCCGTTCCACACCGCAACCTCGTCGATCAAGCCATCGTAAAATAGGCGTGTGAAATCGCCCGCGCTGTCCGCGTGTTCAGGACCATTGCCATCCGCACCAAAGCCCGTGAAAGAACCATCCGTATCCTCGAAATCAAATCCTGCGTCTAACACTTTGAGTTCGCCCTCAGGAGTTCCGGCGCCAGCGTAGATCGTCTCGGCGACGCCATTGATGTAGATGGTGACTTGGTCATTCTTCACGGTAACAGCAAGGTGCACCCACTTCCCCGAGGGAACTTCGGAATCCGATTCGATGTCGTGGAAGGTGGTACCACCATTCGCCGCATTGTCCTCCGCACCAGAGACGATGCCGACATAGGCTTTGCCGTTCTGCACGCCAAGGCT
>JBLHHN010000475.1:0-4492 GCA_047616785.1 Verrucomicrobiales bacterium
GGCTATGTGACCGAGAGCCACGATCGTGAGTCGGTGCTGGACATACCGTTTATTCAAATGAACGCGGGTGCGGTCTGGCTTGCGGTCGCCAGCTTCATCGGTGGCGAATATGGCGGAATCAAAGACGCAACCGTCAACGCTCGAAAGAGATCTGATTACTCTCTTCCACGACGGTTTGCCATTCGGATTCCGGATAGCCCGCCACGGCGATGAATTGCCCTTCCCCGGCACCTTCGCGCAGTGCCTTCGCTTTCTGATAGTCAGGCGATGTGTAAAAGGCTTTCGCTTGTTCCATGGAGGGAAACTCGATGACGACGATCCGCTGGGTTTCCTCCGGGCCTTCCAAGGTTTCGATGGCGCCGCCTCGGACAATCATCTTTCCGCCAAACTGACTGATCACACGCGGCGTGTGCTGCATGTATTCCTGATAGGCTTCTTTGTCGCGGACGGTGACGCGCACGATGATGTAAGCTGACATCGGGCGGCGCTACTTAGGGCTTTGATAATTCACCGGTTCTTCGGTGATCGTGATGTCGTGAGGGTGACTTTCGCGAAGACCACCTGCGGTGATTCGCACGAAATCGGCCTTGGCTCGGAGTTCCTCCAAGTTGTGCGCGCCAATGTAGCCCATTCCTGAGCGGAGACCGCCGAGGAGTTGGAAGACCATGTCTGAAAGTGGGCCTTTGAAGGGCACACGAGCTTCGACGCCTTCGGCGACGAGTTTGCCACTGGCATTCTGACCGTAACGGTCGCCCGATCCTTTACGCATGGCTTTGATCGATCCCATGCCCCTATATTCTTTGAAGGTTCGTCCCTGCCAATTCACCATTGCTCCCGGACTCTCTTCCGTTCCGGCAAGGAGGGAGCCTAACATCACGCAATCGGCTCCTGCACCTATGGCTTTCACGATATCGCCGGAATAGCGAATGCCGCCATCAGCAATGCTGATGACATTATGCTCACGGCAATGATCCGCAACCTCACGGACGGCAGTGAACTGTGGCATGCCCACGCCCGAGATGACCCGCGTGGTGCAAATAGAGCCTGGGCCGACGCCGATCTTGACCGCATCAGCTCCTGCTCTAACAAGGTCCTTGGCCCCTTGCTTGGTGACGACATTGCCCGCGACGACAGCAACCGCATCGCCATGCTCAGACTTGAGCTGCTGGATGAGATCCATGACGCGGCTGGTGTGTCCCGTGGCCGCATCAATAAAGAGCCCATCGACACCGACTTGGACGAGGGCCTGCGCACGATCTTTCCAATCAGGACCCACGCCGATGGCACCACCCACACGCAGACGACCTTGAGGGTCTTTGCAGGCATTGCCGAACATGTTTCGTTTCTCGATGTCCTGACGCGTGATCAATCCTGTCAGTTTACCTACCCCATCGACGAGCGGCAATTTCTCAATACGTCCTTTCGCTAGAATGCGTAACGCTTCGTCAAGATCTGTGTTAGATTCGCCAGTGATGAGACGTTCCTGCGGCGTCATGATCTCTGCCACGGTGATGGATTCGTCAGAGACATTCCACATATCGCGACTCGTCACCATGCCCTTGAGGTGTCCTTCGTCGTCGATGACTGGGAAACCAGAGACGCCGTGGCGTTCCATGACACGGCGCAACTCGTGCATGGGCAGATCTGCATGGACGGTCTGAGGATCGTGAATGACTGCGTTCTCGGAACGTTTAACCCGACTCACGTGTTCGGCTTGTTCGGCGACAGGGCAATTCCGATGAACGACGCCGAGGCCACCTTCCCTTGCCAGGGCAATGGCCAAGCCCGCCTCCGTGACGGTGTCCATGGCAGAGGAAATGATCGGGATGTTCAGAGAAATCTTCGAGGTGAGCCGAGTCGTGATCTCGGCTTCCGCTGGCAGAATTTCACTGAGCCCAGGGAGCATGAGCACGTCATCGAAGCTGAGTCCTAAGGGAATGTCAGAGTTCATAGCAGAGACCGTTTAGTTTTGAAGGGCATCGTTGATTTGTTGCGTGTAGTCGCGGGCACGTTCGGCAAAGCTGCGTTCGTCTTTGGCGAAGAGGATACCGCGACTAACATTAACAAGAACGGGGGCTTTCCTACCTTGATCTGAGAGGGCCTTCAAATCACCGCCCTGCGCTCCGAGACCCGGTAAGAGGAGTGGTAGATCGACAATCTGATCAAGCACCCATGGCTCCGCATTGGTTAGGCCGACCACCATGCCCGTGGAACCTTCGGGGGCGCGCTGGGCCATCTCTTGGATCTTATGGAAAACGCGTCCCTCTCCGCAAGGCTGCATTTGCACGTCTTGGGAGCCGGGATTGGAAGTGATGGTGAGGAGATAGAGACCTTTCCCTTCGTAGGCAAGGAAGGGTTCGAGTGTGTCGTAACCAAGAAAGGGATTCAAAGTGACGGCTTCCACGCCAAGATGATCGAAACACGCCTTGGCATAATATTTCTGGGTCTCGCCAATGTCGCTGCGCTTGCAATCCAAGATGACAGGGATCTCTTTGGGGCGATCGGCTAACACTCGCTCAAGAATCGCGATACCTTTGGAACCTAGGGCTTCGAAATAAGCCATGTTCGGCTTGTAGGCGGCAGCGTAGGGCGCCGTCTCTTCCATCACCTGGCGAACAAACGCTTCCATATCACCCTCAATCAGATCTGGGCGCGGGTCCAGCCCCACGCAGAGATTGGATTGAATGGAACGGATGCGTTCTAACTGGAGTTCAGCGTAAGTCATGGGGTCTGCAAGCGGTCTAACAAGATATCTTCTCCGAAAATGACCATCTCAACGTGACCTTGAAGGCTCTGATTGAGGAACGGCGTGTTCTGGCTCTTGGAGCGCATGAAATTACTGGTGAAAGTCGTTTCTTTGCCAGGATTGAAGACCGTGAGATCCACTTTGGCGCCTTCTTTGAACTCGACGGCCTCGTTGCCTAACAAGCGACGAGCTTCGGCGGAATAACGTTTCACCAAGAGATCCCAACCAAACTGGCCGGTCAGGATAAAGTATTGATAGAGCGAAGGAAGCGCTGTTTCCAGTCCCGTGATCCCAAAGGGAGCACTGCCGAAATCCAACTGCTTCTCAAAATTCGTGTGCGGGGCATGATCCGTGGCGATGACATCAAAGACGCCTCGCTTGAGCCCATCTAACAAGATGGCGTTGTCCTCCGCGGTACGCAGGGGAGGGTTCATCTTGTAGTGCGTGTCGTAGTCTTCAATGTGTGATTCGTTGAAGATCAGATGGTGCGGCGCCACTTCGCAAGTGACCTTCACACCATCATTCTTGAAGCGCTCGATCGTTCGCATGCCCTCGCCCGTGGTCACGTGCTGGATGTGCAAGTGAGCCCCTGTCAGATGCGCCAAACGGATATCGCGGCTGATGCAGATCTCCTCGCTCTCGGCTGGGATGCCTGGCACGCCTAACCGATAAGAAACTTCCCCTTCATTCATCGCGCCCACGCCGGAGAGCTCTTTCACCTCGCAATGGCTGGCGACAATGAGCCCGAATTCGCGTCCATACTCCATGGCGCGGCGGAGGAGCTGTGGATTGCCCACGGGATCGCCGTCATCCGTGATCATGACCGCGCCGCGTGCGTGCATGCCGCCGATGTTGGCCAGCTCTTCACCAGCGCGTCCTTTGGTGATGCAGCCAGTGGTAAAGACCGGAATCCGTGCATCGCGGGAAGCGATATCGAGCACAGATTGAACCATGCCAGCACTATCGATGGCTGGCGTGCAATTCGGCATGGCGACGATGCCCGTGATTCCGCCATTGATGGCAGCTTCAGATCCGCTGGCGATCGTTTCCTTGTCTTCGCGACCAGGCTCTCGCACATGCACATGAACATCAAACAATCCCGGCATGATGACCCTGCCCGCGCAGTCCATTTCTGGCACGCCATCCACGGCTGGCAAATTGGGTCCCACGGCTTTGATGAGACCCTTCTCAATGAATAGATCCGCGCCTAACAAGTCAGGCGTGTGTTCTTGGGCGAGTTGACCGTTTCGGAGAATGAAGGCTTCGACACTCATAATGTAGCGCTAGTTGGTTTCCGGTTGCAGCCAGTAGAGCACCGCCATGCGGACGGCGATGCCATTCTCGACCTGTTGATTGATGAGCGTCCGGTCATAGGTCATGACCGCGTCGCCTAGTTCCACGCCTCGATTGATCGGCCCTGGATGCATGACCCAAGTGCCTTCTCCCTCGATGCGACGGAAGCGCTCATCGGTGAGTCCGTAGAAGTTGTGATACTCGTTCAGGCTGGGAAAGAACTGATCATTCTGCCGTTCGAGTTGCACACGCAGCAGGTAGATGACGTCTGGATGCCACGAGAGAGCTTCGTCGTAGCTATGGAACATGCGCATGAAATGCGGACGGGCTTGAGGGATGAGCGTGCCTGGCCCTAGCACTCCTACTTCCATGCCGAGCATCTGACAAATGCGTGCGACCGAACGGGCCACTCGCGAGTGGAGAATGTCCCCCACAATGAGGATCTTCTTCCCC
>JBLHHN010000476.1:0-4489 GCA_047616785.1 Verrucomicrobiales bacterium
GCTAATTGGCCTTCTCAGCCGTATTTCTGGCCATGGCACAATCCCTAACACGAGCACTATCGCTTGAACGGCTCTGACACCCCTCACGCTATCCTAGGTGAATAGGACAGGCTAGAGAGCAGAAAGCGGCCATGGCTGTGGAGGGTTCTGGCACGCAGGTCGTCTGGAGATTGTCGACGTAGAAGTAGGAGGTCGCAGCGTTGTCGATGGCATTCATTGCTCCGAATCCGATGGTGTAAACTCCGTCTCCTGGCAGCGAAAGGGGCGTCGTATTCCACCCCGTGCCGTTGCTCGGGCCGTTGGTCCCATTAGGGCCGGCGAACGAACTCACGCTAGTTAACAACTGCACCTGTGTCCCTGTGATACCTGGTCCGCTGAGGGTGACAAAAGAAAAGTCATTTTAGGGCGGATAGTCACGCGTCCACATATTCCAATTGAAGGAGACCGAACCGGAACCGGTGAACGTGGTGGTTAGCCCACTTCCTCGAGTCGCGTTCTCAGAAACAAGCGAGTTTAACACTGTAGAAGTCGTGCCGAGGAACGATGCCAGTGCGTTTCGGCTCACGCCTCCTGAAGTCCGCATTTCGGCTACTCGTGTGCCAGCAGTCGGGCTGATGGTACCGCCTTGCGGGTTAGAATAGGTGTAAGAAGTCGCCGTCGTCACACTTCCCGTTGTGGACCACCCGCTGAGTCCGCTGCTAAAATCGGCATTGGTGATCGTCGCGCATGCCTCTCGATGCCCAGTAAACAAGGCTAGGGCAAGCAGCAGAGGCGAAAGACGACTCTTGAAAGCGGAGCAAACAATCTCTAAGGGTTATAATTTCCATTAAAATCGTTAATTTTCGGACGATTGCAACTGTAAAGATAGAATGATTTCCGACATCTCCCTGTGAATTCTCTTGTGAAAATACGTTAGGCTTCTTCTGAAGAGGATTCTACAATCTCAGGCTCCTCAATCTTTGCCTTTGACTTCAATTCCTCCGCAAACGCTTGGACCTTCTCTTGCCGGTGTTCCTGCACCATGATCTGGCTGAGAGCCTCCTTGATTTCATCAAAGTCTCGCGGCTGAGGCGGCTTTCTGTCGGTGACTTTGGCCAGATGAAATCCCCAGTGCGTGCTGAAGATGGGGCTTACTTCTCCTACTTCCATCGACATGGCGATCGTTTCAAACTCATCCATGTGATCGCCCCGCTTGAAGAAGCCCAGATCAATCTCCTCGGCAGGCTTGTCACTATGCTCTTTGGCCAGGGCGTCGAAATCCTCTCCTGCGAGGGCCTTACGTCGTAATGCGCGGAGCTCCTCATAGATCTCATCGCGAGCTTCAGATTTCCGAAGCGATTTGAAAATATGAGATGCCCGGACTTCTTCATCGGTCATGAAATCGGCCAGATGCTCACTGTAGTAGGCTCGCACGTCCTCTTCCGAAGGATTTGGGTCGTCACCGCAGGCCCGGTCGATGAACCGATCCAACTGGATTTTCACCGCGAGATCCTTTCGCAGAAGCTTCTCGCCTTCCTCAGAAAGGCCCGTGTGGGCGTAGAAAGCCGCTTCTCCTCCCTCATCCCCCTTCATCTTGTCCAAGGCAGCATCCACATCCTTCTTGAGGACGGGAATGTCCTCTCTCGCGGACTCTTGGGCTAGCAGAACACGCTTGATCACATTCTCTTTCGCATAGCCGAGGAATTCGTCATCGCGTTCGCAACAAGAGATCTGGGCCAGCCCTTCGTAGTAGGCTTTGATCGAAGAGAACTCCTGATCGATGAGCGTTTGATCGATGGGTTCGCCGTTGACGGTGATGGGCATGATAGACGGACTTACACCGTCGTGCATCTCATCGCAACCCGCCTGCGTACAAAGAAAGACACCTTGGATCTCGACTCGCGAAGGAGTCCAGCTTCCAAGGTGTCTAGAAACACAAAGACCACCTGTGCCGGCCAAGGCGGGAGCTCACGTTCCCGTATTTCTAGGGCGGTGGCCGCCGTATCGACATCTGACTTCCAATGAAGGCCTGACATCAACCAACAGGCTAAGCCTCCGTTAATGTAACATCGGTTCGGGCTCACAAATCCTTATACGGTCGAACACTGCAGAACTTCGTGTGAACTTAATATCTAGCTAGCCCTTGCGAGGTGTCAAACCACGAACGTCGCGAGAGAGAAACGATTTCTTCTTCCAGATTTCTTCTTCCAATTCGAGGGAGTCCGTACATTCGTGCCATCCTTTCATCATGCTTACCCTATCCAATGTCGGCAAATCCTATGGCGGACGCGTCCTCTTCGAGAAGGTCAGCCTCCAACTGAATCGCGAAGAACGCGTGGGCCTGGTCGGTCCCAATGGCGCTGGCAAGTCCACGCTCTTCTCTCTCGTCCTCGGAACTGAGATTCCAGACGACGGCAGCATCACTCTGGACAAGCGCATCACACTCGGGTACCTGCCACAAGAACATGCCTCTGCAGGCGACGAGACTGTGCTGGATCTTGCCACCTCCGTCTCGACTGAGGTGGTAGAGCTGAAGCGGGCGCTCATTCTGCTGGAGAAAGAGGATCGCACGCACGAGCCCGAGTATCATGATGCGCGCATGAAGTTCGAAGGTCTCAATGGCCTTCATCTCGAGCCCAAGGCCAAACGCATTCTCAACGGACTAGCATTTCGTCAATCAGATTACGACCGTCCCGTGCGTGAAATGAGTGGCGGGTGGATCATGCGCGCTCACCTTGCACGTCTGCTCGTTATGGAGCCGGATCTGCTCATGCTCGATGAGCCGACAAACCACCTCGATCTGCAGACCCTGCAATGGTTTCAGAATTATCTCTGCTCGTACCCAGGCGGCATCCTCACCATTTCCCACGACCGCTCGTTTCTCAATGACATTGTCACCACGATCTATGACATTGATCAAGGGGCGCTCCATCGTTACCGGGGCGACTACGATGCCTTTCTCGTGCAGAAAGAAGCGCGCTTCCAGCAACAGTTGGCGGCCTATCAGAATCAGCAACGCGAGATCGAACAGTTGCAGCGCTTCATCGATCGTTTCCGCTCCAAAGCTTCCAAAGCCACGCAAGCCCAGAGCAAGATCAAGCAGCTTGATAAGATGGAACGCATCCCCATGCCGACCAAAGCTGAGCGCAATCTCAAGTTCAGTTTCCCTCAGCCGAAACGCGGGCCTCAGCACGTCATCGCTCTCGAACACATCCAGCAAGCATACGGAGATCTCACCGTCTACCGCGATCTCAACTTCAATGTGGAACGCGGCGAACGCGTCGTGCTTGTGGGACCAAACGGTGCCGGTAAATCGACTCTATTAAAGATCCTAGCCGAAGTTGTTCCTTTCCAGAACGGCACGCGGAAAGTGGGAGAACAAGTGACCTTGGGTTATTACTCTCAGCATCGCACCGAGATGCTAGATCTCTCGAAGTCCGTGCTCCAGACCGTCTTGAGCGGACGTCACCGAGTGGGCGAGCAAGAAGCCAGAACTTTGTTAGGTTGCTTCCTCTTCAGTGGAGACGATGCCCACAAGAGCGTTTCCGTTCTCAGTGGAGGTGAGAAGAGCCGTCTCGCACTGGTGCAGTTCTTGCTCAATCCGCCGAACCTCCTCCTCATGGATGAGCCGACCACGCACCTGGACATGGCTAGCATTGAGGCGCTCATCACCGCGCTGAAACAGTATGAGGGTTCCCTCGTCTTCATCAGTCACGACGTGCACTTCATCCGGGCCATCAGTGAACGTACCGTGCACATCGAGGCCGGTGAGCTCACCGCTTACGCAGGAGACTACGACTACTATCGAGAGAAATCCGGAGCCACCTCCGCTGAGACCAAGCTCACACAATCCCAGCCAGAAATGGCTCAAGCGCCGACCAAAGTCAATGCCGGCAGCGGTCGAAAGACCAAAGAGCAGAAACGCCAAGAAGCCATTGAGCGTCAGGCCCGAGCCAAGAAGCGGAAAGATCTCGAATCTCAGATCGCCGACTCCGAAGGCAAGATTCTCAAGCTGGAATCCCGCCGCGACGAGTTGATGAAACTCCTCGAAGACCCCACCGCCTTCGGTGGGAGCCGAGGCAGCGCCATCGATTGGAATCGCGAACTCTCAGAGATCGAGTCCAAGCTCCCTAGCATCAATGCGAAGTGGGAAAAGCAGGCCGATGCTTTATCGGAGCTAGTCGAGGTCTAGCGGAGCGTGTGTCCGGGGCCTGGAGGGCCCAAAGATGGTAGCCGGTGGTGAAGTGAAACGGAACCACCGGACTATCAAATCAACAAGAAATGTGCGCCGGAGGTGCGCGAGAAGCCTTGGAATCTTGACGATTCTCCCGCCCCTACCGGGGCGGCTCCTTGAGAGTATTCTCCTCCGGCGGTTCCGCTATGCGGGTTTTACCCCCTGAAGGCAGCACTGATTCTTGCCGAATCTCCTTAAAAACAAGGCTCTGTCAGCTATTCGTGCATTTCAAGGTGGTGGCTACAAGGCCACTTTTAGGAGATTGAGGATCTGCTG
>JBLHHN010000477.1:0-4478 GCA_047616785.1 Verrucomicrobiales bacterium
CGCCACCGTTTGCACGATCGTCAGCTGGATATCGCCGGTACCGGGAGGGAGATCCAGAATGAGATAATCCAGTTCACCCCAAGTCACTTGCTTGAGAAACTGCTGTGTGTAGCGCGTGGCCAAGGGCCCCCGCACAATCACTGGAGAACGATCCTCTAACAAGAATCCCATCGAAATCAACTTCAAACCATCCGACTCGATCGGGATGATCTCGTTGTCCTCCGTCGCATTGGGACGTGCGTTAGAGCCAAACATATGGGCCACGCTTGGCCCATAGAGATCGCAATCACAGAGCCCCACCTTGTAGCCCTGTTTCTGTAGAGCCACCGCAAGATTCACCGAAACCGTGGACTTGCCGACACCGCCCTTGCCACTGGCGACGGCGATGATGTTCTTCACACCCGGTAGACCCGCCTGGATCGCTCCGCCCGCTCCAGTCTGACCAGGATCCTTGACATCGAAATCAATGTCCACCTTCGTCGCCCCAGGGATCGCGTGAAGCGCCTCTTTGGCTTGGTGGAAGACTTGCTTGGGAACCTCAGGATCCTTCGTTTGTAATGAAATGAGGACCTTCACGTGACCGCCCTCCACAGAGACATTCTTTACCAACCCAAACGAGACGATGTCTCGGCTAAAGCCGGGGTAGGGGACTCGCTTCAAGGCTTCGCGTACTTGGTCTTCAGTGATCTCGGATGAACTCATGATTCTGAGAACAGCCCATAGCGAGAAGCCAGGCCCGCGCAACCTTTCTAACCAGAACCTGCGGCGATGCGCTGCAAGTCGGCGCGGGTTTCTGCGTAGGAGGTGTTGTAACCGGCTGTCTTGTCATCAGGTTCTTCGCCACGCAAACGGCAAGCTTCTCGATACAGATCGGGCCACCAGTTGTAGTGCTCTGTGAGGCCGTCCCGCTTCCATTCTTCCCAGCCTGAGACGACTTTGTCCCAGCATTCGCTGCCGTACTCCGCCGCGTCCGCAACGTTTTCGAAATTCTTCACGTACCAGTCTCGCCCAATGCGTGCGTGCAAGACTTCGTCCGCCCAGTCGAAGTCTTGAATCAGCTCGGCAAAGTGATCGCCCGAGTCACGGCCCACTTCCCACTCATAACGTTTGCCCGTTTTGCCCATCTGCCCTTGCTCGATGTACCAGAGCACGGCATGGCGCTCTTTCGGCGTGAGCTGATCGTTCAGGCCTTTCGACCATGTGAAATTGATGCGTACGAGTTGGGTCCAATCGACGCCTAAATTGGCAAATCCAACTTCGCCCATCATGGCATGACGGGCCTCGTCCCAAAGTTGGCGCGTCATTTCTTGGTGAAACTTCCAAGGATAGCCCCCTGCTTCTTCGTCACCTTTGGCCGTGACCATTTCATAGAGAATGGACGCCATCATCTCTGGCACATCGATCTCGCGGATGCGCCGATAGTACATCATCAGGACCTTGTCTCGATCGGCGAAGGACTCGTTGTGAAGGAACTCCTCAGCATGCACACCCATGTTGTAAGGGTCGTTGAAACGCGCATCTCGCTGAGGAACACTATCATATTCAAATGAAGACGTAATGTAGCGGGGCTGAGGAATGGAAGGATCTTCGACTTCCTCCGTGCCATCAAGGCCGCCAGCGGCCACAAGCAACGCTTCTAGCTCACCTAACCAAAGATCGACTTCCTCGACGATCTCAGAGGAAGCTTCTGCCTTCAAGGAGGCGATGGATTGAGTGCCCCACGCGATCATGTCTTCGATCTCTGATAGAGCATGCTTAAGAATGCGCACACTCGGTGAATCCACGAGCGGGTTGGTGTCTTCCAGATGATGCTGCATGCCTTCGCGAATGGCTGGCAGGGCCTTGCCATAGAGACCGGCGATGAGACCATAGGTGCTCGGCGCATTGAGAATTTCATCGAAGAAGGTCTGCAAATGGGTGTTCGGAACGGCATCCAGCCCAAGCGGGGGATGACGCATCTCCGCGACACGCGCGCGGATCGTGCCGATGTGTTCAGCGGTCAAGTGGGCGTGATGTGAGAGTCCCATCTTCAACTCGTAAATGGGCTCCGCTGTGAGTCTTGCCAGAGCGGTCTGCCACACGCGTTTCAAACCATAGTGATAGCGTTTCAAGCGCGCCACGCAAGCTTGGACTCCTAAGCCTGGGCTTGCGGCGTCTTCAAACGAGCCGGTCCCAGCAAGAGGAGGCAGATTGTTGAGGGAACGATAGTCTCTTATGGGTGTCATGGTGTCTGAAGGCGTCGCTGTTTCTCTTCGTACTTGCGATACAGCTGGGTGTGCTTGCTCGATAAATCAATCTGGCGTCCACGAACAAACGCGCGTTGGACATTGCTCGTGATTTCTAATGGATTGCCATTGGTCACGATCAGGGTGGCCAATTTGCCGACTTCTAAAGAGCCTAACTGATCTCCCACCCCAAGGATCTGTGCCGGAGAAAGCGTGATCGCTTTGAGAGCTTCATCGGCAGAGAAACCTTCGCCGACGGCAGCCGCTGCGATGTAAGGAAGATTGCGCGCATTCGACGAGCCCCCACTGCCGGAACCATTGGCGATGCAGAAAGGAATGCCCGCCTCGAGCAACTTTGCGGGAACGCGCATGGCGGAATCGTAGGGTTCCCAGCGCCTAAGTGGCAGGCCTTGCACGGTATCGAGAATCACAGGGATACCGCGGGCTTTGAGCAGGGAAGTCACGCGCCAGACATCTTGACCAGAAACAAGAACCGCTTTCAACTCTTGCTCTGCGATGAACTGCAACGCTTTCTGGATCTCCACCACGCCTAACGCATGCACGTAGAGGGGAAGTCGCCCTTCGATGACGGGCAACATGGACTCGAAGCGCACGTCGGATCTGAATGCGATGGTCTGGGCAAGTTTGGATTTCTGATAGGCTCGTGCTTCACTGAAGAACGTCTCCAGCTTGAGCAGGCGTTCCTCCCAATTCTTGCGCTGTGACTTGATGGAGTCCTCAGAGGCGTTCGAGTTCGTCCGCATCCTGGGCCAGTAGAGATGCATGCCGACCGGAGCTTTCAAGACCATGTCTTCCCAAGTCCATCCATCCAGTTGCAAGAGCGCCGAGCGACCGCTGATGATGCCGCCTTGTGGCACTGAGAGGGTGGTGAGGATGCCATTGGCACGAGCCACCGGGAGAAGCTCGCTGTCAGGATTGACCGCCGTCTCTGCACGGACACTGGGATTGATCGGACCCGGCTCGCTCAGATCGCGCGTGGCTCGCACCGCAGAGATCTCGACCAGCCCAAGGGTGCCATTGGCAGAGATGAGCCCAGGATAGACATGCTGCCCTTCACAGGAAATCCTGTTCGCGCCTTCCTCGCCTTCAAGGGTGTCGCTCTCTCCGCCCAGGGCGACAATGAGGCCCGCTCGCATGAGTAATTTCCCTTTGGAAATGGGAGGGCCCGAGATCGGATGCAAGGTGCCTTCATAGAGTAACACGGGTTCGCCGACGGAGGCCGCTGGAAGAATGTCGTTCGCCCAGATGCTAGAGATCGAGATCAAGCAGCCGATCAGAATGGTTGGGCAAAGTCTCATGGTCATCAAATTAGCGGAAGTCACAGTAGCAGCCGGTGCAGGCATGAAGGCTTTGACCATCATGATAGAGGTCCTGGTGATCGATGCTCTGATACTGGCCCCAAGGACTGAGCAGGCGTAAACGATCGGCGAAGTTGATCACTTCTCCTTCGTCCTTCTTATTCTCGTCCTCCTCTTTTTTCGAAGGTTTCTTATTAAGAACTTTCTCGAGGAGGCGTTGGCGTTCGACGGCGACCCAACGTCGACGTTCTGCATGGGATTCCTGATCGAAATAACGAACGCCTTCGATCCACGTTTCCTGGCAACGACTCAATGTGGAAAGCGGGGGGCCATCCCAGACGACGAAATCGGCGTCCTTGCCGACCTCTAACGAGCCCACGCGATGTTGGATCCGCAGTTGAGTGGCGGGGTTGATGGTGACAAACTTGAGCGCTTCTTCCGGGGAAACGCCGCCGTATTTCACAGCCTTGGCCGCCTCGGTGTTTAGTCGAGTGGCCAGCTCATTGTCATCGGAATTAAACGATGTTAAGACGCCGGCCTGATGCAAGAGCGCTCCGTTGTAAGGGATGGCGTCATACACTTCGAATTTGTAGGCCCACCAATCGCTGAAGCTCGAAGCGCCTGCATTGATCTCTTTCAGATGCTCGGCCACTTTGTAGCCCTCCAGGATGTGCTGGAATGTGCCCACCGTGAATCCAAACTCCTGGGCGAGCCGCACAAACATGAGGATCTCATCTTGTCGATAGGAGTGGATGTGCACGATGCGTTCCCCTTTCAGAATCTCCAAGACAGACTCCATGCGCAAGTCCGTGCGGAAGGGAAACGCCTCCTCCTGTTCTGCATGCCGTTGTTTCCGCTCACCATACTCACGGGCCGCGAGAAATGTGTCGCGCATGAGTTGCTCCACCCCCATGCGGGTCTGCGGATAGCGATT
>JBLHHN010000478.1:0-4465 GCA_047616785.1 Verrucomicrobiales bacterium
GGGAATGGTCAGACGGCGAGAGTTTGCGTAACATTTCCACGAAGGTGGCGAGTGGCTCACTGAAATAAAAGGCAAGGGCGGCGACAAGGATGCTCCCTACGAAATATTTCCCAAAGCGACGTCTCCGCTGGCGGCGATAATCAGCGATGTAGTCCTCCGGTTCGGCCAAGGTGATGGAGGGCGTGTTGGGGACTTGCACAAGCCCATCCAGAGCGACGGTCAGTAGATTGCCGGTTTGAAGACAACGCGCTTTCCAAAGCGGCACCTGCTCTTCGGTCACAACGACCTCCAAGAGACGCAGGTGCGCTCCATTGAGAGGCACCTGTTCTCCGCGGACACGGTTGGCGAGTGAGGCAGGCATGAGAAAGGATGGTCCAGGAATAGAACCAAGGCGACGACCGTTTTCAAGCGTTCCTGCGCTCTACATTTGAGATCGCTCGGACGAGTCACACCTCAGCTCGAGGGCCTACGCGTCGAGGGGAAGATCGGACAGAGCCTCCCATTATGAATCGCTAGACCAATCCCGTCTAGTCTTGCCAAAGGTCGTCCGGCCTCCTTTAGTCTAGGCCAGGGTATGGATCGGAAAGAACTTCGCAAACGAGTCACCAAATCGGTGACTACGGAGACGCATGACGAGATCAAAGAGGCCTGGCGGAAGTTTGGCATGATCGTTCTCGTCGTCTTTGGAGTGCTCATCTTCATCCTTCTGATCATTCTGGTGCAGCGTGGTCTCGGCTCCCGCACGGAAGATGCCTCGGATGATCTTGAGAACGAAGTTTCGATGACGGTACTCGAGGAACGCGCGACGGCATCTGCGCGCGGGTTCTTGGCAGGGAACACGATCTCAGCCAAAGCCAACTTTGTCATGGACCCTCGACGCGTCATGCCGTTGATGGAGAAATACTATCAGATTCACGAATGGGATGACCGCAAGTTCAAGGATCTTGTGGAAGAGCGCTATCACATCTCCGGTGGGCGAGAATTCGTCATGGGGAATGCCCTCTTCACGGACGGAAGCAAAGAGTTCTGGGTTTTTGAAAAGACCGCTGAAGCCGAGATGAGACTGCAGTGGGAAGTCGCGGTGGGATACTCGGATAAGGATTGGGACCAATTCATTGCCACAAAGGATACTGAGAGCGGGACCTTCCGCGTCTTATTAGAGTATTTGCTCGATGATCCTTACTACAATTTCGATTTCGACGATCCCGAACTCTACAGCTGCTTCATTCTGCGTGTGCCCGGCTCGGAAACGTACGTCTACGGCTACCTTGAGAAGACCAGCGAAGCCCACAAAGCCTTCGTCGCGGTCCGTCTCATGTCCGAATTGAAGTCCTTGCCAGTGATTGTGAAGATGCGGTTCTTAGAGAAGGCGCATGGCGAGCAAGTCCTCATCGAGAACATCGAGAACTTCAGCTGGGTGCCGGGCGTGGACATGTGATCTGACAATCAGCTCTATGAGAATTCACCTTATTGGCGCTGGCGAAGTCGGACGGCACATGGCGTTTCGCCTCAGCGGTGATGGCCATGATATTGTCCTCATCGAGAAGAATGAGACGCTTGTCCATGAGCTGGAAGGTCAATTGGACGCCAAGGTCATGGTGGGTGATGGGTGCTCTCCGAATTTCCTCGCGGAATCCGGCATCGGCGAATGCGAACTCTTTCTCGCGCTCACCAGTTGCAACAACGCGAACCTCGTGAGCAGCGCTATGGCGAAACAGTTAGGCGCAAAGAAGACGATCTGTCGCGTGCATCCGAGTCTGCAGCGCGAGGAATGGCTCTTCGATTTCAAACGCGAGTTTCATGCGGATCACCTCTTCAGCTCAGAACGTCTTTCGGCGATCGAATTGGCAAAGTTCATTTGTAATTCTGCGAGTGTGGTGGTGGAAGAGATTGCCAGAGGAAAGATCGAACTCCAGCAAGTGGTCGTGGATGCCGAAAGCAAGGCCGTGAATAAGACTTTGCAAGATCTGCGGCCACCGGATCGTGTCCGCATCGCCGCAGTGACGCGGGATGGGCAGAGCTTTATTCCCAGAGGTGATTCGACGCTGCAGATCGGTGATCGCCTCACACTCTTCGGAGAACCGCGCAAGTTGCGTGAACTCACCATTCAACTGCAGCCAAACCGCGTGGAGCCGAGCAAGCAGAATGTGGTCATCTTCGGAGGGGGCGAGTATGGCTACGCCTTGGCGCAGATGCTGGAGGGCTGGAACTGTCGGACACGAATCTTTGAGAAAGATCGGGAGCGGGCCCAGCTCCTGGCAGAGAATCTGCAGAACACGAGTGTGATCAATGTGGACGCGACTTCTCTGGTCGAACTTCAAGAAGAACAAATCGGAGAAGCCGATTTCTTTGTCGCGGCCAGCACCAATGATGAGGACAATGTCATGACTTGCCTGCAAGCGCACAGCCTCGGAGCCAAGCGTTGTCTGACATTGATCCATCGCGCTGATTATGCGGATGCTATTAGTGCCAATGGCGAACACTTGGGCATCATGGCTGCGGTGAGCCCTCGCGAAGCCACACGGTTGGACCTGATGCGCTTCGTCACTTCGGATCGCTTTCATCTGTTCAAACAACTGGATGAAGGCGAGATCATCGAGATGGCCATCCCGGAGAATTCTTGCGTCGTTGGGAAGAAAGTGAGTGAGATCGCCTGGCCTGCGAGCACAGTGGTCGTCGCCCTCGTGCGAGATCAATCGGCCATCGTCCCTGGGGCTGAAGACATCGTGGAAGCTGGTCAGAACCTCTATGCGATGGTCGCTCCAGAATCTCGCAAGCAGCTGATCAAGCTGGTGACAAAGAAGGCGTAAAGGCAACTTCTATCGCGCGTCGATTGGAAGCTCGCGGTTGGCGACGATTCTAGTGTGTGCCATCGTCTAGGGTGCAACACAAGCAAGCCCAGTGTAGCGGTTTCCCACTGACACAGCGCTTGGTGCGGTGGAGCCTGATACCTGTCTCACACTCCACCCAGGCTAGAAGCCGGGCTACTTTAAGCCATCGCGCAAGCGTGGCCCAGCTGGAGTAGGATAGGCTTCCAGCCTGTCGATCATCGCGAAGCGCCGAACGCAATCATTTCAAGTCATGCACATTCCTGCACCATTTCCATTCCAGGCCGCGATGTTATAGACATACTTTGCTAGCGGCCAACGGCTTACAGTGCTACAACGTTTTTATGGAAGCCTTTACAAACCGATTCAAAGATCGAGTCGTCATCGTCACCGGGGGAGCCGATGGGATCGGAGCCGCCGTTGGGAAAAGACTGATCGCAGAGGGCGCGCAACTATCAGTCTTCGATAACCATCCTGAGAATAGCTCCGAAACCGTCAAGCACTACCAAGACGCCGGGGTTGAGATCGATTCCTACCTTGTCGATGTGAGCGATGAGACCATGGTCGAAGATGGCTTTGCGGCGGTGAAGAAGAAGCATGGCAGGATCGACGCGGTCGTTCATGCCGCTGGGATTGTGGGGCCGAATGCGACCAAGGCAGTCGATGTGAAGATGGATGACTTCGATCAGGTCTGCCGTGTGAACTTGCGCGGGTCCTATCTCGTGGCGCGCGCCGCCATTCGACAGATGGAGCCTGCCAACTACGGTCGGATCCTTCTCTTCGCTTCCATCGCGGGGAAAGAGGGGAACGCCGGCATGTCTCCCTACTCCATCACCAAGGCCGGCGTCATTGGCTTAGTCAAGGCGTTAGGAAAGGAATATGCTGAATCGGGAATCACGATCAATGCGGTGGCCCCCGCCGTGATCCGCACGGCCATGGTCGAGAGCATGGAAGAATGGCAGGTCAACTACATGACGGACAAGATCCCCATGAAACGCTGCGGGACGTTCGGTGAAATCGCCGCGTTGAGCTGCTGGATCGTTTCTGAAGAAGCGAGTTTCAGCACGGGTGCTGTATACGATCTCTCAGGCGGCCGTGCGACGTATTGATTGATTGGAAGAGTTCTTTTGACATTCGGATAGGGTCATTCGATTGGAGTGATACTCGAGGCTAGAGACCCGAGCCAACAAGCACCCTGAAAATGAGGTGACTGGCCGTGCTGTGATTGATCGTCACAGCTCGTTTGTCGATAGATCCCACTATACCTGTCGAGATGTCTGTGACGTCGGTCGCGTTGGTCCAATTGATGAGATCAATTGTCTGCTCTACGGGGTATGTTGCTTCTGGTTACACCGGCAATGGCCGGTTTCTCCAATCCATTGAAAAGTATGAATCATGTTAATTGACCATTCAGCATGTAGCAACGCACAGGCGTGTGAAGGTGACGGATCACGCGAAACGGAGCGGTCTGTCGAGTTGGCAGGCGAAAGGGGCTTTTAACCCCTGGATAGCGAAGACGCGAGCCCTAGCGAAAGCGAACTTGATTCGGCCTCGTCACACAAATCCCAGTGGCCAACCTTCCAGAGATGGCGAAGCCTGACATCCTTGGAGAAGCAATGGTCAGAAGAATCGAAGGA
>JBLHHN010000479.1:0-4443 GCA_047616785.1 Verrucomicrobiales bacterium
ATTCCCAGGACGCCAAGAAGATCAAGGGTGGTCTCCTCCTCGACTCCGCCGTCGGTTGGCAGAGCGGCAGTGATACTGGTGAGGCCATCATCCCGGGAGATCCGGAAAAGAGCCCGCTCATGCATGCCGTGCGCTACACGAATCGTGATCTTCAGATGCCGCCAAAGTATAAGTTGACGGAGAACGAGATCGCCGTCTTGGAGAAGTGGATCTCCCTGGGCGCGCCTGACCCTCGTGAAGGCAAAGTCGTTGTCACGGTGAGCGAGATCAACATCGACGGCAGTCGCGACTACTGGGCTTTTCAAAAACCCCGTACGAGTCCTGGCAATCCGACCATCGATCACTTCATCGCAGAGAAACTCGCCGCCGCGCATCTCAAGCCGGCACCGTCGGCAGATCGCACGACCTTGATTCGTCGTGCTTACTTCGATGTCATCGGCTTGCCTCCGACGCCTGCACAGATCGATGCCTTTGTCGAAGATACCCGTCCGGACAAAGAAGCCTTCGCCGCCCTCGTGGATGAATTGTTAGCTTCCGAAGGATTCGGTGAGCGTTGGGGAAGGCACTGGTTAGACATTGTCCGCTACGGTGAATCGATGGGACGCACGAGAAATTTTCCCTTTCCATATGCGTGGCGTTACCGCGACTATGTCATCGACGCCTTCAATGCGGACAAGCCGTATGACGTCTTTGTCAGAGAGCAAGTCGCTGGCGATCTCTTGTCTTCTGAGAATGATCGCCAACGTGATCAACAGTATGTGGCCACAGGCTTTCTCGCATTGGGATCCATGGATCTCAATGAGAATAATCGCGAGCAGTATCGCATGGACGTTGTGGACGAACAGATTGACGTTACGGGCCGTTCCGTTCTTGCGCTTACGACAGGCTGCGCACGCTGTCATGATCATAAGTTCGATCCGATCCCTCAGAATGACTACTACGCATTGGCCGGGATCTTCCGGAGCACCGAGACGTTCTCCGGCTACGGGAGTAAGCAGGGAGGCAATCGGGCTAGTTTTCGAGAGAACTTGTTAGTGAGATTGGACTCGGTTCCTGCGGATGTTGTCGCTCAGGAACAACCCGCCTTCGATCCCAAGGTGAAGAAACGTCTCAAGAATCAAGAGAGACAATTGGCCCAATTGAACCAGCAGATTCGCAAAGCCACCCAAGGTGCGAATGTGAACGCAAGGACCAAAGGTAAGAAGAATAAGAACAAGAAGCGGCGTCAGGACGCTGAAGAGATCGGCATCGAGAAAGTTGAGCCAGAAGGGCCTTCGATCGCCGAACTCAAGCAACGGCAGAAAGAGTTGCAACGCACTGTGGCCGCGACCCGGCGGGTCCTCAACAAAGGCACAAATAACAAGAAGAAAGCTAAGAAAGAAGATCTTATCCCGCGCACGGCGAACTACGCGATGGGCGCGCGCGAGCATGCATAGCCGGAGGATTGCAAGATCAACATCCGTGGAGAAGCGCGCGAACTCGGAGCGAGCGTGCCCCGAGGATTCCTTCAAGTGCTCTGTGATGAGAATGCGCACACCGTGAGTCAGCCTAACCAAAGTGGTCGGCTTGAACTGGCCGAATGGCTGACATCGAAAGAGAATCCTCTCACCGCACGTGTGATGGTGAATCGCCTCTGGCATCATCTCTTTGGTCATGGGATCGTGCGCACGGTGGACAACTTTGGCGAAATGGGCGAGCGCGCCAGCCATCCCGAATTGTTAGACCACTTGGCTCTGAGATTCATGGACGAAGGTTGGTCCATGAAATCGATGATCCGCGAGATTATGCTTAGCGAAACGTATCGCCGTAGCAGCGATTCGGGTGACCAAGCCCGTGAAGCCGATCCCGAGAATCGGCTCCTTGCCCATGCCCATGTGCGCAGGCTTCAGGCAGAGCCTTTGCGTGATGCATTGTTAGCCATTGGTGGTAAGCTCAGGCGCGAACGCCCGGATGGATCGCCAGTCATGCGCAGCCCTCTCAGTGAGATGCGTCGAGCCTTGCAGAAGATGGACGAGGACTGGCAGATGCACCGCAGTGTCTACCTTCCCATCGTGCGCGGATTTCTGCCGGACTTTCTTCAGGTCTTCGACTTCGCCGAGCCCAGTCAGGTCATGGGACGTCGGGACGTGACCACCGTATCGACCCAAGCTCTATTCTTCATGAATAATCCGTTTCTCATGGCGCAAGCCCGTGCGGCTGCCGGTCGAGTCTTCGCATCGGAGAAAGATCCTGACGAACGACTCATCGCGGCATACCGTCTCACACTGGGGCGAAACCCTTCTGAGGAGGAGATCACCGCGTCACAGCGTTTCTTAGCGTCAGCTTCCGACAGTAAGCCCATGGAGCAGTGGGCGGGCCTCTTCCAGGCGCTCTTTGCCAGTGCCGAATTCCGTTACCTGCAATAACAACATCGCTATGAATCCTCTCACCACCCGACGCGATCTTCTCAAGGCCACTTCCTGCGGATTTGGTTACCTGGCTTTGGCAGGTCTCGCCCATGAAGCGGCCGCCTATCAGAGTCCTCTAGCTCCGAGACCGACCCATTTCGGAGCCAAAGCCAAACGCGTCATCTTCATGTTCATGCAAGGTGGCCCGAGCCATCTGGACACCTTCGACTACAAGCCGGAGCTGGCGGCCAACCATGGCAAGAGCGTGTCGTCCAAACTGATTGGTGGTGGCAAGAACGTCCGTTTGTTAGGCCCGCAACATGAGTTCGCCGCGCATGGCACGAGCGGGCTCATGATTTCATCACTGTTTCCGCATCTGGCACGGCACGCCGATGACCTGTGCTTGCTCAATGGCATGTTCACGGATAGCCCGGCGCACCCGCAGGCCAGCGTGATGTTGCAGACGGGTAGCACGAACTTTATTCGGCCATCGTTAGGATCTTGGGTCATCTACGGGCTCGGCACAAGCAATCAGGACTTGCCGGGCTTTGTCACAATTAACCCGCCGGGCGGAGCCGGGGGTGCGCAGAACTATGGTTCCGCTTTTCTTCCTGCCGCGTATCAGGGCACGCGCCTGGCCACGGGTGGTGATGCTATTCAGAATATCCGGAACAAGATGCTCAACAGCAGCGCCCAGAGGCATCAGCTGGATCTCGTGCAGAATTTGAATCGTGGCTTGTTAGACAGTGTGGGGCAGCACAATGAACTCGAAGGCGTCATCGAGTCCTATGAGCTTGCTTTCCGCATGCAATCTGCTGTCCCGGCGGTGGTGGATCTCGACAGGGAATCTGAGACCGTGAAAGAGCGCTACGGCATCGGCGAGAAAGCGACGGACAACTTCGGCAAGCAATGCCTCATGGCACGGCGGCTCGCGGAGAAGGGTGTGCATTCATTCAGGTCTCGACCGGTGGTTGGGACCAACACAAAGGCATCCGGACCAAACTCAGATCGAATTGTGAAGGCATTGATCAACCTATTGCCGGGTTGATCAGCGATCTGAAGGAACGCGGCATGCTCGATGACACGCTCATCGTCTGGGGTGGTGAGTTTGGCAGGGCTCCCCGTGAGCAAGCACCGAATCAGGATGGTCGCCCGCACAACAATCGCGGCTACACCATGTGGATGGCCGGTGGCGGCATCAAAGGGGGGCAACGCTATGGCGCGACGGATCCGTTGGGCGGTGTCGCCGTACAAGATAAGGTGCACATCCACGATCTTCATGCCACTATCCTTCATCTGTTAGGGATGAACCACGAGCAGCTCACCTACCGCTACGCCGGCCGCGATTTTCGCCTAACCGATGTTCATGGCGAAGTGGTGAAAGGCATCCTCGCGTAGTTCGACGTATCACCGTCGATGCTTGTCGCTCATCTGCTTCATTTGGAATACTCGGCTTCGTCCAAGACCTCTTTGGCCCAATTTTGATCTTCGGCCGTCAATGCTCCGGGCGTTTCTTCATAAGGCAGCAGCAAATGATATCGACCGATTTTATAACAGCGATCGATGAGGGGCTGAAGATCGAGAACCACTTCACGTTCGCCGTGGCGAAGAGGGACGCGGATCGCAGGAAGCGGATCTCGAAGAGGGCACGGGTAGACCTCGCAGTGATCAAGCATGCCTGCGCGCCGCACTAATATTTGGTTAGACTCCGGTCGGCCACTTGTCCTTCAAGTGGTCCCTCGTGGTGTGGCCTCCTCCGAATAAGATCGACCTCCATCACATTCACACCACCACAAAGAAAGTCACTCATCTTCTTCTCAAAGGAGGCCCGACATGAAAGTGTTTTATTGGCCGGGCTCGTCAGTTTCGCTACATGGACCGATTATTTCCTTCTACGTTCCTAACATCTTCCTCGTGCGCGAGAGAGGACGCTTTGCCTGAAGCGACAGGAGTCTCGCTTCTGCTTTAGCCCCGAGCTCTTTCTAACATGACCAGCATGAGGTAGGAGAGCATGAGGCTGAGTTCCTCTTCGGGTGTGAGGCTGGCGTCCAGTTTC
>JBLHHN010000480.1:0-4439 GCA_047616785.1 Verrucomicrobiales bacterium
GGCAGTTGGCAGTTGGCAGTTGGCAGTTGGCAGTTGGCAGTTGGCAGTTGGCGAGGATGACAGGCTGGAAGCCTGTGCTACTTTGATAGTGCTGGGAGGCTGGCGGCGGCGACGGCTTGGCCGTGGCGTTTGTCTTGCTCGTTGGGGGTGTGCATAGCGGTGCGTTCTGCGAGTTCGGGGAATTCGATTTCTAGGACTTTTCTTGCTTCTGCTAGGATGCTTTCACCGCCGACGCCGGTGGTGACTCGGCCGAGGATGAGGAGATTCTCGAAGTCGTAATAGCTGTGGTAGTGGGCGATAGCGTATCCGAAACAGGTGCCGATGGTGCGATAGATGGCGGCGGCGCGTTCGTCATCGGTCTCCATGAGTTTCTGGACTTCCACGAGTTGCTCTGGGAAGGGCATGTCTGGAGGGATCTGAATCCCTGCGTGGGGGGCGAGCCGGGCGACGGCTTGCTGCGAGAAGTACTGTACGCCACAGCCTTGATCTCCGGACCATTCGTCTGTGGGGGCGTCAGTGCGGTAGTCAATGGGAGCGAAGGCGAGCTCATTGAGCCAGGGCTTGATGTTTCCGTGAGGATCGACGTAGCCGGCGGCTAGGCTGGTGCCCATGGAGATGCCGAGGACGGCATTGGCTTTGAGAGACATGGAACCGGCGAGGGCGGTGACTTCGCCGTCGTTGACAATTTCCCATGGTCGGTCGGCCCATCCTTCGGCTTCCATGACGCGGTGAAAGAGTCGGCGCACCTGGGTGTCGAAGTCTTGCTCGGAGATGCCACGGTAGAGGGAGCCGCCGCGTGCTTCGTTGTCGACGTAGAC
Source organism: Verrucomicrobiales bacterium (assembly GCA_047616785.1). Lineage (GTDB taxonomy): Bacteria > Verrucomicrobiota > Verrucomicrobiia > Verrucomicrobiales > DEV007 > JAACDM01. Next base: position 819 of record JBLHHN010000480.1, read on the forward strand.
ACCTGCGGCACTGCCGCCGATGGCGTCCACGCGAGGGAGGTTGGCGGCGGCTCGCCGGAGAGAATCTCGGATCCCTTCAAAGTGGTAGTTGGGATCGGATTGGAAATAGGGATCCCAGGCTATCTCTTCGGAGAAGACGACCTTTCCATCGATGACAGCGGCGGCTTTGCGATCGCTGCCGCCGAGATCGAATCCGATGCGGCATCCGTCCAAGTGACGTCCGAGGTGCTTGGAGGTGGTGGTCTGACTTTGAGATGGGGTAGGCGCGTCGCTGGTGAAGGTGATAGGTTTGAGGAACAGCTTGTTGCCAACGAGTTCCCAATCAAAGGCGCGTGCGCCACCTTCACTGTAATGTTCGCCGATCGACCGGGCGAGTTTGGGGTGGCCTTCTAGAATGACCGTGGGGGCTCCGCGTTGCCAGAGGAGAAACTTCACGCAGCGTTCGACATAGCGCTCTGTGAGAGATGTGTGAACATCATCTGGGAAAACGGCTGTTTTGAACACGAGTTCGGTGGTATTCTCGCGTTGTAGCCAGATACGAAGCTCTTGCCCATGGCCATGTTCGGCCACGGCCTTTTCATAGGCTCGTGTCCAAAGCGCGGCGGGGAGGAACTCGGGATCGAGTTCGGGTCGAAACTTGGGTGTGATGGTCAGGGTGTTCATGGTTTCTCTGGGGAGATTTCCGGTATGCCTTCGAGCATTTCCCGCATCTTGGCGAAGGCATCTTTGGCTTGATCTTCGGACGCTGGTTTTTCCAGCCAATCGTCGTAGGAGACTTCTTCCACGTACTCACGATTGAGTTCTTTGATGAAACTGCTGGGAAAGCAGGGGAGATCATCCCCATAGCGTTTGCGCGTGTGGCAGTAGGTGAGTGTGAGGATCTGCTTGGCACGCGTGATGCCGACATAGAGCAGGCGGCGCTCTTCATCACGGGTACCTTCTTCGATTGAGCGTTTGTGAGGGAGAATGCCTTCTTCGAGCCCGATGAGGTAGACGCGGGGAAACTCCAGACCTTTGGCGGCGTGGAGGGTGATGAGGCAGACGCCTTTCTTCCCTTCGATGTCGTCATCCTTTTCTCGCTCGGCTAACAATGCGATGTCATCAAGGTAGCCTTGCAACCCCTTGGAATTCCTTTTCTGGTGATCCCGCAGTCCGTACATGAACTCACCCAAGGCTTCGGCTCGCGCTTGTTTCTCTTCCTCTTTCCGACAGGACTTCGCGACGTGCTCGGCGTAGTTGATGTCTTTCATGAGCCTCTCTGCGAGGTCGGCGTAGTTCGAATTCTTGGCGATGGCGGCGTCGCTGTAGTAGTCGAGAAACTTGACGAACTCGGCAAGTGCGGTGCGAGCGCGTGGGCCAAGCGTTCCGGTGAACTCGCGTTCTTTGATCGTGGAGTAGATGCTCTTCTCCCAAGTGACGCTTTGTTGCAGCGCTAGTTCGATCACCGTCTTGCCGATGCCGCGGGTGGGGGTGTTGATCACGCGCAGTAGACTGATGTCATCGTGAGGATTGCAGAACACGGTGAGGTAAGCTAATAGATCCTTAATCTCGCGTCGGTCGAAGAAGCTCTTTCCGCCGATGAGGCGGTAGGGGATCTTGTGTTCGCGCAGTGTTTGTTCGAGGATGCGTGACTGGGTGTTCATCCGAAGGAGGACGGCGTAGTCCTCGAACGGGATCTTGTTCACATGATGCCCATCCCAGATTTCATGGGCGATCAATTCCGCTTCTTCTTGGTCGTTGGGGATGCCCATGAGACGGATCTTCTCGTCTCCTGGATTCTGCGTCCAAAGGCGCTTTTCTCGTCGTGTGGCGTTGTGCCGGATGAGGTGGTTGGCTGTTTCAAGGATGGGCTTGGTACTACGATAGTTCTCCTCGAGCTTCACGACGACAGGGCTAGGAAAGAATCTTTCGAAATGAAGGATGTTGCTGACTTCGGCGCCGCGCCAGCCGTAGATGCTCTGGTCATCATCGCCTACCACACACACATTGTGACTGGAGTTGGCCAGTTGTTGGAGGAGCCGCATCTGCAATCCGTTGGTGTCTTGAAATTCGTCCACCATGAGATAGTTGAATCGCTGACGCCATCGATCGCGGATGTCGGGATGTTCTTCTAACAATTTCACGGCGAGGACTAGCAAGTCATCAAAGTCGACGGCGTTGAGTGCTTTCAGTTCTCGTGTGTAGCGACGGTAAACTTCTGAGATGAGTGATTCGTTGTTCTCATCGACTGGTCTGTCGCTGTTCTTCGCCTTGCTGATGAGGGAGATGGCGAGGCTGGGCTCGAGCTTCTCATCCTTGGCGGCGGTGCGGGTGATGATGCGACGGATGAGACCAGTCTGATCGGAGCCGCTGTAGATGGTGAAGTTCTTCTTGTAGCCGAGCTTCTCGATCGAGACGCGAAGCAGTCGCACGCAGAGCGAGTGGAAAGTGCAGATGGTGAGAAGCTTGGCATCCTCTTTCTTGACCATGGTCGCGACGCGCTCTCGCATCTCATTGGCGGCTTTGTTGGTGAAGGTGACGGCGAGGATCGAAGTCGGATCCACCTTCTTGTGCACGAGGTAGGTGATGCGGGTGGTGACGACCCGGGTCTTACCCGTGCCAGCCCCGGCGAGGATGAGAACGGGCCCTTCCGTCTGCTTCACAGCTTGGCTTTGAGCGGCGTTGAGTTGTTCCCAGGGGGCTTTCTTGAAGAGCACAGGCCGATAGAGTTTACGATTGGAGAGCGAAAGGTGACGTGCCTCACGTGCTGTGGATTGCAACACGGAATCGCGTTTGCGGGAGTGATAGGGTATCGACCCTATGGGGATTTAGCCGTTGCCAATTGCTGAGATTTTGAAAAGATGCCGCCTTCATGATGTGCCTCCTTGCTGCTGCTGACCCCACTGGTTCTTGGGGATTGTTGATCTCGCTGGTCTTCTCTTTCTTGTGCTCGATTGCGGAGGCCGTGCTACTCTCTGTCACGCGCCCCTACATTCAGCATCTGAAGCAAGAGGGTGATCCTGTGGGAGACCGACTGGCTGATCTCAAGAAAGATGTGGATCGTCCATTGGCGGCAATTCTTACTGATCGGTGCGCACCGATTCCACAGTGATGGCCCTTTTCGCCCGGATGGCGGGCAAGCGCGCCTATATTTCATTGGTGATGGATGAATTCGGGACTATGCAGGGGATTGTGACCCTTGAAGATCTGGTGGAGACCCTGGTCGGGTTCGAGATCGTGGATGAGCCAGATAAGAATGTCGACATGCAGGCCGTGGCCCGGAAACTAACTTTGGGAAGATCGCGCCAAACGGATCGGGATTCACCCCGGCACCTCTGCAGATGCCTAACCTGTCCTATTCGCGCAGGATAGTGTGAGTGACATTGGGTGCCGATCAGATAGTAGTGCTCGTGATAGGGGGCATGCCGAGGCCCGCAAAGCCGTTCCGGAGGCCGCGAAGCGGTCTGCAGAGCCTATGATCGAGCCATCAGGGCACCCCGAGGGACACTCACCTCCATTTTTAACGACTGGAAGGCTCAGTCTGGTCCGCTTCTCACTGTAAAGCGGGCTGAACGCAGCGTTCCCAGATCACTCGGTGCGATGCTTCCAATGCCCTTGCCAAATGGAGCCGCACTTTCGTCT
>JBLHHN010000481.1:0-4428 GCA_047616785.1 Verrucomicrobiales bacterium
CATTTGGCGGTGTCACGTTCTACTCCCTGCGTGGTTATGTCAAGTACACGACCATCTACATCGCGATGAGCGATGACAGAGACTACCTCGACAAATCGGCTAGCCCAGTTTCAAAGCTTGACGCCAAGAAAGGTGCCGCAGGTCTTGGGCATGGTCTAGTGGCGAATCTAAGATGGTTCATGGGTGAGCAGCGAAAGGTGCTCTCCTTCGACGAAGGCGTCTTCATTTTCATGCTGTCTGCTGCGCTGATCTTCAATCAGTTGACGCCCATGCTGTGGCTATTCGCGTGCAGTCAGATCTTTTACGGAGTTGCCCGAAGTTTGCAGCGAGGCCGCCAGCTTGATCGCAACGAGCTTGGCCAGATACTCACCACGACTGAGAAATAGACAGCCCTAGACAGAGCACTTGCCATGATTCCGCCTGGCTCCTAGGCTGTAGGCAGTATGATTGCTCTGAAAGAGACCCCTCAAGTCGCCACGATGACCATCGACGGGACGTCGGTTGAGTTTACGGAAGGCGAGACGATTTATGAAGCCGCGCAGCGGTTGAAGAAAGACATCCCGACGCTGTGCTACGATCCTCGGTTGGAGGCCTTTGGGGCATGTCGTTTGTGTGTCGTGGAAGTGGAAGGCATCCGCAATCCGGTGGCCTCTTGCACGACGAAGGCCACGGCGGGCATGGTGGTGAAGACGAATACGGAGGCGATCGAGAAGCATCGCAAGACGCTCTTGGAAATGGTCGTTTCGGAGAATCGCCAGCTTGAGGTGGATCCTTTGCGAGGTTTCGCTTCGCAAGAGCTCACTAGCCTTGTCGTGGAGTACGATGCCAAGACGGGACGTTTCAAAGGCAAGCAATCGGGTGCCACGAACACGGTTGATTTGAATCCCTTCATCTTGCGAGACTATGACAACTGCATTTCTTGTTATCGCTGTGTCAGGGTTTGCGCGGAGCAAGAGGGTGACTACGCAATCAACATCAAGAACCGTGGATTCGACACGCAGATCATCACGGAATTCGATCATGATCTGCGCGACTCATCCTGCACCTTCTGTGGGCAATGTGTGCAAACTTGTCCGACTGGTGCTCTCGCCGATAAGAAAGCGATCCGCGATGAGGACACGCCTGGCGAGATTACCAAGACGCGAAGCATCTGCCCTTATTGCGGCGTCGGATGTTCCGTGGATATCTTAACCAAAGGAGAAAAGATTGTCGGTGTGCAACCGGCCATGGACGGTCCGGCCAATGAAGGGGCGCTCTGTATCAAAGGGCAGTTTGCCTTCGACTTCGTGCAGCATGATGACCGCTTGAAGAAGCCGCTCATCCGACGCGAGGACGGCGAATTGCATGAGTGTGAGTGGGACGAAGCGCTCGACTTCGCGGCCGCAGGTTTCCGTAAGGCTCGTGAGGAACATGGTCGACACGCGATCTATGGCATCGCTTCAGGGCGTGCGCCGCATGAGGCGGCCTACACCATGCAAAAGTTCATCCGAGCGGGGTTCGGGACGAACCAGATAGATAATTGTAGTCGAGCCTGACACGCTCCCACGGTTGCCGGTCTGGCAGCCACCATCGGACGCGGTGCCATGTCGAACCCATTGGCTGACATGGAGAAACCAGACGTCATCTTCGCGATCGGCACGAACATGACCGAGTGTCATCCCGTTGCCGCAACACGGTTGAAGAAAGCCATCGCCAATCATGCGAAACTGATCGTGGTGGACCCGCGTCGCATTCGCTTGGCGGAGCTGGCGGATATCTATCTGCCGATCCGTGTAGGATCCGATGTCGCGCTCTTGTTAGGCATGGCGCACGTGATCGAGCGTGAAGGCTTGTATAACAAGTCCTTCATGGACGAGCGTACGACCGATGCTGAGGCTTTTCTCAAACACGTGAAGCAGTTCACGCCAGAGTGGGCCGCCGAGATCGCTGAAGTACCTGCCAAAGACATCGAGCGAGCCGCGATCATGTATGCTGAGGCGGAGCGAGGCTCGATCTTCTACACCCTCGGCATCACCGAGCACATCTGTGGTGTGGATAACGTCCAGAGTCTTTGCAATCTCGCCTTAATGACAGGGCATATTGGCCGCGAAGGCACGGGGGTCAATCCCATGCGTGGGCAGAACAACATCCAAGGGGCAGGGGACTGCGGCGCGGTGCCGTCGAACTTCCCCGGCTTTCAAGCTTGCGATGATCCCGCCTCCGTGGAGAAATTCTCCAAGCACTATCGAACGCCCATTGATCCTGGCAAAGGCATCACCAAAGTCACCGCGCTCAATGAATGTGGCAAGAGCATCCGGGCGCTGATCATCGATGGAGAGAACACGGTGGTGACTGATCCGGATCGCAATCACTGCGAGCACGCTCTCAGGAGCCTGGATCTCTTGGTGGTCATTGATATCTTCCGTACGGAAACGGCCGACCTGGCCGATGTTGTCTTTCCCGCGACAGCTTGGGGTGAGACCGATGGTGTATGCACGAATACCGAACGCCGTGTGCAACGCTTGCGTGCGGCCGCGCCTCCGGTAGGCCAAGCGAAGCCTGACTGGTGGATTGTCAGTGAAATCGCCAAACGGTTAGGCACGCCTGGATTCGAGTATGAATCGGCCAAGGATGTCTTCAACGAGCTCTGCAGTCTTTCGCCTATCTATGCTGGGCTTGATTGGGATCGGATCGATAAGAGCGAGTATCAATGGCCGGTCCCTGACAAAGATCACCCCGGCACACCGATGCTGCACGAGAATGAATTCAAGAACGGACGCGGTATCTTTAAGCTTCTCGGTTACCGCGATCCTGCGGAAGTCATTGATGACGTTTATCCCGTCTGGCTCACGACCGGGCGTCGCTTGCAAGCCTATCATTCACGCACTCAAACGGGTCGTTCCGCAGGGATCGAGTATCTCTTGCCTGAGGAAACGTTGGAAGTGCATCCCGATGACGCAGCTGCGTGGAATCTGAAAGATGGGACCTTCTGCCGCATGAGCAGCCGGCGAGGCACCGTCGATATCAAGGTCAAAACGACGGATCAATCGCCACGCGGAACCGTTTTCGCGAGCTTCAGTTTCGCCGATGTCGCGATCAACAACCTGACCGGTTCCGGCTACGATCCCGTGACCGAGACTGCCGAGTTGAAAGTGTGCGCCGTGAAGATCGAAGTGATCTAGAGATCTAGCAAAGCTACCGAAGATTGTCGCAGGGCGACATATCTTCGGTAGCCGGTAGCCGGGCGTTTTAACGCCCGGTCCAAGGTCTTGATTTTGGGGCGTGGTAGTCTATTTGATTGGCGTAACTTGTGGAGCAACTCTTATTCAGAATTTATTTTCCGGGCGACCTGAGTAGATACTACCATTCACCTTTAGGTTATTTTGTTAGCGAATAAGGAGCCAACTTTCGTCTCGATAGTCCACTTAGAATATCGTTAGCCTAAAGTCTATTACTTCTGTGCCTCCTGCTGCCCCGATAGTGCCCCCGGGGGGGGGGGCAACATCAAAGCACGTCTTCTTCTCTATTCTAACTCGGCTCGCTCAACTTGAACTCCGAATCTCCTAGCATTTTATTTATCAAGCACACCAGCTTTCGCATCACTGCTATCACTGTCACGCGATGGCGCTTCCCCTTATTTCGTAGGCGGTTGTAGAATTCCGACAAGACGTGATTGACGCGGCTTGCTGATTGCGCTCCCATGAATAGTCCTCTTCGTAATCTTGCGCGCCCTCCTCGTGTCAAGCGTTTGCCTTTGTGCTTTCCGCTGTTTTGCGGAAAGGGGGCCACGCCTACCAGCGCTGACGCTTGCCCGTCTGTTAGATTTCCTGTTTCTGGTAGCTCTATTAGGATAGTGTTGGCTGATACTCTTCCTATCCCTTTGATGCTCTCTATTTGTTGACGTTTACTGTTGAACTCCTTGTCGCCTGTGACGAGCTTGTCGATCTCCTTGTCGATCCTCAACAATCGTGTCTCTAGCTCTTTTATACTCGATTTGATGTCTCGCATAACGATTACGTTATCCGTTTTCTGTAATGCGTTTTTCTCTTGCGTTATCTTCGTAACAAGGCTGTCTCGCCGTCGTCCGAATGCTTGTAACGCTTCTTGAGTCACGCTCGGTTTCACGAGTGCCACGGGCACACTTGACCTCGGCGAAATGGGTGACTATTTGCGCGTCTATCGGGTCGGTCTTGGCGTGTTGGCTCATGGCATCGGCAAAGGAACGCACGCAGCGAGCGTTCATTAAACTGATGGGAAGCCTGCGATGAACGCAGCTTTGAGCAGAGGTTTCTCATAGCCTCCTGTCGCTTCGCAAACGAGATGTATATTCTCGTGCTTCTTGGCGAGTTTCGCTATCAATTTGCCTATGTCTTTGGGTAGGTTCGCGGTCGTTTTAACTTCATTATTATGACGGGTGAAGACATCAAGTTTATCTTTGCTTATGTCGAT
>JBLHHN010000482.1:0-4385 GCA_047616785.1 Verrucomicrobiales bacterium
GGGGCCTTTCTGGGACCGGTGGTGATCCTTGTCGATGGCATGAGCGCCTCCACCTCAGAGATCTTCGCCGCAGGCATGCAGGAAGCTGGGCGCGCCCATGTCGTCGGGCGACGCACGATGGGGGCAGCGCTTCCATCGTTCATTCGTGAATTGCCGAACGGCGATCGTTTGCAACACGCGATCGCTGATTTGAAGACAGCGAAGGGCCAGCGCGTGGAGGGGCGAGGTGTCATTCCCGATGAGGTGGTGCCTCTGAGCCCGGAGAAGCTCTTTCAAGGCATGGATCCGGATCTCGACAAAGCGATGAAATGGCTGCAACGTGAAACGGCTAGCAGCGCCGCCTCCCCGGTGTCTAACAAACCTCTTTCTCCATGAAACCCCTCTTCGTTTCTCTCTTTTCTTTTATTGTCCTGGCGAACCTTTCCCTAGGAGAGACGCCTGCGTCGAAGACCGATCCGAAAGCCTTGGCCTTGATTGATAAATTGATCAAGGCGACCGGTGGGGAAGAGGCTCTGAAGAAGATCAAGACGCGTGTGTCAGTGTCCAAGATCACGATGGCAGCGGCTGGCGTTAGCATCGAGGTCAACATGTCTCAGAAGGCACCGAACAAAGTCTATGTGGAACAAAGCATCCCTGGCTTCATGGAAGTCAAACAGGGGTTCGACGGTAAGAAAGGCTGGGGCGAAGACACGGCACAAGGTTTCCGAATCTTTGAAGGCACCGAGTTGGAGCAGCTCAAGCGAGAAGGGAACATCAATCGCGAGCTGAGTTTGAAAACGAACTACCCGGTGATGAAGATGCTTCCGGACGCCGACGTCGAAGGAAAGAAGACGCATGTGATCGAGGCGACCTCGAAGGATGAGCGTAAGGAAACGTGGTACTTAGATGCGGAGTCTGGTCTCATGGTCCAGATCCAGCAGAAGATGAGCATGGGGCCCCAAGGTGAGATGGATGTCACTATCGGGATGAAAGACTACCAAGAAATGGATGGCATCAAATTGCCGATGCTTTCTGAGATCAAGAATCCAGCGTTCGGCGTGGTGGAGCTTACGATCAGCAGAGTGAAGCACAACGTCGCGGTCAACGACAAGATCTTCGAAGCGCCGGAACAATAGTGAGGCATTGATAGAACATGTTCTTTCCCATCTCAGACGACGACCGCGAGATCTCCGGCCCGGTCTATGTGACGCACGTTCTCTTTTGGACAAATGTGGCTTTCTTTATCTATCAATGGTTTCATCCGGATTTCACGTATAGGTAGAGTGCGGTACCCGCAGAGATCACGGGCGGCGTGGATCTGGTGGAGCCCTCGATCCTGAATGTGGGAGGTGAGCAGGTTTCGGTGCCTTAGATGCCGGGGCCATCGCCCATCTATCTCACCTTGCTCACGTCCATGTTCATGCATGGCGGTCTGGCACACATTGGAGGAAATTTGCTCTATCTGTGGATCTTTGGTGACAATGTGGAGAATCGCTTTGGTCATGTGCGTTTCCTTTGCTTCTATTTTATCAGCGGTTTGGTGGCCTCATTCGCGCAGATTGCGGTGAGTCCTGACAGTGTGATTCCGACGTTAGGTGCTTCGGGAGCCATCTCAGGAGTGATGGGTGCCTACATGGTGCTCTTTCCCAGAAACAAGGTGAATGCCCTCATATTGTATTTCATGGTTTCGATTCCTGCAGTGTTCGTGATTGGCATGTGGGCATTGACCCAATTCGTCAGTGGCGCGGGATCAATTGCCGAAGCTGGGCAAGCGGGTGGGGTCGCCTACATGGCGCATATCGGCGGCTTCGTCGCTGGTGTCGTGATGGGACTCATTTGCCGTATGCAGATGAAAGAGGAACCAGATTCCGCCATCCGCCGGGGTTATGTGAGGGATCAGACGGTGAAGCGTTGGTGGTAGTTGATCGACTATAGATTGGAGGCTTGCCTTTAGTGACGCGTTTCTCTAAAGCCTATGGGGTCGGACATGGCGGGATTCCGTAGTGTCCTCTCACAAACCCTAAACCCCGATCTTATGAAACATAGATTCACTCCATTTCTATGGGGTACCCTCATAGCTGGTCTCTTTAGTCTTCAATGGTCTCAAGCACAAGAATCTGCCTACCTACCACTTGAAGACGCCGTCGGTTCCGATTGGAATAGCGATGAAACCAGTCTGGAAGATGCAGACTCTCTTTGGAACCATGACAATGGTTCCGACCAATGGGAGGGCGTTCTCGGCATTGATGGTGGCATGCCCGGCGGCGTCGAGATTCTTGAGCAGGACGGCGCCACGTTTGTTCGGTACCAGGATGCTCGCATCGCCGGGGACACTGGAGACAATCGGAAGATCATGTTCTCGAGAAATTTCGATGAGGATGGTGGCACGGACCCATTGGACATAGACGAAGGGGAGGGACTCACACTCCACTTTCGGCTGCGACTTGCGGTTCCTGCACAAGGCCTGCCTCTGGACGACGTCTTAGAAGGTGGTGCTTGGCCAGCAGGTGGCGATGGCACACGCGTGCGATTTGGTGGCAAGGGATCGGTGGGCGTGGACACGGTATCCGGAGTCTTTGGGTTCGCCTTGGGACTAGCCGATGGTGATGAGGCGTTGCTCGATGCGGACGGTGAGCCTTTCGATGGCCTCATGCTGAACGGGGTGACGGAGACAGATGTGGACGGCAACGCCTTCAAGATCCCGGCTGATGAGCTGGTGGATTGGCAAGAGTTCTGGGTACAAATCATTCCTGAAGAGGTAGAAGAAGGTTCCACGCACAAGATAACTCTTTTTCACAATGGTAGTGAAGAAGGTGTGGCATACTTTGTCACGGGTGGTGCTGATACTGTCGGGGGTGCTGCACGACCGAATCTCTACTTTGGTCATCCTGCGACGGATCGTATCGGTGCCTTTGACCTGGACTTCATTCACGTCAAGACAGGGATCCATGAAGCGATCCCAGCTCAAGGCTCCGATCCTAACGTGATCTGGGGACGGCGCAGCCAACTCGGGCAAGTGCCGACGGTACCTGCGACGACCGAAGGCGTTGTCGTCATTCGCAACAATGGTGAGACCAATGCTCTCACGCTTTCTAACTTTAGCGTCTCGGGCGCGGAAGGGGATCACGTGACGATCACGACCAGCCCCACAGGGATCGCTCCCGGAGGTACGGCCGACTTGAAGTATGTCTTTGATAGTAAAAATGAGACGGGCGCTTTCAATGCGTCCATCACGTTCGACACCAATGACCCCGACACGCCAAGTTCCGAGATTGCTATCAGTGCGAGTGTGATCAATTTGGATGGGCCAGGGGGGCATTATCCTCTCGACGATGTTGCCAATGAAGACGCGGTGATTGCGGATATCACGGGGTATGGTCGTCCAGGGATCTACATTACCGGCGATGGCTCGGTGAGCTTTGTCCAGGACGGATTGGCGACGGGCCAAGCGGCTGCCGTCGCTGGCGGGGGGGCGTTCACGGCACCGGCGGCGAAGCTCGGTGATCTGACGGACTACACAGCGACGTTCTGGATGAATCTCAGTGCCTATCCAGATGTGTTGGGCGCGGTGGTCTCACGGGCTTCGATCACGGACGCGAATCCAGTCACGAGTCTGTTAGTGACGCCTGATGGTGGCCTTTGGTGGTTGGCGCTAGATGTCAGCGAAGAACCGCTGATCACCATTGATCCGGTGATTGCTGTGGATACGACGTATCATGTGGCTCTGATCACCGAAAGGAATCACGACAAGGTCTCCGTCTACCTCGATGGGGTTTTGATAGGTTCTGGCGAAGGCTTGGGTGAAGCGATTCCTCCTGAGCCAGGTCATTTCTTCTTCGGAGCCTTTGGCCCACTCGCGACGACCGGCACCTACGATGATCTCCAGGTGTACACCAGAGCGTTGTCTTCGGAGAACGTCGCATTTCTTGCAGCCAATCCTGGTGATGTGATTCGTCCCATTGATCCTGGTGCGACGGATAGTGACGGCGATGGCCTCACCGATGTCGAAGAAGCCGCGCTCGGTACCGATCCAGTGGGAGAAGACACCGATGGTGACAATCTCAATGACGGCGATGAGGTGAACGTGCACTGGACGGATCCATTAGTGAAAGACTCGGATGGTGATGGCCGTGAAGATGGCGCCGAAGTTGCGGCAGGCTTTGATCCGACAGATCCTGGCAGTCCGGCACCGGCGGCAATGGGTTCTCTCAAAGGGAACATCGTCGCCCACTGGTCGCTTGATGAAGCGGATGGTGCGAGTGCTGCCGACTTGGTTGGTTCTCACATAGGCGCTATCGCCGGAACGGCCGAATGGAAACCTGACGAAGGAAAAGTAGGCGGCGCGATCTTCTTTGATGGCTCGGACGGGTCCATTGAGGTGCCTGATGCGCCGGAGTTCCGCTTTG
>JBLHHN010000483.1:0-4381 GCA_047616785.1 Verrucomicrobiales bacterium
GTCGGTTCGTAGGGCGAAACAACCAAATGGGTTTTCGTTCTCTTGATACGCGACATCTTTTCGCTCCCAGGCTAATCCTATCATAGGCTTGGATGCGTCGCTCAACTCGATGGCATAGAAGCGTTGCACACGCGGATGTTGGGCTTTTAGCCGCCCGATAGCCTGTTGGATCTTCTTGCTTACTATCAACAGCCCTTTCTTAAGTCGTTCGTCGAGCTTCACCGCGGCTTCTTAAAAACGCACCTCCGCTTTGCTGAACATGGCTTTCTCTTTCTCCATCCGCACGGTGCTTCGACAGAGCAGAATTATGTCTATCACTTCCTTTGACTCCTTGTTTGTATGTTTGCCAGAGACACCGCCATTAAGCGCGAGTTCCTGCAAAACGCGTATCTCTACCGGCGATTTGCTCTCGCGGTCCGAATTGCGCCATTTCTACTAGCGATTTGCCATCGTTCATGTTGCCGGAGAACGTCTTGCTGGCGAAGGCAATTCCGCTACCGTCGTAAACGACACCGAGGACCACCAACGGACGGTCGTGCCGTTTCTCTTTACTCATGCCGCGTTTCGCCTTGGAATTGGCTTCGGCTTGACCTTCAAAATAAGTGTTTGTCAGGTCATAGAGTCTGATGGTGCGCTCTGGCGCAAAGAGCTTCTGAGTTTGGCTGCGGAGATGCGTTTCGATGTCTACTTGGTGTTTAAGTAGTTTGTCGCTAATGCGGTAAAAGTGTTGGTGATCGAGGTCGAGGTCGAGAACCTCGTCGCCTAACAACTCGGGCATAGCGGTGGTGGGGATCCATTGCACCATTGCGTGTTCACTAGAGGGCCGCACGAATCGTGCTCATGACGCTGGAGGCGGCGGCAGTGATTTGTTTGTTATTGAATCCGAGGTCTCGTAAACATTGCGTCAGATCAAGTTGTTCCCAAGCGGCCTTGTCGACTAACGGAGGACCAATCATGGCATCATGTGTGTGCTCTATTTGGTCGATGAACACACTTTCGAGGTTACCAGAAATGGCATTCTGAGAAGAAGAATTTTGATCTTTAGAATGAAACACGAACTGAGGATAGCGGAATCTATCATCGCGAGCAATCTGGCGATAAACGCGATCTACCCAATAGGCAGCCGTGGTCGAGAAGATGAATGGGCTCGATCTCATCAGAGAACAGAGAAGCGCGATCGAGGAGAGCCCGTTCGATGGCCTTGGCCATAGGTTGTAGTTCTTTGAGAGGAAGATTGGCGAGGCCCAAAGAAGCGAGAACGCGCTGCTTAGGTAGGGCCTGTCCCAGAAACCTATAGATTGAAAATTTAATTAGCCTTTACGTTAGTCTTGTGGTGTCGCAAATAATTGAAAACCAATGATTTACAATTTTAGACCTCTTGACATAAGTGCGAGGCATCGCTCGAACTTTTATAAATACATTGTAGTCCTCTTACCGTCAACAGGTTAGCATAGCGATAAATCAAGGCAGTGTTCCGCTGATTTAGATTCTATCATTGTTGTTGCTCCGGTTTATTTTCAGAATGGGGATATGGAGTTTATTGATAATGGCCAATTATGTGAAAATTATCGAAAAATGGGCCAAGTCGGTGTTACTAGCAGTTTCTTGCCGCAATCAGCGGATTTGCTACGTCAGGAGGTCTGAATTTAGTGATGCTGAGGATTCGTTGGAGCAGGGACTGCTTCTTGAGGCGGAACTCAGCTCTGACCTGAACGATCTCGTCAAGGATGCCATCGAGATCGTCGATTCTTATTCAGAAATCATCCGCGAGCTCGACCACGATCTCGATATCCGCGGCTTGAAGAAGAAAGCCATGCGTGAGGCTGACCGGCGCTTCTTTGAGCGGCTCAGCCCTTCCGTCGACTCCATGGCTGATCTGCCGGATCCTGACACTTGTCCGCTTGATTTTGAGGGCGGACGACCTCGAATACCTGCCATTATCGTCTATGTACTCTTGTTATTACGTGGTTGGATCGGTGGTCCAAAGAGCACCGAGTTCCGTCTCATTCTCAAAGAATCGATCACACTGCATCGCTTCTTTGAAACCCATCAGTTCCAGGTTCCTGGAACGAGCACGGTGGCGGACAATGTGATTACTGTTAGATAATCCACTCGGCATCTGATCCTGCTGTCTCAGTTGGGGCATGCAAAAGCAACGGGCTTAGACACGTTTGAAGAGGTCGTGATCGACAGTACCTCGATGAGTGCAAACAGCAATTACCCGACAGATTCCAGTTTGTAAGTCGCCCTGGCAATGCGAATGACAGGACTTTTTGATCGCTTGAGAAAATTGAAGTTAGGATTCCCTGATTGGACAAAGCAAGTGTTTGCCATACGTGCCCGTGAGATTGCGGAAGAGATCGAACTCCAAGCAAAGCGTATTGGTATGATGTCAGGGAAACAGAACGGGAAGACACCGCCCAAGGTTCTCTATGCTAAGATCTACACACGCGTTGCCAGGTTGGCTAGGGTCTTCGGGCCCATTCTGGCGACCGCGAGCAAGGCTGTGGCTAACGTCCCGTTGCCCCCAAGCAAGGCGCAAGCCGTCGTAAAGTTGATCGGACAAAGCCAGAAGGACCTTGGTTCTATCGAGCGAATCAGTGCTTCCAGCCGAAAACGCATCTTTCGCGATCCAATGGCTGCGGCCAGTGAGAAAGTGATATCAATCAGCGACGAAGACACTGCCATCATTAAGAAAGGCGGCTGGGAAATCGAGTCAGGTTACAAACCACAGCTTGCCTTTAGCGGCAAAGGATTGGCCACGGCACACGGTCTCCCTAGAGGCAATGCCGCTGACTCTGGCCAACTGTCAGACGCGCTCGAAGCCAACGAGCAGAACACTGGCGTCGTTCCCAAAGACATCAGCCTTGATGACGGCTACACGAATCGCAAAGTGAGAGAGGAATATATGGCAAAGCACAAAGGTAGAGTTGAAGTCTTCAGCTTCGCCGGTGCCAAAGGGCGCGCTGCGATTGAGCAAGAGACTTACGAAAGCACGCTTACCGCAAAGCACGAAACAATCGGAGCGCGGTCGAGTCGCGCATCTTTACACTGAAGTTCAATCACGGATATGAAGATGTGATCCGGAGAGGACTGGAAGCAGTGCGGCACGAGCAACTAACGAAATTGCTATCGTATAACATCCGCCGCATAGTATGGCTTCGCAAAGAGAAGGCTCGCGGCAAGCGGAATGAAGCGCTGAAGCTGAAGAAAAAAGCCGCGTAACGATCCAGCATAGGGGGAAGTTCACGGGAGAGCTGCGCCCAGCTCTCCTTAGAATGGCTGCTCACAGCGTCCGATGCGATCAAATCGTGTTCATGGGCGGCTCAAAATGCAAATTCTGACATTGTTACTCAATGGATATTAGAGACATTGGCTTTTCGGCTAAGATCTATCTAGTGTGTGATCCCAAAGACGAATCCAGAATCGAAGCGCTGGAAGACTACCTCTTCGATCAGGAGCTGGAGGTCCCCCTGCCCGCATTCGATGGCGATGACGCCTCTGCCGCCGCTCTGCACCAGGACAACCTGCTCACCTGCTCACCTGCGACGCCGTGCTCGTCTACTACGGCGTGGCCCCCAAGGCCTGGGTCGAGCCAGTCTTGCTTCTCGACGGCATCGAGAATTCCAAGGAGGGGCGCAAGATGCCCGGCGTGAAGTTTCTCCATCAGCAGTCCGAGTCTAACACCAAGCCTCAGTATATCATGGGCCACTCTTTCCAGGCCTTTGGTGTCCTCTGCCAAGTGCGCGGCTATTACTTCTGCGTGCCGATATGCGCCCGTATTCATGAGGGGATCGTTCTCTCAAACCGCGACAAACGAACGTTGATCGACAAGGCCAATGAGATGCTCAAGTCGGTCTGCAAGGATCTGAAGTTCATTCTTCTTGCAGACGCTTACTACGCCAACGGCAAGATGATTGATGGGGCAAAGGCGCGCTCCTGTGATCTGGTGACCAGGGTGCGAAAGACGACCGTGGCTTTCGAGAAAGCGCCTGTCATCCAGAAACGGAAGCGTGGTCGCCCTAAGGCATACGGGCTCGCGGTGAAGCTTCAGAACCTCTTTGGGAAAGCGAGATTCAAGTCGGTTCATAGCCCTGTCTACGGGGAACGAAATGTCGAAATCCAATTTCTAACAAAGAATCTATTATGGAAACCAGCCAAGGCGGTGGTGAGGTTCGTCCTGGTAGACCATCCTGTGAGGGGCGAATCATTCTTCTCACTACCGATCTCACATTGAGCGCTGAAGAAATCATTCTGCTCTACAGTCTGCGTTTCAAGATCGAACTGACATTCAAACAGGCGGTGCATTCCGTCGGATCCTTTGGTTACCATTTCTGGATGGCGGAGATGAAGCCTATCAAACGGAGAAACGGGAATCAGT
>JBLHHN010000484.1:0-4330 GCA_047616785.1 Verrucomicrobiales bacterium
GAGAAAGACCTTAAACTGAAAGACCTGGATCGCAAGCCGACGAAGCGCCCGACCTCGTTCATCATGATACACAAATTCAGAGGCATCCTGGTGATGAGTCGAGGACGAGAGAGATGCCTCGCGAGCCCGCTATCTTACGAGCAAGGACAGTACCTAATCGCGCTTGGCCTAAAAGGAACAATCTTCACAAGCAAACCAAATCCACCAAACAAGAACACAGACTAACAATACGCCATCTAAACTGAATTGCCACTAAATTGCCGGGCAGTGTGCGGAATGTGTGCTCCATGACTGTGCATTGAGGTCTTGGATCTGAATAACGTCGCCGCTAGTGAGCTTATGCGATGAGGATTGGAGAGACTTGCTCTCGAAGACGCTTTACGCTCCGACGTATCCTTGCCTTCACTGTTCCGAGAGGTTGATCTAGCTGATCGGCGATTTCTGATTGTGTCAGTCCTCCGAAGTAGGCAAGCTCGAGAACTTGTTTCTGGTCTGGTGTTAGTCGGATCACGGCATTCCTAACGATCGCCGCATGTTCTCGGGTGGTGACTTCGTCTGTCAGGTTGCGAGTCGTTTGAGTGATTGGGGTGTCCACTTCACTACGGAACCGATTGTTGAGATCTGCGCGCCGCTGCTTGCTTCGCAGTCTATCAATGGCTCTGTTTCTGGCGAGAGTTCGAAGCCACGTGAGTGGCTTGCCTTTGTTACGATCAAACAGATTTCCGTGCTCCCAAACTTTCGATAAGACTTCCTGACAAACATCTTCAGAATCTTCTCGGTTGTTCAAGACTTTGTAAATGGTCGCGATGAGGTTACCTCTCACGGTCGAACAGAGTTCGTCGAAGCTTGGCGCATCATGGCTTCGGATCCCCTCCATCAGCATGAGCAAACGCGCATCTGATTCGTGAGTTACCGCTTTATTGGTCGTGGGTTGAGGGGATGGGTGCATGTCGGTTCAATGTTTGTTGAACTTTACGCGCGCATTCAACCGATCGGATGCATCAATGCTGTAAATAATTGTACAAAAGCTAAACAAAGAGACGACCTCCGGTCGAGCGTCTTACAGTTTGATGCCTTCGGCCTCGATGACTTCCTGCAGTGCGTATTCCATCATGGATCGGGCCTGCGCTGTGGTTTGGTGCAGGAAACGGTGCAATGCTTCATCTTTAGCGTTCCGGCTTTCGCACTCTGTTGAGTACTGCTCAAAGGCTGTCAGGCTAGTTAGTAATTGACCAAGATGCTTTGGGCACTCGCACCCTATCGTGGTGGAGGCGAGAGAGGCGGCGGCGATCTGTTCGTCACTAAATCGGCGTTTGGGGATCATTTCATCATCTGATTCCAGCGGACTGATGGGCTGTTTGGATTGACGGATGGCCAGTGAAACATCGGCTTGAAGCACGACTCTCAGCTCTTCGGCGCTGATCGGAGCTGGCAGGGCGGTGATTCCATTCAGCCCTTTGTCGATCAGGGCGATAGTCGATTGCTGGGTGAACTGATAGACGATGACGGCCCGAAGGGCGTGGGTGCGTTTTACCAGTTCCTGCACGTTTGGAATGGTATCCTCGAAGAGTGTGGCGCATTCGATGATCACCACATCGACCGAAGTGGCCGCCCATTCTTCTGCCTCTTCGATCGCTCCGAACGAGGCGACGAGTTGTGTTCCTTCAACGAAATCACTCGATCCTGCGAACTGCTTCCGCAGTGTTTCGCCGATCACCAGAAGTCGACAACTCAGGGGGTTTCTCGTCTTTGGAGCATCGACGGCTTTATGATCTTCCAGTCGCTGCTCGAGCTGTGCCGTCGTGAGAGCTGCGATGGTACCAATGGCGTGCCCACGGTCGACCAGCGCCTTGAGGAGGGTGAGTCGCTGGATGTCATCAGGCGTATAGAGTCGCCGCTTTGTCTTGGAACGCTTTGGTTCCACGACATTGTGGCGTTTCTCCCAGACACGAATGTTCGGCGTGGAGACGCCCGTTAAGCGAGATACCGCACTGATCTCAAAGAACTGCTCCTGGTCGCTCTGACTTATCATGGTTAACAAAGGTCTTATACATTTCCTTACGCTTGGTGGCTAGACAATAGCTGAACAATTAGAGTCGGAGGTAGGTCTCCATTGATCAAGGAGGCTCGTATATCCAGAGGAATGGTCAATCCTCCGCTATCCGCTGATCCGTCGTCTGGTTCTTTGAGAGATTGCGTATACAGAGCACTGCTGGGCATATGGATGGGTGATGCTTTGGCCATGCCTGCGCACTGGTACTACAACCGTTTCTCCTTACATCAGGACTATGGGCGGATTACTGAGTTTGTTGCCCCGAAGTCACCTCACCCTGACAGTATTCTGTGGAGATCCAAGTGGGACGCTCTATCACCCGGACTGGATATTCTCGGAGACCAGCGGCCATTCTGGGGCATGCAGGGTGTCCACTACCATCAGAACTTGCACGCTGGTGAGAACACGCTGACTATCAAGCTCGCCGCCTTGGCCTGGGAGATGCTTCGTGAGGCTGGCGAGTATGATGCCGATAGCTACCTTCGCCGCTACATCGACTACCTAACACCACCGCAAAAGCATCGCGACACGTATCTAGAAGAATGTCATCGCGGCTTCTTCTCCAATCTGGCTCAAGGTCGCCCGCCTCAGAAATGTGGGGTGTCAGAAAAGCACATTGGTGGGCTCGTGATGATGTTGCCTGTCGCACTCTACTTCGCCGACGATCCTGAGAAAGCGCGTTCGGTAGCCCTGGAACATTTGGCACTCACGCATCCAGGGGATGCCATGCGATCCGCTGGTGAAGCTATACTATCGCTATTGATACCAACCTTGCATGGCCAAATTCTTGCCGACACGATCAAAGAAGAGCATGCTCGACAGCGCAATCCTCACTTCGGATTTCCCCTGACCAAATGGTTGGACCGTAGCGATGAAGAGGTCATCGGAACTCTTCTCTCCACGGCCTGTTACGTGGATCAAGCCGTTCCGGCGGTGATCTACTTAGCCTTGAAATATGCCGACCGCCCGGAGGAAGGGTTGATTGCCAACACAAATCTTGGTGGTGACAACGTGCACCGAGGAGGTGTGCTGGGAGCGCTTCTGGGCGCAGGACAAAGGACCATGGCTTGGCCGAAACGTTGGCTGGAAGGCCTCCTTGAGCCACCTTTACAAGCGATCAAGTAACATATCACAAATGCATTAAGATACGAAGTGGTGGCATCAAAGTTAGTGTGGCATGGATTGAATCATCCTCACAAGTGACTCGCCGGCGGTCAGGCCTGACACAGCGGCGCCTTCAACGCGGCCGCCAGCAAAGCCGTCGCCCGCGAGGGCCAGACGCAGTCGCGAAACTACAAAGGCCTCTTTGCCAAATGCACTCGTCGGTTGGCTGTACCCCCAGCGATGACCATGAAAAGAAATGACGTTGGCGCTCAGGAATTCGGAAGCTGCCTCTAGTAGAATAGGTATGCGAATCGAGTCTTTGGTGTCCCAGTGCTCTTCGGCGAAGGTAGGTGTGCTTTGAATCGTCACAGAAGGCACTTCGGTCGATATACCTTTGCGATAATTGTCAGAGATCCATTGGATCGGTTCTCCAGAAAGCTTCAGGGCGCCTTGATGCGTGGTGATGCCGCTCGGACGATCCAATGTTGCCAAAGCAGCGATACAGCGGTGGTAATGAACGGCGCGCAGGGCGTGTTGATCCGCTTTTTCGAGTTCCATCAGGCTGGCATCGAGGAGGGTTAATGCCTGTGGCACGGGTGCGGTGACTAACAAGTGTGAGGCGGTGAGGATCTCCCCGCCACGAACAACGACTTGCCATTGATCGTCGAGGCGAATCACCTTCTCGACGAACGCTTGCCGCTGTACGTCGAGCTTTGAAGCAAGGTGCTTGGCGATTGCTGTCATTCCTGGCTCGCCGCGATAGTGCCTGCCGGTATTTCCTAGATCATACCAAGGCTGAACAAGGCCAAGCACCCGCCATTGCTCTACCCAACGGGCAAACCGTGCATCGCGCACGGTGAAGAACTGGGCGCCGTGATCAAATACAGCGCCTGCCCATCGGCGCGTTGCCATGCGGCCACCAGGACCGCGTCCCTTGTCGACAATGCGAACGCTCACACCGGCTGTCGAAAGTATCGTCGCCGCCATGAGGCCTGCGATGCCAGCACCAATCACCAAGCAATCGAACTGGTCGCGTGATTGTCTAACAGGAGTCGGCATCGCTGATGGCTACGCGCACCCGCCATCCAGAGACGCATCAAGACTCTCAAATTTGAATTCAGACGAAAGATCAAAGATGTGCAGTCCGAGTTGCTGCCCCAAGCGTTTTCCTTA
>JBLHHN010000485.1:0-4299 GCA_047616785.1 Verrucomicrobiales bacterium
GAGGCTCGTCTCCGAAGTGCTACTCATGACGCCTCAAGGTCAGAGCTTCGACCAACGCATGGCCGAAGACCTTGCGGCCCATCCTGATCGTCAATTGATCTTTCTGTGTGGACATTACGAAGGCGTGGATCATCGCGTCGTCGAGGGTCTCGTGAACCGCGAGATTTCCATTGGCGACTACGTTCTCACGAATGGCTCCATCGCCGCAGCCGTGATCACCGATGCTGTGGTGAGGCTTCTTCCGGGAGTTCTTGGGGATGATCGGTCAGCCTGGCAGGAATCCTTCAGCGAGGGCTTGCTCGAAGCTCCCCACTACACACGTCCTCCAGAATTCCGTGGCATGCCAGTGCCTGAGGTCCTCTTGTCCGGACACCACAAGAAGATCGACACATGGCGTGCTGAAGAAGGCATGAAACGTACCGCTCAGAATCGGCCAGACTTGTTAGACCACTAGAAGCCGTGCCCTACGACGCAACACAGACATTCTCTGAGAAAGAAGCTCCAAGGCGAGTCGTGGTAACTGGGGCTGGCATTGTCACTTCTTTAGGCGTAGGCTGGGAAGCAAACGCAGCGGGCTTTCAAGAAGGACGATCCGCGCTGCGTAAGATCACGCTCTTCGACACGGCGCAGCAGCGAACTCAGCAGGGTGGCGAAGTACCAATGCCCGCGAACATCGATCCACGAAACCTCACATCACGCCAAAAGAAACGACTCGACCGCGCTTCGAAGCTTCTCTTGTTAGCCGGTTACGAAGCATGGGATCAATCTGGCTGGGGTGACGCCGAGCGTGCCTTAGAACCGCCCCTTGTCATCGGCACCTCCGCAGGAGGGATGAGTCTAGGAGAAGCCTATTATCAGCAAGCGCACACCGAACCCACCCGTCGCCAAGGCCAAGCAAGTCGGGTCGCGCTCTACCAACCTCAGAATCAGCTTCTGAATCTCTGTCAGGCTCTCGATGTTGCCGGACCGATCACCATTGTGAGCAATGCGTGCGCGTCTGGCGCCGACGCCGTGGGGCAGGCCTACCGTTTGATCCGTCAGGGACGCGCTCAGTGCGTGATCACAGGCGGCTATGATGCCCTCTGCCAACTGGTCTTCGCAGGATTCGATTCGCTGCAAGCCCTCTCTCCTACCCTTCCTCGTCCCTTCGATGCGAATCGCGATGGCCTGGCGCTTGGCGAGGGAGCGGCTGTTCTGATGTTAGAAGATGAAGAACGAGCACAGGCGCGCGGTGCCACGATCTTAGGAGAGATCGTCGGCTATGGTGCGGCTACGGACGTTCACCATCTCACACAACCACACCCCGATGGGGTCGCGGCCGTCGCTAGCATGGACGCGGCCTGTCATGAAGCAAGCATCGCCCCATGCGAGATCGATTATCTCAACGCTCACGGCACGGGCACGCCTTTGAATGACCTGGCTGAAGGAGCCGCCATTCAACGATGGGCTGGAACGGATGTGACCAAGATCAAAGTCAGTTCCACGAAAGGGGCCATCGGCCATCTGTTAGGAGGAGCTGGTGCCGTGGAAACTGTCATCGCGCTCATGACGTTGCAAGAGCAATGGATTCCTCCCTCCTTGAATGTGCGCACTCCTGATCCGGTGTGCACATTTGACCTCGTGCTAGAGCCTCGCCAGGTCCCCGTGAATCACGTGCTCACCAATTCCTTCGGTTTCGGTGGTTCCAACGCATCTCTCATCCTTCGCCGCGCCCCATGAGTAGCACTCACATTGCCATTCAAGGGGCCGGCGCAGTCTCCTCTGCAGGTTGGGGCATCCAAGCTCTGAAAGCAGCAGTGATGGGAAACCTCGCGATTCCTTGTGTCGAATCACAGCGTGAAGGCACCCATGCACCCGTGGAGACACGGCCTGTTCCCAAGCCAGAGACATCTCTAGCATTTCTGCGCAATCCTCGATTGCGGCGATGCAGCCCGATCACGCGCTTTGCAGTGGCCGCTTCACTCGAGGCGTTGGGCGAGGAACGCATGCTTCAACTGAAAGAAGGAAGCTACAGACTGGGAATGATCTTCACTTTCATGAATGGCTGCGTGAACTACAGCAATCGATTCTATGGCGAGGTTCTCTCAGACCCGACATTCGCCAGCCCCATCCTCTTTCCTGAAACCGTCTTCAATGCACCGGCGAGCCATTTAGCCGCGATGCTAGAGTCCCGAGGACCCGCCTACACGTTGGTTGGCGATTCCGCGCAATTCCTTGCCGGCATGGATCTCGGCATTGAGTGGCTGCTCGATGAACGCGTCGATGGCGTAATCATCGTCGGCGGAGAAGAACTTGATTGGCTAAGCACTGAGGCCGTCGCGCTCTTTTCCCATGAGTTGGTGACAAGTGAAGGCGCGGGTGCCGTGTTGTTAGAACGAACGGACGAAAAGCAGTCGCCCACGGTTCAGTGCATCACACCGGCCTACACGTATGCGGCTGGTCTCACCAAACACGATGCCATGCAGAGCGTTCGTGATGGATTGCCCGAGGCTTCTGAACATGCCGTGCGCATCCTTCATCGATTCACCGAAGATACCCCCGCCCTGGATCCTCATCAAGTCATCGGCGATACCTTGGGCGCTGCCTTGGCGTTGCAATGCGCTCTTGCTTACGCTTTGTTAGAGGAAGACTACGAAAACGCCCATGTCCTCCATGCAGGCGCGAATCAGCAGGCTATTGGTGCCTGGTTCACACGTTAGGTGTGTTCAAGCTTGAGATCGTGTCGAGATCGTGGTGAGTCTGGGTCATCATGATTCTGGAAATGTGTATTGATTCCGTCGAGAGTGCCATCGCTTCTGCCGAGGGCGGCGCAAGTCGCGTCGAGTTCTGTGCCAACTTGCTCGAAGGTGGCACGACCCCAAGCTTGGGTGCGATCCGTGAGACGAAGCGAAAGGCAGACATTCCGCTCTCGGTCATGGTGCGTCCGCGCGGCGGCGATTTCTGCCACACCGATGAAGAGTTCGCCGTCATGGCAGAGGATGTGCGCATCTTTAAAGAGGAAGGAGTCGATGCCGTGGTTTTCGGTCTGCTGACGCCTGAGGCAACGATCGATGTGGAAAGAACCAAAGCATTGATCGAGCAGGCGCGGCCACTTCAAGTGACCTTCCATCGCGCGTTCGATATGACGCGTGATCCATTTGAAGCCTTGGATACTCTTATTGAGCTTGGCGTGGATAGGATTCTTACATCTGGGCAGGAACCGTCTGTTTTCGAAGGCTCGGACCTGATCCGCCGACTGATCGAACACGCTACGGGGAGAATCATCATCATGCCGGGTTGCGGCATCACATTGAAGAACGTTCAACGCGTGATAGCCGAGACGGGAGCCAACGAGATCCACGTGGCCGCACCTGCGGCACAGCCGAGCTTGATGACCTTTCAAAATGACGAGGTGTTCATGGGGACTGCCCTCCGATCTGAGGAGTACATGCGCTATGTGACGCCTGCGGAATCTGTTCGCCAATTCCGCAGTAAAGTGAACCCATAGTCCTGGTCGATCGGAGTTGCGGATCTTAAGGAAGCTGCCACCCTCTCTGCGGGGTGGGGTCTGAGCGATCGCTCGCAGGCTAGTATCTGCGAGAGGAAAGTCCGGACACCACAAGGCAGCATGCCATGTGAAAACGTGGGCATCGTGGACGTAAGTCTACGGTGACGGAAAGTGTCGCAGAAAATAAACCGCCCCGCAGCTTCGGCTGCGAGGTAAGGGTGAAATGGCGAGGTAAGAGCTCACCGCTCCAACCGTAAGGAAGGAGGCAGGACAAACCCCGCGTGGTGCAAGACAGAACAGGAGGAAGGAGTCGCCTGCTCCGACGCCAGCTTGCTGGCATTATCTCCGGGTATTAGTCGCCTCTCGCTTCGGCGGGATCCCGCTTCGGCGGGGAGACAAATGGTCGCACGTCACCTCACTGAGGTGACGAACAGAATCTGGCTTATGAAGACCCCACCCCACTTTTTATCCCGCTGATCTGGCCCAGGAGGTTTCTTTCCCATCTTTGAGCCATTCTCATCGTCTGCTGGCAGTTCTTTAGACTTCTCTGGCTGAGCGGAGGGATCCCGGCCAAAGCGTAGCGGTCTTTTCCCATCCGCCTCATCATCTTGCTATCCAGTCCGCCGCGACCAAGGGTCCCACAATTTATGGGGACACAGGCAGTCAAAACCATGTTCTACAAGATTCGCAGTCATAAAACTGCTAAAGGGAGTATCCCTTTAGCAGTTTAAAGGATCAAGGGAATTCCTTGATTGCTCTATCAGGCAGTTTCCTACAAGCTTATAGCGGCTCTTTGCCAAGCTTCGATCCCA
>JBLHHN010000486.1:0-4297 GCA_047616785.1 Verrucomicrobiales bacterium
GCGCGGTGCCAAAGGCGTCGTTCACATAGATATCTGCCAACGCTGCCAATTTCTTAGCGAATTCCGGATCATTGGCCGTTTCTCCAGGGAAAAAACGAACATTCTCCAAGAGGAGAATCTCACCTTCGCCCAGCGCATTAGCCGCTTTCTCGACTTCGGGACCGACGGTCTCACCAAGGAAATGCACCTTGGCATCGACCAACTCCGCCAAACGTTTGGCTACCGGAGCGAGAGAGAACTCAGGGTTCTTCTCACCCTTAGGCCGACCAAGATGGGATGCCAAGATCAGCCGACCGCCGCGACTCAGGAGATCCTGAATCGTCGGCAAGCTGGCTCGGATCCGAGTGTCATCCGTGATTTCGCCGTCCTTGAGCGGGACATTGTAATCGACTCGAATGAAGACGCGTTTCCCGTTCGGGGCGACATCGCGAAAGCTGAGTTTGGGCATGGAAGCGTGTTAGATCGACGCGCCGAGCTTGTTCATCATGTCCACAGCACGGTTGCTGTAGCCCCACTCGTTGTCATACCAACCGACGAGCTTAACCATCTTACCTTCCATGACACCCATGGTCGAGAGACCATCCAAGATGCAGGAGTGCGGATTGCCCACGATGTCCTGGAGCACGAGAGGCTCTTCGCTGTATTCGAGGATGCCCTTGAGAGGACCATCCGCAGCTTCTTTCAAAGCAGCGTTCACCTCTTCATTGCTCGCAGCCTTCGTCAAAAGAGCCGTGAAATCAGTCACCGAACCCGTTGGAGTAGGGACGCGGAAGGCACCGCCGTTGAGCTTGCCTTTCATGGCAGGAATGACTTCGGCAATCGCACGAGCGGCTCCAGTCGAAGAAGGAATGATGTTCACCGCTGCGGAACGCGCACGACGCAAGTCGCTATGTGGCGCATCGAGAAGACGCTGATCACCCGTGTAAGAGTGGATCGTGCTCATGACACCGCCTTCGACACCGAAGGAGTCATGCAAAACTTTCACCATCGGTGCGAGACAGTTCGTCGTGCAGCTGGCGTTGGAAACGATGTGATGCTTGGAAGCGTCATAGTCACCATCATTGATGCCGAGGCACATGGTGATGTCTGGATCCTTGGCAGGCGCAGAAATGACGACCTTCTTGGCACCAGCTTCGATGTGCTTGCCCGCACCGTCGCGGCTGCAGAAGAAACCGGTGGATTCGAGAACCACGTCCACTCCGAGTTTGCCCCAAGGCAACGCCGCAGGATCGCGCTCAGCATAGGCGCGGATCTTGTGCCCCCGAACCGTGATGGATTCATCATCATAAGAAACATCACCATCATACTTACCAGCGACGGAGTCCCATTTGAGAAGGTGCGCCAGGGTGTGGTTGTCGGTGAGGTCGTTGATTGCCACGACCTGCTCTAAAGTTTCCTGGGACATTGCCCGGAGAACCATCCGGCCGATGCGGCCGAATCCATTGATTGCGAAGGTTGCCATAGTCTTGTGTTGAAATAGTACTTGGTGCTGGAGTCGCAGAGACAGCAATTCGATGCCATCCTAGCGAATTCGGCGCTACTTAACAGGTGCCTGCGGGGCCGTCAACCGACGCTTTCAATCCAATATTCGCGATCTTACGAGCTAAATTCATCGCGCCTAACTCAACCCAGCCAAGAGCTTCTTCTGAGAAACTCTCGAGAACGGCCACGACAGACTGCTGATCAGATGGATTCTCCAAGCCATTCGCCGACAGGTGCATGGCTTGGTTAGTCGACCGGAATCACTCGCACTTGGGTGAACCAGTTCAGGGTGTCGGCCTGAATGAGAAGGGTGAAGGTGACTTTCTCAGTACCATCGCCCAAAGGGGTGATGGTAGGTGCCAAGTGGTCCAGTCTTCTATCATCGGGTCCCAATCGATCAGGTTGAGTGACTTCTTGGGAACGCGATCGACATCCACTAGATCTATGGGACGAATGAATGTGAGCTTAGTTAGGTGAATCCGTTAGCAGACTTTCTAGATGGGGCATCGTCGTTCTTACCATGTGAATCTCGTAGAAGGAATGTCGGTGAGGATAGTCAACCCTTCCCGCATCGAACGGAATCGATCGATCATCCAACACTGCCAGATCGTGGCGGGGAATTTATCGTTTAAAACGATCGGTGTGGGCTTCATGAAAAGCCTAGCTTTGGGCGCGGACTATTGCCTCTGTCAAGATTCCAAATGCGACAGGCAGTTGACGTGAACCTATCACTACGCGATCAGGTCGTGCATGACGTGGCCGTGGACATCGGTGAGGCGGAAATCTCGGCCTTGGTAGCGGTAAGTTAGTTTCCTGTGATCGATACCTAACAAATGCAGGATGGTCGCATTCAGATCGTGGATATGCATCGTGCCGGGTGTCCAATGGTCTTTACCGGGTTTGGGGCTCATGGGGTTGCCATCGGCATCGGCGATGTTGTAACCGAAATCGTCCGTTTGACCATAGGTGATCCCGGCTTTCACGCCGCCACCGGCCATCCAGATGGTGAAACAGCGTGGATGATGATCGCGGCCGTAGTTCTTATGCGAGAGGCCACCCTGACAATAGGCTGTCCTACCAAATTCACCACCCCACACCACAAGTGTATCCTCGAGGAGGCCGCGTTGCTTAAGATCCTTAATCAGACCCGCGCACCCTTGGTCAACGTCTTTGCATTGGGACTCATGCTCTTTCGGCAAATTGCCATGAGCATCCCAGCCGCGATGGAAGATCTGGATATTCCTCACACCGCGTTCCGCCAGCCGTCTAGCATTCAGACAGCACGCCGCAAAGGTCCCTGGCTTGCGTGCTTCCTCGCCATACAGCGCGAAAGTGGCCTCACTCTCGTCCGAGAGATCCATCAACTCAGGAACGGAGGCCTGCATACGGTAAGCCATCTCGTGTTGTTTGATTCGCGAGAGGACTTCAGGGTCGGCAAAGCGTTCGTGTTGGCCCTGATTGATTGCGACCAAGGCATCGAGTTGGGCGCGCCGATCATTTCGAGTCACGCCTTTGGGGTTGTTCAGATAGAGCACGGGATCGCCCTCGCTGCGCATGAGCACCCCTTGATAGTCTGACGGCAGGAAACCACTACCCCACAATCGGCCAAAGAGACTCTGCTCAGCAAAGCTGCTCTGCGCGTGCATGACCACATAGCCAGGCAGATTCTGATTCGGGCTCCCTAGACCATAACTCAACCACGATCCCAAACTCGGCCGCCCAGGAATCTGGCTGCCTGTTTGAATGAAAGTGACGGCCGGGTCATGATTGATCGCTTCGGTAAACGTGCTGTGCACGACACACAGATCCTTCGCCACGGTCGCTGTATGAGGCAGCAATTCACTGACATAAACGCCACGATCATTGTTCTCCTGTTTCGTGAATTTGTATTTGCTAGGACAGATAGGCAAGGTCTTCTGACCCGCCGTCATGCCAGTGATGCGTTGCCCATCACGCACATACTCCGGCAAATCTTGCCCGAACATTTCGCCCATCTTCGGCTTGTAATCCCACAGGTCATGCTGGCTCGGGCCACCACTCATGAAGAGATAGATCACGCGCTTCGCTTTCGCCGCATGATGCGTCCCAGGGCCAGCAGGCCCGTTGCTAGCGAGCAGATCGGGGCTGAGCATGTTCGCCATCGCCGCCGTGCCCAGACCGAGTGCAGAACGGCCGAAAAGCTGCCGTCTGGTCATGTTCAGACGATGTTCGAAAAGAGGATCGTTGGTATTCATGATAGCTTTTTTTAGTAAAGGAGTAAGGCCACATCACTGGCCAGAACGGTGGAAGCGACTTGAGTCCACGCGGCGTGATCCGTGAGGTCATACGATGTTTTCCCAGAGATCAGCGCTACCGCACTGGCCGCATCCTTCTTGTAACGCTCGCGCATGGTGGCTAACAAGCCATCACAGGCGGCACGTTCTGTGTCCGATGGTGGGCGACAAGCCAGCAAAGTGAACAAGATATCAAAGCGCTCCTTATCATTCGCACCCTCTCTTAGAAGACGTGCGGCGAGCATACGGGACATTTCCATCCGTTGGGTCTCATTGAAAAGCGCCAAGGACTGCAGGGGTGTGCTAGAGCGTGATCGCCTCACACAACTCGCCTCCCGGCTGGGCGCATCAAACAGCGTCATCATGGGGTGCGGACTGGTCCGCTTCCAGTAGACGTAGAGACTTCGTCGGTAGATCTTCTTTCCTTCATCCGGCGTGTACTTCTTTGTATTACTTCCCGGATGAGCCAAGGCAGACCAGAGACCGGATGGCTGATACGGCTTCACGCCTTCGCCACCCATGTGAGGGTCTAACAATTCACT
>JBLHHN010000487.1:0-4285 GCA_047616785.1 Verrucomicrobiales bacterium
CCCTGCTTCTTGAAGTCTGCAGGTGTGTTCAGAATATTGAGCACTGAAACGTAGGGGAAGTCCGTCTCCTTAGCGATCTGGCGAGCGGAAATACCGGCAGCACCCGCCTTCTTTACGAGGCCTTTTACCGTATCCAAACGATCAGCATTGTTTCCGCGCGCGCGTCTCGTTTTAGGAGCCGCCGAAGCGGTTGAAGCTTTGGCACCCTTCTTTGTTGCAGGAGCTTTCTCAGCTTTCTCAGCTTTCTCAGCTTTCTCAGCTTTCTCAGCTTTCTCAGCTTTCTTAGCACCCGAGCCAGGAGGACGGCCGCGACGCTTGCCTGAAGGTTTCTTATTAGAGGTGGTGCTAGGAGCACTCTCCGTCGTCGTTGGGACCGCCCCACCAACCGGTGAAGATGCCTGATAGACTCCGATGAACGCCTGGATTTCACCGACTCGCGTTTTAGCATTTTCGAGTTCAGCAGCGAGAAGCGCGCTACGCTCGATTTCGAGAGCGAGGATTTCTGTGTTCAGCGCGGCTAAACGAGTATCCGCGTCGGACAGTGACTTGACTTTATAATTGGCCATGGCCGGTTCCTTAAAAGTAGTTTGAACGAAATTCAATCTAGAATGCACCATAATAGTGCATAAATGCGAAAAATAGGGTCAAATCCCCATGATTTCGCATTAAAATGGATCCGTTAGGTCGATATGGGCATTTGGAAATGATCCCAACCACCAAGATTATCGAATTCCGAAGCCATGCTTTCTTCTTCCGAACAGAGCCATCCAATGTTGGTCAATGGCAAGCCGGGAAATATTTGAGACCAAGATGCTTTGAGCGCTTCTGCCCGATCAGGTGGCACCGTGAATAGCAACTCATAGTCCTCACCGTCATTGAGCGCTTGTTTCATTTCACACCCTGGCGACTTGGGCACACGCTGATAAACCAATTGAAACCCGACCCCACTTTGCTTCGCCAAACGGGGAAGGTCCTTTGCCAATCCATCACTAAGATCCATCATCGCGGAAGGCTTAAAATGTTCACTGAGCCAACGCCCTTCCCACACACGTGGCTGAAACTGCAGATGCTTGCCTTTTATAGATCCACCTAAGGTGCCCGTGACGAATATCTGATCTCCTTCGCTGCCGCCCGAACGTAGGACACAACGACCTTTCTCGACCAATCCCAAAAGTGATACCGATATGATGGCGGTTCGCCCGCTGCTTGCGGCAGGCCGAGCCGTTTCTCCGCCCACAACCGAAACGCCAAATTCACGGGCCACGCCGGAGAGACCTTCGTAAATCTCTTTGGCATAACTCATGTGATAGTTGGGCGATAAGACGAGCGTCACCACAGCCTGAGTCGGCCACCCACCCATGGCAGCGATATCACTCAGTGCCCGTGCTAGGGCCTTGCGACCGACTAATTTCGGCGGCGTGTCCGGAAAATAATGCACGTCCTGCACAAGACAATCCGTCTTGAATAATTGATAGTGCCCCATGCGGCCATATTCCAGAACGGCACAATCATCCCCCGCCCCAGCGACTACAGAGCCATCCGTCGGCAACGAACTGGTCAGTTCACGGACGACTTCATCTTCACCAAGATCGACTAAGCGCGGAGAGGACGGCTTCAAAACAATTCTAAGCTAGCCGCAGGCAATCCATTTCCAAAGGGAAAAATCGAGGAGTTCAACCGCCCGAGGAAGTGAACAACATGCCCGCGACATTAGCCAAATTAAACAACACGTGAATCACGATCGGTACCCAGAGACTACCGGATAGCTCATAGGCCAAGACGAGAAAGATCGCCAAGGTGAAGATCGGCAACACGGTGATGACTCCAGCGTGCGCAATCGTGAAAATAAGGCAGGAGAACAACGTGGCAAAGAACCGATCAGAGAACCGCTTCGTCACGCCGTAGAGATACCCCCGGTAAAACAATTCCTCGAAGATAGGCGTGATGACCACCACGCCTACCATAGTGATGCTGCGAAAGACCATGTCTCCGCTCTCTGTGAATGCCGTGACGATAGGCTGAGGAGGAATCTCTCCCAGATACTTTGACAAGGCGTTCGTGGCCACATGCCCCACGCCCATCACGAGTGGCACTGCGAGCAATCCCACCACGCATCCCCACACAGAGACCCCATGAAAGGAAAGCCGCTTGAGCCCGAACATCTCGATCACATTCGCCCTCCGGATCATGAGCCAGTAGATGAAGAAGCTCAGCATGGCGATCTTCACCAACATATCTGTCAAGATCATCGCTGACGTGAATTTCGGAGGTTCTGCGCCCTCGCTCGCCGGGGAAACGAAGGTCATCATGATGACCTTGATTCCGAAGAAGATAAGAACGACCAGAATCAGATCGATCCAATTGAATGGCTTGGTCGAGACATTCCCGTGATCATGCCAGCGAATGAGCGGGTCCCGTTGGCGCAAGAAGGCAAAGAGCGGGATGGCCACGGCAAAGGCGATCCAGGCGAACCACCACAGATCTGTTTGAATGCGTTCGTGTATCGCTTCCATTTAAAAGGCGAAATGTGCGGGGAGAAGGTAGACAGCACCAGGCTGCAATTTCGGAAAGAGTTTCTCTCCTATCTCCAAACGCACCCGCTGCACCTCCTCCTGACTCGCCGAGGCCTTGCCCAGGAAACTAAGAAGGCTACCGAGACTCACATCGTTTCCATAACGCACAATACGCGCATTCGGGGCCTTCCCCAATTCACGCGCTTTCGTATACGCTTCTTCAATGTAACCCGTCGCATCGATCAAATCCGCAGCCAGCGCATTCTGCCCCGTGAGCACGCGCCCATCAGCGATGCCATTCTTCAACGTCTCCACCGGTATCTGCCGAGCTTCCGCGACGATGCCGACGAAACGCCCATACATTTCATCGACCATCTTCTGCACATAGGCTTGCTCATCGGGTCGCATTTCCCGAGAAGGGCTCAGCATGTCCTTGAATTTCCCGCTCTTAAACACAATGGAATCGAGGCCGACTTTCCCTAGCAGTTCCTCGTAATTCAACGTCTGGATAATGACGCCGATACTGCCGGTGATCGTCGTCTCATTCGCCATGATATGCGAACCACCGCAAGCGATGTAATAGCCACCCGAGGCAGCCATGCTATCCATGTAGACAACCACAGGCTTCACTTCCGCCGTCTTGCGGACCGCATTGTAAAGGACATCTGAGGCGGTGACTTCTCCTCCTGGCGAATTCACCCGCAACACGATCCCCTTCACGGCAGGATCTGCTTTGGCGGCTTCAAGCATGCGTTTCGTCGTAGAAACAGAGCTGCCAACGAAGGCATTCCCGCCCACACTCGAAATCATTCCTTCGATATCAATATGAACGATCTTGGTCTCCAAATCGCCATCATAGAGCTCGACCTCGCGGAAGTTTCCCGGAGCCAGGGATGAAGACATCCCACGAAACGGCGCCGTGACCATAAGCCCCACGTTGAGCAAGACACTGAAACCAAGCAGCACCAGCAACAATATGGCCACAATTCCTAGAATTCGCTTACTCATAGGCGACCACCCTCTGGTGGATCGGCGAACGAAACAAGCGTATTAATCCCAGCTTTCCCAGTCTTGAGCGCCTCGGCGGCTGGAGGAACAACGCTCTTTGACCGCCTCGAGCATCTTCTGATACTTGCCGACCTTGAGCCGATTGATCTTCCGCGACTCTTCCATATAATGGTCAGGGCGCGACACGATGAATGGCTCACACTCCAACTCGAACGAATCCGAACCGAGTTCACGGATATAAATATTCAAACGCTCGACCACCTTCGTATCCGATGAGAAACCGCCCCACTTGAGAAAGTCGATCGTAGACCCATCTTTCTCATAGAGAAAACGTGAACCTTTGCGGCGGAGAAAGCGATACTCACTCTCCGCAAAGACCTCAGAGCAGGCATCGATGACCTCTTGCAAATACGCGCCCTCGATCTCCGTGTGCGGCATCGTGCCAGCCTTTCGCATATCGAGCGTCAAGGTCTGGCATTGCGTGAAGACCAGAGAAAGGCCAAGAAGAAGCCCCAGGCGAGGAAGTTTGCCAACCATAGAGGACGATTGTTAAAGACTAATTCAGCAATTACCAACGGAAAACAACATCGTGTTAGGAAGTCCTGATTCATCTTCACGCCAGATAGCGCTTCTCAAGCACGGTTTCTGGGAGAAAACCGCCGTTTACGAACTTGAAGATGGCAGCACCATCGTGCGCAAAGCAAGCAAGGAAACCGAGCAACCCGGCCCCTGGGCCCTTCAAACTTTAAGACGCGAGATACGTT
>JBLHHN010000488.1:0-4262 GCA_047616785.1 Verrucomicrobiales bacterium
CAAGGAATCCTACGATTCCCCAAGGAAAGCAAAGAAACTGGAGCAACGCCTACATGGCAAGCCACGTCTCCCGACGGACCATGATTAATAACACAATCAACAGCTGCGCCGCAACCAAGACCCATTCGGAGCGGCGCAATCTGCGCAAGGTTCATGTTTCCTACGATGATCCTGTAGTGCTCATGTGAGAAATGGTCGTTGAATCCCATGGTCCGTCCCATGGAATCCACGGTGTCATAGGGCGTCGCACCGACTCCGCCTCGGTAACCAATCACCAAGACGGTGAAGCCCAGGCTGAGGATGACCAGGAAGATGAACCTCTTCCGCAGAAGACAAAGATTATCGTGCTTCATCCGCTACTCTGTATAGCAGGATAGTATCCGTGACACGCCTCTGTAATGGTAATTGGTCAAAAGCTGCGACTACGGGCCTACAACCCGGAAATGAAGAACGACAGCCTAACGCTGCTTCCAGGACTTGTAAGGAGCTCCGAGACGACGCTTGCGCCAGTTCTGACGACGAGCACTCGTTTGGTTGCGCGGGCTGCATTTCTGCTTCTGCTTTAGACGAGGGTTCTTCTTGCAGATCACATAGAGAACGCCGCGACGCTTCACGATCTGACAATCTGCACTCAATCTCTTGACGGAAGCTCTTACTTGCATGACGAAATTTGTTTAAAAATGGCTGTTTCCCTGGGGTTTCCTAGGGTGGGAGCGCGGAGCATGGACGCGATCATTCAGGCCCGCAAGCATTTTTCTGATCCCAAATTTGTCTAAAATCAATCCAGAGAACCTCGCTCGACTCGAAGCTCGATTCTTTGAGGATTCGGGATCGCTTGGGGCCGCTGTTGCCGTCTGGCAAGGCGGGATGGAGCTGCTGAGCCTTGTCCGTGGGCATCGGGATCGGGCGCGAACCGTGCCCTGGACAGAGGAAACGCTCGTTCCTGTGTGGTCTTGCACGAAAGGGCCTGCCGTGGCTGCCACCCTTTCAGCTCTGGAAGAGAACGGCCGCACGCTTGCGGAACTTGTGGCCACGATTTGGCCTGAATTTGCTCAGACAGGCAAAGAAACGATCACGATCGGTCAGCTTCTCAGTCATCAAGCCGGTCTCGCCGCCTTGGATGACCCGCCGTCCATCACCGATCACCAAGCCGTCGTACGAGCCATCGAACGCCAAGCGCCCCTGTGGACGACCGGGCACGGCTACCACCCGCGCACCTTCGGATTCCTCCTGGAAGAGCTGGTGCGACGGCTCACGGGTGCCGCGTCACTTGGCGACTATTGGCGAGAATCGTTGGCCGAACCCTTGGGGCTCGATGTCTGGATCGGGCTTCCCGAGTCGGAGCATGGTCGCGTCGCCTCCATCTATCCTGGGCGAAATGGCGAACAATCGGCAATCGAACGCCGGTTCTATGAAGCATTCAGTGATCGAGCCAGTTTGTCTGCTCGTGCGTTTGGCTCTCCCAGAGGACTGCACGCCGTGGCCGACATGAACGATCCCGCCGTGTGGTCTGTCGGCTACCCTGCGATGGGAGGCCTCGCTTCAGCGCAAGGACTGGCCGTCTTTTACGCCTTCCTTGCGAAGGGCGGATCATGCGCCGGCGAATACTTCTTCAGTGAATGCATGATCGAAACCATGGAGACCACCCTCGCACAAGGCCCAGACCAAGTGTTGCTTCGCGAAACAGCCTTTGCGGCCGGTTTCATGAAGGATCCGGTAGGTCCTGATGGGCTCAAACAACCGCACGCCCTTTTCGGCCCTAACATACGCGCGTTCGGTCACCCCGGAGCCGGAGGCAGCCTCGCCTTCGCCGATCCTGAGACAGGCATCGGCTTCGCCTATGTCATGAACCAGATGGATCGCAGCGTGTTCCCAGCCGAGAAAACGTTAGCCTTGGTGAGCTGTCTTTATTCTAACGAATAACGCTAGGTAGCGGTGGCGTCCCGCCACCGGTTGCTTAATCTCGCTTGTGTCAGGGCTCGGAAATTTGCATCGGACTAGGAGCGCGAGATTGTGCCAGCATGAGCGTTGGAAACTTGTGACGTCCGGAATGATCATCCTAGGAATCGGCTTTGGCCTCCACACTTGCGGCGAAAAAGATCGTTCTCCGTCAGGAAGGAAGTAAGACATGTATTGGGCGTTGCCGATATCTCCTCAAACACCGCATCCCCCGGGATCACCAGCACTAAAGAGGGCCGTCAGTTCCTGCTTGTTCGTCTTCCCATCACTGTCGAAATCAAGATCCGCATCATCCGGCTCTAACGGATTGAGCACGCCGGGATAGTTCAGTTCGTCGACATCGCTCAGGCCATCTTGATCTGTATCACGAGATTCGGCCGCTGCGATCTTCTCCAATCGATAGAAAGCCTGTTTACGGTCGGACCGATCACTACCATTGACCTTAGTGGTCGGAGCCATGGCCATGTCGATGGCCTTGGAACTGGAAATGGAAATGGAAATGGCTTCCACCGGATCCCCGGGATAAAGAACGTAGTAGAATCCGTCCTCCGCCGGATAGGTCAGTTGGGTCGTCTCTTCCGTGGTGGCGATCTTCTCGACACCGAATCTTTCGTCTCCCCAGCTAGAAGAGAGGATAGAATCCCTATGGAATGAACGCGAACGACGTAGCTGATAAACAGCTTGTTAGTCTTTGGTCATCAGCACAATACGATTCGTATTCGTGCCTTTGCTCTTGTTGTCCACGCCCCAGCAGTTTGAGGTCTTGGTGAAGTTCTGGTCGTTGATGAGCACGAGATCAACGGTGAGACCTGCGTCACGGCCTGCGGGGACGATGAGTTCATCGAGCTTGATCTTGCCGTTGCTCACCTCGCCGACTTCGAAGGCGATGTGTCCGCCCGGTTTGAGGACGCGTTTGAGTTCGCGAAGGACGTCGGTCATCTTCTCCTGCCAGAGGGCGGGTTTTGAAAGTTTCCAAATCTTCACTTCGCTTGAATCAATGCCGTTGAACCAGCATCGCAGCCAGTTGTCCAAGGCGTAAGCGACAATTTGCAGAAAGGGTGGCGAGGTGACGACGAGACTCACAGAGTCACTCGGCATCTCGGGGGTGTCATCGCAGGTCTGCGCCAGGAGAAGGCTTTGCTTGGCCAGCTTGCCTAACTGATCGCGCATGGGTGGATCGATTTCCTTGAGCAACGAACGTGATTTCTTGAGGATGATGGCGTTGATGTCTCGCTCAGGAGGCGTCTGATCACGCTTTAGGTTGATCTTGATCTGAGACATCACCGAGACCGCTTGGTTAGGCGGCATGGTGTAAACCGAGAAGAAGCCAGGGGAATGACCGGTAAGACGATTCGTGGCGACCATCTGGATCCAATCGTCGATCGAGTCATTCGTTTTCGCTTCTCGCTGATCGATGAAGTACTGCCTCAAGTTGCAGAGCTTTGTCAGGACGTTGGGATGATAGAAGGCCAAGAGATCCTCCGGCATGGCTGTGACCGGCGTGTCCAGTGTGAGACTCTGTAAACGAGTTTCAACATCCTTGAGATCTGGAATGTCCAATCGGGCCGAGATGAGAATCTTGCTGAGTGGATTGATATCGCAACCCATGGGCACGCGTCCTAACAGAGCGGCCTCGACGAGCGTGGTGCCTCGTCCCATGAAGGGGTCGTAAACGATGTCCCCTGGTTCGGTCAGGCGATCGATGAAGAACTTGGGCAGCTGCGGTTTGAAACAAGCGCGATACGAAATCTCGTGCAGCTTGTTGGCCTGACGCTGACCGGCGGTCCAGAACTCGTTCACATACGCGGTGACATTAGATCCACCTGCTTGGATATCGAAGGTAACGGTCTCTTTGCCGAAGGCATCAAAAGCGAGCAATTCGTCGGAAAGAGACGTTTGCGCGTTGCTCTCCTTCTTTCGGGACGCAGGGTTCTTCTTCTTGGCCGATTTCTTTGTCGGCACGGTCATGTCGAAGAGCATCTGATCGGCTTTGTCCATGGTGCACCATGGCAGAACTAGGTTACCGGTTCAATCTCTGTCGACATGCTTCCGCGACTTTTCATCCGCCAGTCGGGTCCATAGCTGGACACGCGTTTCTTCTTCCTTTCAGCCTGTTCTTTGACATCCACATCGACGATGAGGCGTTTTTTCGAATCCACTTCGCAGGCCATGCGGTAAGCGAGCTCCATGGGATGTCCGAAGATCTCCATGAGCATCTCAATCACATAGTGATAAGTGTGGTCATCATCATCAAGCAAGACGACTTGCCACATCTTGTCGGTAATCGTGGCCGTTTCGTCTTC
>JBLHHN010000489.1:0-4235 GCA_047616785.1 Verrucomicrobiales bacterium
TCCCCACGGCAAGGAATGAAACTCACCACGGAACAGAACGAAACTCACACGTCACCCATTAGCTATATCTCCACGGTCATAAACGCCTCGGAACACAAGGTCGCTGGGCGAGTTCAAGTCATGAAGACGAAGGTGCTGCTCCATTGGGCTACGGCACTGGAAGCATCGCACCGAGTGATCTGGGAACGCTGCGTTCAGCCCGCTTTGCAGTGAGAAGCGGACCAGACTGAGCCTTCCAGCCGTTTAAAATGGAGGTGGGTGTCCCTTGATGTGCCCTGATGGCTCGATCATAGGCTCTTTTTCAGGGCCAAGTGGCCTTCTCAGCCGCATTTTTGGCCCCCGCACAATCCCTGACATGATCACTATTATTTGAACGGCTCTGACACCCCTCACGCTATCCTAGGTGAATAGGACAGGTTAGATACCTCCGAAGCGTCTTTGGCGGCGGGAGTATTCTTCGACAGCTTTGAAAAATTCTTCTCTCGAGAAGTCAGGCCAGAATTTCTCGGAGATCACGATCTCGGCATAGCTGATTTGCCAGAGGAGGAAATTAGAAATCCGCATCTCGCCTGAGGTGCGGATGAGGAGATCGGGATCGGGGTAGTAGCGGGTGTAGAGATGCTTGCTAAAGATTTGCGGGTCCAGCATCGCAATGTCTAAGAGGCCGTCTTGGACGTGATGCAGCACACTTCGGATGCCATCGATGATCTCTTCACGTCCTCCGTAGTTCAATGCAAGGATGAGGGTGAGACCGTCGTTGTGGGCGGTCGCTTCGATGGAATCGTGCAGCGCTTTCTGGCAACGGTCAGGCAAATCCGTGAGGCGTCCGATGGCTTGGAGACTGACATTGCTCTTGAGCATCTCCTTGGTCTGCGACTTTAAGAAACGCTCTAGCAATGTCATGAGAGCGGCGATCTCTGTCTTGGGGCGTTTCCAATTCTCCGAGGAGAAAGCGTAGAGGGTGAGAAATTCGATCCCTAGATCGCCGCAGGCTTCGGTGCAGGCGCGGACGGTCTGGGCTCCGGCTTGATGTCCTTCGGTACGCGGTTTACCGCGTTCTTGCGCCCAACGGCCGTTGCCATCCATGATGATCGCGACGTGACGTGGCACGTTGGTGATCTCGGGTGGTGCGCTGCGTTGTGCTTTCTTGGCCATGACTGGTCACAAGACCATGGTCTGCTGCCGATCGGGACCGACACTGACAATGCCGATCGGGGTCTCGATGATCTCGGAAAGGCGATCGAGGTAAGCTAGGGCATTGCTGGGCAAGTCCGCGAGGCACTTCGCACTAGAGATGTCTTCCGACCATCCTGGCATTTCCTCATAAATGGGCGTGCAGCTTTCCCAGTCTTCAGCATCGATCGGTGGGAGAGTGAGGCGCTCACCGTTCATGTCATAGGCGACGCAGAGTTTCACTGTTTCGAGGCCGTCGAGGCCATCGAGATTGGTAATGGCGAGCTTGGTGAGGCCATTGACCATGGTAGTGTATCTTAGCATGACCATGTCCAGCCAACCGCAGCGGCGTTTCCGACCGGTGGTGGCACCGAACTCACGCCCCATTTCGTGAAGGCGAGCGGAGAACTCAGCATTCTCGGTCACACATGGTCCTGCGCCGACTCGCGTGGTGTAAGCTTTGCAGACGCCGATGATTTCATCGATACGCGTTGGAGCGACGCCTGATCCGGTGCATGCACCGCCGGCGGTTGTGTTTGATGACGTGACGAAGGGGAACGTGCCGTGATCGATATCCAGATAGGCACCCTGGGCTCCTTCAAAGAGGAGCTGTTTGCCATCACGCAGGGCTTCAGCGAGGAAGGCCACCGTGTTCGTGACATAGGGAGCGAGGCGTTGGCCAGCTTCAGTGTAGGCTTTCAACGTTTCTTCGAGTGTCGGCAAGTCCATGCCGTCTAACAGACCGTCCAAGTCTGCCATCCGTGCTTCGAATTTCGCTTTCAGTCGTTCTGGCTGAATGAGGTCGTTCACTCGGATACCGCAGCGGTGGACCTTGTCCGCATAGGCCGGGCCGATACCGCGTCCGGTGGTGCCGATCTTGCCATTGCCACGCTTGTTCTCGCGCGCGACGTCCATGCCACGGTGGTGGGGGAAGACGACGTGGGCCGCATTGCTCAAACGAAGTTTCTCGGGTGTGACCGGAATGCCTCTCTTTTCCAGCTTATCAATCTCTTCGATGAAGGCGAGGGGATCAATGACGACGCCATTTCCGATCACGCATTCCTTGCCTTCCCAAAGGATGCCGGAGGGCATGAGATGGAGCACATACTTCTCGCCGTCGTTGTAAACGGTGTGGCCAGCGTTGGCTCCGCCTTGGGCTCGGACGACAACGTCTGTGTTCTCGGTGAGGAAATCGACGATCTTCCCTTTTCCCTCGTCACCCCATTGGGTGCCGACGATGATGATATTTGGCATGCGAATCTAAGTGGCTTGGCGCGAAGATGCGCGGGTCATAGGGACATGGAAAGGCGAGGGAGCCTGAATGGGCACCTTCACCTGTATTCCAAAGAGGCTTGGATCAGCCTGAGTTTCCTGATCTAGGAAGCCTTGAGTGCCAGGGCGCAGAAGAGGAGTGCCAGAGCGGCGAGGATGCCTAGAGCGCCTAGTAGAAGGATGCCTTTGCTGCCGCTCCCTCCAGCTTTAGCCTTCTTGCTACCGGCAAAGGGTGAAAGGTTCTTGAAATCTTCGGGTTTACCTTGGGGTGAATTAGCCATGACAGTTGCCGTGTTTACCCTAATCGCGGGCTTGATCAATAAGATTGGCGAATTCTTGAAAGAAATATTTAGCATCGTGCGGTCCAGGCGCCGCTTCAGGGTGATATTGGACGCTGAAAATGGGCATTTCGGTGTGTCGTAGGCCTTCCACGGTGTCATCATTCAAATTGATGTGGGTCACCTCGACATTGGACGGCAAGCTTTCGGCATCGACGGCGTAGCCGTGATTCTGGGAGGTGATGGCGATCGTCCCATCGCGGAGGTCCTTCACTGGCTGATTCCCGCCACGATGACCGAACTTCAGTTTGAACGTCTTGCCGCCAAAGGCATGCCCGAGGATCTGATGACCCAGGCAGATGGCGAAGATCGGCTTCTTGCCCATAAGCTGAGCGACTTCGCGGTGGATGTGATCAAGCGCCGACGGATCGCCAGGCCCGTTCGAGAGAAAGATGCCGTCTGGATTTCTAGCAAGCACTTCGCTCGCAGGTGTTGATGCGTTCACCACTTCTACTCCGAATCCATTCTGACGCAGGCGCCGGAGGATGTTGCGTTTGATCCCGAAATCGTAAGCGACGATGTTGTAATTCACGGGCGGCAGAGACTCGAAGACATCGCTCGTTTCACTCGCCGCTTCGTGTTGATCGAGCAGACGCGGGTCGCGCTGCACCCAGCAACGGCTGTCTATGCTTTCAGGATCCCATGTGTAGTTGGGCTGTGAAACTTCTTGGACGAAATCCATGCCGACCGTCCCGTCCGAGGCCTTCGCTTGTTCGGCGGCGTCTTCGTCAGTGATCGTCTCCGTGGTGAGAATAGCCTTCATCGCGCCGCGATTGCGAAGATGCTTCGTCAAGGCACGGGTGTCGACACCTTGAATCCCGACGATCTTCCATTTCTTGAAATAGTCTTCCAACGAAGACTCTGCACGCCAGTTGCTTGGGATATCGCAAAGCTCTTCGATCACGAATCCTCGCACATGAGGCTCGTTGCTCTCCGTATCGAGCTCATTGACCCCATAGTTCCCAATGAGCGGGTAGGTCATGGCCACAATCTGCCCTCGATAGGAGGGGTCTGTGAGCACCTCTTGATACCCCGTCATCGATGTGTTGAAACACACTTCACCAAAGCGCGTGCCCGAGACCCCGAAGGCCTCCCCATGGAACACACGACCGTCTTCGAGGACCAATTTCGCCGTCATTTCAGTCAAATTACGACATCATGATCGCACTGAGGAGAGACGCAAGGACGTCGTTGATAAAAGCAAAGCCGCTCTTTCATTCGTAAGAGTGGCTCTGCATTTAGGGAGGAAATTTGGTGACGGGTCTAGCCTGAATTATTCGATTAAGATAAGTGTTGTACAGTGTGACTTGTTTATCTATAGGGCACTGAAGTGCGCTAGATTTCTGGACCAGCCGATAAGCAACTGAGACGCTATGAAAATGAAAACCAGAAAACGATACACCGACGAGTTCAAGGCCCAGGCGGTCGCGCTCGCCAAACTGGGAAAGCCAG
>JBLHHN010000490.1:0-4213 GCA_047616785.1 Verrucomicrobiales bacterium
GAGTATCTAACAAAGAAACGCTACCGTGACAATTGGCTAGAAAATTTCAGAGTGGCCTCCTCCTCTGCTGGTTGCCAGCCATTGATCACCCCGAAAACGTCATAGTCAGGGAAAATGCTATATGCCTATCTTTTAGGCATGCAATTTTTGATGACGCGGAGAATAGTTCGGATGACTTCAGCTCGGACACCCATGTCCTCTTGGCCGCCACGATGTGGTGCGTGTGGATTAAGATAGTGATAGTTTTGATGGCAACTGGGAGAACGCGGTCTTTGGTGATCTCAGTCGAGACGGCACCGCCGATGTGGATGGTGATGGGCTCACGGATCAAGGCGAGCACGACGCTAGTACCGATCCCAATGCAAAGGATACCGATGGCGATGGACTAGAAGATGGTCCAGAGATCACCACGCACAACACGCTCCCTCTGGTTGCCGATACGGATAGTGATGGTCGCTCGGACGGTGATGAAGTGGCCGGGGACGTCACAAGTGATCCGTTAGTCGAAGACACGGACGGGGATGGCTTCCGTGATCGTTTCGAGGTGGCTCAACGGTCAGATCCTAGCAGCGCGGCGAGCCTCCCAGCGAATTCGTTAGGCGAGCCTGACTTCGAATGGCATGCGCTTGAAATTCTGCGCACGTTTGATGCGTTTCAGGGCGGGTTGGACCAGCGCGACGTGACGTTCCGTGCGCACATTGACTTCCGCAACGCGGGTGTGAGTGAAGGTGAGCGCGAGATGATCTGGGAATCGGGCGGTGGCACAGTCGGGTTTGCGCTCGTTTACGAGACTGGCAATAAGCTGGCGTTTCGTGCGGCAGGAAACGGTGGAAACACTCTGACAGAAGTCATTTACGAACTCACTTCCGATCAGATTGCCGCGGGAGAGCTGCCTGTGGTATATGGACCTTCGATATCGACAATGGAGATCCTGCTGCTGGCCAAACCATCGCACTCTACTTAGGCAATCAGTTAGTCGGCGAAGCCTTGAGTGACATGGATCCGGGTTGGACTGGGGCCAATGGAGCATCCTTTGGCATTCGGACAGGGAGCTTTGCTGCGGGTGGTGGAAACACCGCCTTGGCGGATGACATCGACTTTGCTTCAGGCACCATCAACCTGGAAACGGGCCTGCAGATGTTTGTCGATCAGCTCTTTGTTCCTGGCGGTGGTGGTGGGCCCGTCGAACCTAATCGAGGTACGGATGATTTCGAGATCTTCGATGCCACACGGACGACTAACGGAGTCACCGTGAGCTGGCGTAGTGCTGTTGGCAGCGCTTACGATGTCGAATACTCGACGGATCTGACGGCGTGGACCAAGATCTCAGATGCGCCCATCGCAGCGACTGGCGATGCGACGAGTTTCGAAGATGGCAACGCGGGCCGGACGGGTGCCGACGATGGGTTCTACCGCGTAGTTGAGGTGCCCGGTGGGTAGCTTTTCTGGCAAAGCACTGTCGCGTAGCGTGGCATTTCAATGCCGCGTTGTGGTGGCGTGCGGGTCTCGCCATTGGAATGGCGAGCTACTGGCTAACGGATCATTCTACCGTGCCGATGGGAGCAACGACCACACTCACTGGTTCGGAAGCCAAGGCATTCTCCAGCGTGGGCTCGACGGTGGCTTCTGGTGTCTCGGTGGCATCAGTGAGTGCACCGAGGAGGGAGCCTGGGATGCGGGTGACAGCACCAATGAGACCTCCGATCACGGCGCAGCTATTGAGGCTGGTGACGAGGAGGGCTGTTAGGGCTAGGAGCGAGAAACGTTTGATCATGATGAGGGATGAGAACTGAGTATGAGGCGAGGTGCAAGACTAAATCGCTAAAGGTTTATTTACGGGATCCTGCCTAACGACGCTGGGACTTGAGATAGAGACTGATGAAGTAGAGGAGTTGCCCTATGGAAGAGAGGGCCGCGACGGTGTAGGTCATGGCCGCCCAGAAAAGCGCTTTCTTGGCTT
This sequence comes from Verrucomicrobiales bacterium, assembly GCA_047616785.1. Classification (GTDB taxonomy): domain Bacteria; phylum Verrucomicrobiota; class Verrucomicrobiia; order Verrucomicrobiales; family DEV007; genus JAACDM01. Next base: position 1,961 of record JBLHHN010000490.1, read on the forward strand.
TGCCATGATACTCGCCTTCCGTGACCCCACTGGCTTCCATCCATTTGAGAGCGCGAGAGCTAGCATTGAACTCCACAGGGAGCGTGATAACGCTGAACACGGTGGTCACCGCAAAGAGGGCGATACCCGCCAACAGGAGCCAAGGGCCGAGATTGCTCGCAGCCATGATCATGCCGGCCATGAGCAAGTACTGATTGAACTTGTTGCTGACATTGACAAATGGGACGATGATAGAGCGCATCTTGAGAAAGGGGTAAGACTTGGCGTGCTGCACAGCGTGCCCGCACTCGTGCGCCGCCACCGCAGCTGCGGCCACGTTGTTCGCACCGAAGACGACTTCACTCAGATTCACCGTCTTGTTCGCCGGGTTGTAGTGATCGGTGAGTTGCCCGCGGACGGCGGTGACCTTCACTTCGGATAGGCCATTCTCGTTGAGCATCTTTAGAGCCACTTCTTGACCCGTCATCGGAATGGAGAGTTGAGAGAACTCGGCGAAACGCTTCTGAAGCATCATGCCGACGAATCGGCTGATCCCTATAGCGGCGAAGGTGATGAGGTAGTAGATTCCCATGGCACACTCTCCTAGCCATCCAGGGTTCTTTCAACCTTGGAAATATCCGACTTGATCCGTTGGATTAGGCATGGTTTCCAATGCTGTTATGAAATTCACGAGGAAGAAGAAATAGCATGCCGAGTAAGGCCGTTAGTACCAGTCGCGAATCCGCACTTCCACGCTGCCTTCTCTGCCCACGAGTTCTTTGAATTTCTCTAGATCTGAAAAGGTGCCGTTTTGATTGCGAAAGTGATAGGGATAGACCACACGTGGCCGAAACTCACGCACGGCATCGGCGGCTTGGTCGATGCTCATCGTGAACGGGAGATTCATGCTGAGGAAGGCGACATCAATGTTCTCTAGCGCGCGCATTTCAGGAATGTCTTCCGTATCGCCGCTCATGTAGAGACGTTTGCCACCGATGGTTAGGACATAGCCATTGTCGCGGTCTTTGGGATGGCGGCCGTTGTAGGCTGGGATCGCTTCAATTGTCACGCCCAAGACTTCGGTGGATTCGCCGTTTGCGAGGGTGGTGGTGATTCCTTTCAGACTGGTCGATAGACTACCAAACACACCCGCACCGGTGATGATGACGGTGTTGTCGCCTTTCACCGCGTTGAGGGTGCCACTATCAAAGTGGTCACCGTGCTGATGACTGACAAGAATCAAATGGGGCTTAAGAAAGTCACTGTAAAGGGCAGCACCGCCGACAGGGTCGTTGTAAATCATCATTCCATTCCATTGCATGACGAAGCTCGCGTGATTGACCGGATGGATGACCAAATCGCCGTCATTTGTGATCAGGTGATCACCGGAGATCACATCGCTCTCACCGGTGACTTCGGCCGCACGGTAGAATCGGGTGGGTTGATAGGGTGTGGCTGCATCCGTGAGGCTCTTATCCTTGCTGGTTCTGAGAGGACGCCAATCACGGAGGTTCTCCGTGACTTCGAGTCGAAACTCATTCTCACCATCGCTCCCGAGGGTGACCGTGGCTTCGCCATCCACAGAGGTGATCGATAGAGGCAAGTCCAAGCGAGGCGCTGGCATCGGAACTGGCGAAGTGGCGCTGCCACTGCCACTGCCGGGGCTGCCATTCGGGGCTTCACTTGGGCTCCAGGTCTCTGCGACATTCCAATCACTCGGCACCGCCGAGCCATTCAGCAGTAGGCTCATGCCGGCGCCATCCGCTTCGCGGTACCAGGCGTCATTGTATGTGATTGCGATCAGCTCCGTTCCCGACCCGTCTTGGAGGGCAATGCGTTCGCCATCGTTGCTGAGCCGTCCCTCGTAGCTTCCTAGTACGGTGGGACCGTCACCATAGCGCACGCGGAAGGCTTCCAAATCCTTCACCACCACCCCATGACTGCCGGCAGGCAAGGATGCTGACGTGGCATCCGCGAACTCGAAGACGATGCCATCGGTGAATTGCGAATCGAACAGTGTGAGAGGTTCGTCGCTCAGATTGTGGAGTTCGATAAATTCAAAGTCATCGCGGTCGGTGAACCCAGCGGATTCCTCTTCAGTAGATGGCTGAGCTGGCCGAAACATGATCTCGCTCACAACAAGATTGGAGGAGACGTCCAGTAGATCGTTAAAATAGGAATGGTGGATGGTTGGCGCCCCGCCTACGGGGAGAGCACCAAAAACAAAGAAAAACCAACCATCCATGAACATCCAATCACTCAAACAGCAGCTAC
>JBLHHN010000491.1:0-4208 GCA_047616785.1 Verrucomicrobiales bacterium
GTTAGCATGGAAGCCTATCGCCCAAGACCGAGTTTCTTGCATTACCTAATTCGAAAATTCTAACGAATTGTTTGGAGATATTGGGATTGGACTATTACCGCTAAAGCGGTCATGTTAGTGTTTATTGGAAACCTAACATTTCTATTTTAAGACATACAATAGGGTTGCGTTAGCATTGTCAGCGGCAAGGATTCTTTTACCGATGCATGGCCTTAAACTGGTGCCATTCAACCCTGCGTGAGGTTTAGTAGTCTAACTAAAAACAGAACGCTACCCTACAAATTAAGCGAACTTGTAGCGAAATTTATGCACTTTGAGGGTTGAGAGAGCATGTTGAGATCGAGGCGATGAACCATGCAGGTCGTCCAACTATCATGCCGCCCAGGACCGGCATCACTTCTTCCGGTTAAAGTCTGCTGAGAACGTAGCTTGCCATTCCAATGGCGAGAACACTGAACACTGCGCAGAACTCGCCATTGAAATGGCAAGCTACGCGGCACTCACATTTTCTTCAATCGGAAAAAAGTGATGCCGCGCAGAATAGTCATCCTAACCCGAAGAAAGTTTCGGCTGTTTGGGTGGTGTGGGCGGCGAGGGACTCTAGCGTTTCTCTCCGGAAGTCTGCGATGGCTTGGGCGGTGTGGCGGACGTAGGCAGGTTCGCAGCGTTTGCCTCGGTAGGGCATGGGCGCGAGGTAGGGGGCGTCCGTTTCGACCATGAAATGGCCTGCAACGGCTTCGGTCGCGGCATTGCGGACGACTTCGGCGTTCTTGAAGGTGGCGATGCCGGTGAAGGAGACGAGGTGATTCGCCTCAATGAGAGGCGCGGCGGATGCCCAGTCTCGAATGTGGCAGTGAAAGACGGCACGAAGACGATCGCTGTATGGGAGCACGGCGGCGAGGGTGTCGTCCCAACAGACGCGTTGGTCACCTCGGTCTCGATTGTGAATGACGACGTTCTTCTTCAGACGCACGGCGAGGTCGAGCTGCTGGGTGAGGAAGTCTTTCTGGCGTGCGTGATACTCTTCCTCGGTCCAGCCTTCGGGGGGATTGTGATAGTAGTCGAGCCCGATCTCGCCAATGGCCACGATCTTCGGATGCTGGGCCATTTGCTCGATCTGATCGAACCAATCTTCGGCGTCCGTCTCTGTGACGGAGCAGGGATGAATACCGACGGCCGCGTGGACTTGGGGGAATCGATCTGCGAAATCGACACAGGTCTGACAATCTTCCAGGTCTGTGCCGAGAGTGATCATGCGAGCCACACCCGCGTCGATGGCGCGCTCCACGACACCGTCAATGTCAGCGGCCAAGGTGGGGCTGGCAAGATGACAGTGGGAATCAACTAACATGAGGGCGCGTTTACCAGCGGATGGCAGCCGCAGCCCAAGTAAGCCCAGCTCCGAAGGCGACTAACACGATGTTATCTCCGCGCTTGATCGCTCCGGTACGATTGGCTTCGTCCAAGGCGATGGCAATGGCGGCGGCGGAGGTGTTGCCATACTTGTCGAGATTCACAAACATCTTCTCTTGTGGGACATCGAGCCGTTCACGGATGGCATCAATGATCCTGAGATTGGCTTGATGCGGGATGACCATGGAGATGTCCTCAGGCTTCAGATTGGCATCTAGCAGAACACGATCACACGCGCTGCGCATGGCGGTAACGGCATAGCGATAGACCTCGCGGCCCTGCATGCTGATCGTGTTCAGACGTTGCTCGGAATTGTCAGGCGTGATCGGACATGCGGAACCGCCGCCGGGGACGACGAGGATGTCGGTCTGATTGCCATCGCTGCCCATGTAGGTCGATAAAATGCCCTGATCGCCTTCTTCAGTGGCGCGTTGAAGGATGGCAGCGCCGGCTCCGTCGCCGAAGAGGACGCAGGTATTGCGGTCTTCCCAATTCACCATGCTGCTGAGTTTCTCTGCCCCAATGATGAGAGCGGTCTCACAGGAGTTCGTGCTGATGAATTGGCGTGCCACGGACATGGCATAAAGGAAGCCGGAACACGCTGCCGAGAGATCAAAGCAGATGGCATTCTTCGCCCCAAGATTCTTCTGCACGTAGCAGGCGGTGGCGGGAAAGAAGGTGTCAGGGGAAATGGTGGCGACGATGATGAGATCCAACTCTTCTGCGGTCACGCCAGCTTGTTCCATGGCATTGCGGGCGGCGTTGGTAGCGAGATCGCTGGTGGCCTGAGTGTCAGAGGCGATGCGTCGCTCATGGATACCGGTTCTCGAGACGATCCACTCGTCCGAGGTATCGACCATCTTAGCGAGGTCTTCGTTTGTGAGCACTTTGTCAGGCACATAACTGCCAGTGCCTGCAATGCGGATGCTACCGAGGTTCGGATTGTTCGTGATCTTAGGCATAAGCCGGTTCGTTACGTTGGATCTCTTCTTCGATGTGCGGATTCAGACCGTGGGAAATGGCTTCGGTGGCGACGCGGATGGCATTGCAAATGGCGAGCGGTGAACTACTGCCGTGGCAGATGATACACACGCCATTCACGCCTAACAAGGGCGAGCCGCCGTAGGTCTCGTAATTGCTCCGCTCTTTCACTGCCTTGAACGCGCCTTTGGCTAACATCGCGCCTGCCTTGCGGATAGGCGTGGCGGTCAGCTCTTGCTTCAGCCACTTGAACATGGCCTTGGCGGTGGCTTCGCAGCTTTTCAAAACGACGTTTCCGGTGAAACCATCACAAACGATGATATCGATGTGCTTCTCAAAGAGATCGTGCCCTTCAACGTTCCCGATAAAATTGAGATTGCTCCCCTTAAGCATGGCAAAGACTTCTTTTGTGAAACCATTACCCTTCTCGTCTTCCTCACCGACAGACATGAGACCGACTTTCGGTTCTTTCACGCCTAACACATGCTTGGCATAGACGCTGCCCATGATGCCATAGTGTAAGAGGTGCTTGGCCTTCGCGTCGGTGTTCGCTCCCGCGTCGAGGATGTTGCAGACGCCGTGGTCATTCGGCAAAGGAGATGCGATGCCTGGTCGAGCAATGCCATTGAGCATGCGCAGCTTGACCGTGGTGGCGGCGACGGCAGCCCCGGTGTGCCCTGCACTGACAATGGCTTGAGCATTCCCACTCTTGATCAGCTCGATCGCGACAGACACGGAGGAATCCCGCTTCCGCCGGACGGAGAGGGCGGCAGAATCACTCATTTCCACGACTTGAGAAGCGTGGACGATCTCGATGCGGTTGGGTGGGAGCTTGTGTTTGTCCACCAGCACCTTCAATCGCGATTCATCGCCCGCGAGGTAGAAACAATCCACTTTGGGATAGCGTTCCACGGCCAATCCCACCCCTTCGATAATATTCTCGGGGGCAAAGTCTCCCCCCATAGCGTCCACTGCGATTCTCATGTGTTGACCCCACCCGCGGATGGGTATGGGTCCTTTAGAGCGCTCTTCCAAGCGCGCAAGCGAGAAGAAACGGTTAAGTCACGACGAATCTTCGTAAGACCGCCTAAAACGGGGGCTTACACAATCAGGCTTGGATCAAGCTTTGGATAGCCCAGATCATTCGGCGGACATAGCGGGCTTTCTTGCCACGGGGTTTCAACACGCGCAGACTTTCTTCTAAAGAGCCCCATTTGATGATCTCAATCTCCACGTTGCGCGCGCCCCACTTGCGCATCGCGCTCATGCTCGGCTTGTAGAGGTCGATGGTCTCCTTGCCGACCAAGGCACTTCCATAATCGTCCACAATGTAGAGGGTGTCTGGGTCACTCATCAGGCGAAACTCCGTTCCCAACGGGAAACGCGACCAATCGGCCGCCGCGCTACGCACACGCCCATACTGCAGCGGTGTGCCAATGGCATTGTTGCGCCCGTACTTCAAATGATCCGCTTCACCGTGGCTGTAGGCCGTGGTGCGGATTGTGCGCATTTCGATCTCGATTTCCTTCACAGAGGCGCAGCCAAGGAACTCGGTCTGGGCTTTGGCAGTGATGAGCAGCGAATAGCCGATCAGTAGTAGACCTAGAGTTTTTTGAAAATTCATTAAGGATAGCCCAAGCGACGGAACAACTCCGATAGGCAGTATTCTTGCCGGTGCAAGTTGATATCGTAATCATTCTAGATAGTGATAAATACTATATTCGATGTAGGGAGAAAGAGGCGAAAGCCGTCAGGGAGCCCTGTTCTGGAGTCTTTGCAATTGGCCCACCTGATGTAGATTCAGTGCCTGCCCC
>JBLHHN010000492.1:0-4206 GCA_047616785.1 Verrucomicrobiales bacterium
TTGGGCGATAGCCGCGACCACCAGAGTTGCGTTTGATCTCTTTGCTGATGGTGCTTGGATCAAAATTCAGTGCTCGGGCGATCTGGGAGCTCGTCTTTCCTTCCTGGAGCAAGCGATGGATGGTATTATCGGTCTTCTTGGCAGAGGCGTCGGTAGGTGCTTGGCATTGCTTGGTTTCAAAGTTGAATGATGCTTTAACACACATCCGCGCCTCTGTCGGCTTCATTTGTGCGCTAGGAGTATGAATCCGCCCTCATGGAACATCCGTGAAAACAAGCTCCCGATAGCCCTCTCTTTATCACATTATATCCATGTCACACCCGCCCGAAGGCCGATGTTAGATACTCTCAGTGATTTTAGGCGTTGATTTTGGAACCGTGAGTTGATTGTTCACCAAGTTTGCTGAGCCCATGAGCTTCGTGGTAGATGCCGCAATGCGTGAGCGGATGTCATCCGAGGCGAAATCCCCGATCTAACACAGACTGCTATTAGCGGCGGTATAATTGGTTGGGATTCCGTTTTTTAATTTCCATAATTTCCATGCTCAGTGGAAATACTCTCCCGTTGGGAAGATCACGATTTTTGACTAAAAAGTAGTTTGTGAGAGATAGTGAAATTGTTTGACCCTCGATACTGGCTCTCGAAATTGCGAGTTACGAAAGTGTTGCTTGCTTGTGATGAAACGAATCAGTCTATATCTATTATCGTTGTGCCTATGTCTCGCCTCGTGTGATCGGGCAGAAGATCAGCCGACCGCAGAAGAAATGGTTGCGCTGGCCAAGGCCGAGCGCGAAAAACGCGAAGAATCTGATAATTTGGAGCGCGAAAGAGTACGCGAGGCCAATCGGAAACGAGCTGAAGCTCGGCTTCGTGAAGATGCAGAGGAAAGAGAGAAACTGGAGGCCGATTCTGCGGCTGCCGCTGCGAAGAGAGAGCAAGCAGATGATGTCGCTGAAGTCATAGCTCCGGAACCGGATGAGGCACCCGAGCCGATACTAGATCCAGTTCCACTGCCAGATGCCCCCACCTCTGAGGACAGGCAACTTGCTGATGAAAAGTTGATGGATGAGGCCATTGCCGCGAGGAAGACCGCGCTGGAAGTCGTGGGCAAGCGGCAGGTAGAGATCAAGGAGCTGCAAGAAATCGCCAGACGCCAGAATGCGATCACTGGCAACATGAAAGGAAAGAAGCAGGCCGAGGCCAACGTCGCCAGAGGACGGGCTCGTGTGGCTGCCGCGGAAAGAGTTTTCCAACGAGCAAGCGATAGAGTGAAAACCCTGCGCAATCGTCGCCTAGGTTATTAGCGCGAGTAGGCGGGACGTGCAGGAATTTTCGTATATAACTCTGGGCCTGAGATCGAGACTCGGATTGCCAATAATCTTCCACCAGAAGCAACTCCCGAAGAAATCGCAGGACTCATAGTTTCAGGCAGCTCCATCGAACTACCCCAAGTGGTGTGGCGAATTCGATCTTCTCCCAAAGATCGTACGCAAGACTTTGCAGAAGTGCGGACTGTTGTAGTTGCGGCGTCCCTTGAGCAGGCAACTTCTCAATTTTTTGAATTCCACGCGGCTCAGGGACTGGCTCTTGAATTAATTTCCGCAGATGAATTCGGTTTTGTTGAGAATCTCGATGAGAAAGATCGCTTGTTGCTTGGGCGCGCTCTGATAGATGGGGGCTCTTCAATGTCTCTGTAAAATAAGTGGTCTGCATGCTGTAATGGTTCGGTTTGGCGTGGGCTCTCCTCACGCCGAGCTGGTTCAAATTACCATAGTTCAGTGAAACCGACACCACGCTATTTTATATGACATATATTGTGTTAAGTTATTGATTAGAGGAATCAGTGGATTGGTTCAGATTACGCACAAAGAAACGCACCCTTTTCGAAGATGGCGTTTCCTCGGAAGTCTCCTCGGCTCTTACGGCTTGGATTCTTCTTGTTTGCTGGAGATGAACTTCTGATCGTCTTCAGAGAGCTTGGCGATCGGATAATCGACGGTTTTGCCATTCTTCAGCTTAAGCTTGGCGTTCTCGCCCTCGATGGAAACCAAGTCGGCCTGAATGACTTTGCCATCAGCATTCTTCCAGTCACGCATCTCGCTTAGGTTTTTCGGGCGATCTGGAAGGCCGAATCCATCGGCCTTTTCTTCCTCTGCATCTGCCGTGGCTCCTCTGAGAGCCTTCTTGATGACTTTGTCAGCGCCAGCCATGGGATGACCGGCAAAGATCAGTTTGCCCTTGGCATCAAAAACCACGATGTTAGGAATCCCAGTCAGGCCGACGTCAGGTCCACGAACACCTTTGGTCACCGGAAACCTCATCTTGAGGCTCTTCGCTTTCTTCGCGACGGCTTCATTCGGCGCGTTCTGAGCGTGCGCTCCAATCAACTGCAAGCCCTTCTTTGCATACCGTTTGTCCATCTGAACCAGATGCGGCATGGCAGAAATGCAATGGCCTCAGTTGACGCCCCACTGCTCAATGGCGACCACTTTCCCTTTGAGATCTTCAAGCTTCACATCGGTGCCTGAAATGAGATCTCCGAGTTTCCATTCGGACAGCGAGTGATCGGGAACGTCCGTGGGATCCTTGTCTTGGGCCCAACTGACATTCGAGAGCACTAGCAAGGCTGCCGTTCCAACGGTGGCGAGGTAATTTTTCATGGTAGCACCCGTAACTGACGACAATTTTGCGGAACTGCAAAGAGTAGTTCCAAACCTACAGTTCCAAAGTCAGGGCTTACGCATGAGAAACGAGACGGATTATTGATAGTAGGGAAAATCGGAACGCGGGATCGATGGCGGCTAGCCTGTCCTATTCACGCAAGATCGTGTGATTGGCATTGGGTGCCGATCACAGATAGTAGTGCTCGTGATAGGGGGGGCATGCCGAGGCCCGCAAAGCCGTTCCGGAGGCCGCGAAGCGGTCTGCGGAGCCTATGATCGAGCCATCAGGGCACACCGAGGAACACTCACCTCCATTTTTTTAACAGCTGGAAGGCTCAGGCTGGTCCGCTTCTCACGGCAAAGCGGGCTGAACGCAGCGTTCCCAGATCACTCGGAGCGATGCTTCCAGTGCCCTTGGCAAATAGAGCCGCACTTTCGTCTTCATTACTTTGAGCCGTCCGGCGATCTTGAACAGTCTCAGCCGGATCTCCGCGAAGGTCATCCGCTCCCACTGCGTTCCTTTCAACACGGTGCTCCGGAAGCGATGCTGGATCGCGTAGGTCACCGCGTGCAGAAGCAGCCGGCACTGGGTTGGCCGTCGCTTTCTGACAGGGGCTCGTATCGCTGCCCAACCCATGCTTGGCATTCCCTTGATGAACAATTCGGCTTCACCGCGTCCACAGTAGACGACAACGTAAAGATACTTCGCTCCGGCCTTTTCATAGGACGTCACCACATAGCGCACATCCACGCCCTGTGGCCCCGCGATGATGCGTGCGATCACGCGTCGCCCTTTGCTCCAGGCGCCAGCCGCGTAGAAGTTCGTCGGCGTAAAACGATGAACTCTTTGGTCTCTTTGTCATAGTTCTTGCGACACTCGTAGCGCTCTTTGGCTTGCGCGATGTCTTCAGCGAAAAGGCTCTCTCTAACGCTTTGTTCGTGGCCAGGCCGGTGATGAACTCTACGTCTTGCTCTTCAACGAAATCCATCACCGCTGGCTTGGTGTGATGGCTATCCGCGCGGAACGTGATGATCGTTTTCGGAAAACGTTCTCGGATCGCTTTGACCAAGCGTTTCCAATGGCGATGATCTCTGGTGCTGTCGGCGTCTTGCCGGGATGAAGCGAGGCGGTCATGATCTTTCCATTGATATGCCATCGAAGATGTAGAAAGGCATCATGCCGTAGTCGCCCACGTGCGTGTTGAATAGCCCGAGCTGCTGCTGGCCGTAGACGAGATGCGCGCTCGGATCCATGGCCGAGTCCTCGATCCGTGTTTGTGAGGGGCCCTTCCCGACGAGGCCTTTGACTTGCGTGTTCTGACCATTTTCGACCAAGGCTTCTCGCGTCTCCCGATGCTCCTCCGAACTGCCCTCCCCTGGATTCTCTCCCCCTAGCAGTCTGTCGGACTTGAGCGCGGCGAGATCAGGTTCCCGCTTGGCGACGGAGGCTTACTTTTTCCGGCCGGGGCATCGCCGAAGTTCTTCGGGACCGGCTGTTGGACGCTGTTGCCGATAGAGTGCTGATCAGCCGACCCGCCGGGAA
>JBLHHN010000493.1:0-4205 GCA_047616785.1 Verrucomicrobiales bacterium
CGAGTTTCCTCCCTCCCAGTGCCGCGGAGACGAGTGAGTAGAAAGCGTGACGTCACACCTCCTGCATGGTAGTTTTCCATCATGCACAGAACATTCTTCATCTTCCTCGCGACCTGCACCCAGGTCCTAGCATCGCCACTCCCACGAAGCTCTGCCGAGTCTCAGGGCGTCCGCTCAAGCGCCGTCCAAACCTTCCTGGAGGCTGCCAACAAACATGAAGCCATTCATAGCTTCATGCTCATGCGTCACGGACACGTGATCGCCGAGACCTGGTGGGCCCCATTCAAACCTGAGGCAAAGCACAAGCTTTACTCGCTGAGCAAGAGTTTCACTTCCACGGCCGTCGGCATGGCCATCGCCGACGGCAAACTCAGTCTCGACGATACCATCATCTCCTTCTTCCCTCAAGACGCCCCCGCGAAGACTAGCAACAATCTATCTAACATGCGCGTGCGAGACCTCTTGAGCATGTCCACCGGCCATGTGTCTGAGGACTTGAATTCGTTCTCCTTCCAAGCCGAGGAACGCCTGACCAAAGCATTCCTCGCCCTGCCAGTGAAACACAAACCCGGCACGCACTTCCACTACAACACCCCCGCCACTTACATGTGCTCCGCCATTGTCCAGAAAGTGACTGGCGAGTCAGTGCTGGAATATCTAGGCCCTCGCCTCTTTGAGCCGCTTGGCATCGAAGGAGCCACTTGGGAGACTTGCCCACAGGGCGTTTCGTTAGGCGGCTTTGGCCTCAGCGTTAGGACTGAGGATATCGCCAAGCTGGGCCAGCTCTATTTGCAACGTGGCGAGTGGGAAGGGAAACGTCTTCTCCCTGCAAGCTGGGTCGACGCCGCCACAGCCAAACAGACGTCTAACGGCAGCAATCCCATGAGTGATTGGGACCAAGGCTACGGCTACCAATTCTGGCAATGCCGTCATGGGGCTTACCGAGGCGATGGCGCCTTCGGCCAGTATTGCATTGTTCTGCCAGAGTTGGACGCGGTGATAGCGATCACCAGCGGCACGAACGACATGCAAGGAGTGATGAATCTCGTATGGGACCATTTGCTTCCAGCGATGTCTCCAGTGCCTCTAACAACGGAGTCCTTGCCAAATCCCCCCTCTTACAAGCTCCCCATGCCAGAAGGCAGCGGGCAGCCGAGTGGAGTCGGCACGCGGTTCGTCTTTGCCAAGAACCCCCAAGGCTTGGAGAGCCTTCACCTGAAGTCTGAAGAAGACTCAACCCTCTTGACGGCAGTTGCGAATGGTGAAGAATCTCACGTTGCATTCGGTCATCAGAAATGGGACGAAGGAAAAACCGCGTTCGGGCCGAGCCTCAAAAGCCGTGGCCTGAACAATCCGACGGAACCCATCGGCGCAAGCGGCGCATGGACAGAAGACGGCACCTTCACAGGCAAGATCTGGTACACGGAGACTCCCTATGCTCTCACGCTTACATTACGTTTCGGTGAAAATGATAGCTTGATCGTGGACCCCGTTTGGAACGTGGGCTTTGGACCGAAGAAGGGCGAAAGCCTCAAAGGAAGTGCCGAAAAGTAGTTGGATCTGCCTTACCAATCTTACGGTATCTTTGCGGACATCAGGTTGACACCGCGCTTTAGAAGGCAAGCACCCTATGATCCCTTTCACCCGCTCTTTCCTATGGGCTTCCGCATCCCTGATTCTACTCAACTCAGGGAAAGCCGACGTCATCATCAATGAGATCTTCTACAACGCTCCAGCTGATCTCGAGCGTTTGGAGTATGTCGAACTTCACAACACGTCTGACAAACCAACACCTATTGGTGATTGGGAGTTCACCAAAGGGATCGAATACACGTTCTCGAAAGAGGCCCAGATTGAGGCCAATGGCTACTTGATTCTTTGTCGTGATCTAAACCTCTTCAGAGAGTTCTATGGCGATATTGAAGTTTACGACGTCTTTGAAAAGTCGCTCGATAACGGCGGAGAGACGCTGACTTTGAAGAACGCGGACGGCAAGAAAGTCGACTCCGTCAAGTATGACGACAAGGATCCTTGGGCAAAGAGTGCGGATGGTTACTCGGCATCACTCGAGCGCATCTGTCCGACAGCAAACGCCAAGGAGGAATCGTGGAACTGGGCTCCTTCGATCCTATCAGACGACTACAGCCGTAAGACATCAGGAACTCCTGGGAAGCAGAACAGCAATCACGCAGCCACGTTGCCTCCCGTCATCGAGGAAGTGACGTTCCCCCCTGAAGTGAGGAAACCTAACGAAACAATCACAGTGAGTGCCGTTGTCGCCGAGACAACCTCCGAAGTAGAACTGTGTTATCGCGTCGCGGCACCAGGAAGCGAAAGCGAGGAAACGGTCCTCACCATGAAACATGGAGATGGAAATCAGTATTCCGCCTCCATCCCAGGGACAGAATCCAATCGCATCATTCGCTTTCGCGTGAAGGCGACGAACCAACAGGGAGACGCCCGTTACCACCCACATCAGAATGCCATTCGGCCAGCTTTTTCGGTTTATGTGAGTGATGAGATCGTCTCGGGCAAGATTCCTGTGGCGCATTTCTTCAATGTTGGAGAAGACGAGTTCACGAGAGGGGCCGGGTATCGGACCGGTCATGCGCAGCCACGCAGCAGAGGCCGAGGCGGCTTTGGCGATCGCGGTGGTCGGCGGCCCGATCGAGGTGACTTTGGTGATCGCGGTGAACGCCGGGGTGGCTGGAGAGGACCAGCCGCCCAAGAAGGCCCGCCGCTGCGCCCACAAGGACGCTCCGCTTTCATCTACACTGATCCAGAAACGAAGCAGTCGCAGCTCTTTGATTACATCAATATCACGCCACGCAAGAGCGGCAATAAAGTGCGTCTGCACAAGGACAAGCCTCTGAACGGCATGACCACGCTCAACTTTCTTTACGAACGTAACGAGTCCTCAACCTTAAACGAAGCCCTGGCCTACGAGGTGTATCGCCAAGCAGGGAACGCCACGGCCGAAGCTGGGTTCATGCGCGTCATGATCGATGGAGAAGTGGCTGGCTATCACTTGTGGTTTGAACAACCAAACGGCACCTTCTTTCGTCGCCACAACATCGACGATAAAGGCAACCTCTACAAACTCATCTGGATGGGCTCCCATCGCCCGACCAAGTACACGCCGAAAGACAAGATCCCGGATCGCATGGACATCGTGGGCAAGCACGAGAAGAAGACCAATCCACACGACGGCTACGAGGACATTGTCAGTCTCATCGAAACCCTAGAAGCTGCACGAGGTGATGATGCTAAGATGTGGCAAGTCATTCAAGAGCAGTTCGATGTCGATCAAGTGATCAACTACTTCGCTGTCAATGCGCTGCTCTCTCACTGGGACGGTTTCTTCAACAATTACTTCCTCTATCATGACACCAATGACACGAAGAAATGGACCCTCTATCCTTGGGATCAAGACTCCACTTGGTCCCAGCGCATGGGCGGCCCATGGGAGCTGAGCACCATGCCTCTGAACTTCGGAGCGGAAGGCGCTCGTCCTGCCGGAGCGGCCCCTCTCAATGATACTGAGAATGACGATCGCGGCCGTGATCGTGGACGTGGGGGCTTTCGTGGATTCGGCGGTGGTCGAGGCGGCCCAGGCTGGTGGCGGGATGGCGGTGACGTCTCCAAGCCATTGTTAGCCAACCCGCAGTTCTACGAGCGATTCTGTGCCCGGCTAAAGATTCTCGCTGAAACCACGTTTAATGAAGACGTCTTCAGCCCCAAGATTGAAGCCGTTCGCACGTCGATCGAACCTGAGGTGCGACTGCGCGCCGAGACCTTCAATCAAGATTCAGACACGGCCGCTCGTGGATTCCAAGACACCATGGACGTATTCGGCGAGCATTTGAAGCTGCGACGTGCGTTCATCTTGAAGGAACTTGGGCAATAGGAAGGTCCCTATACTTCGGCATCATGATTTTCCAGTGGATGCCCGCGAATAACGTCGCTCGCCATTCCAATGTCGAGAACACGCGCGGCAACTCGCCATTGGAATGGCAAGCTACGTGGCACTCACATTTTCTCCAACCGGAAAAAATTGATGCCGTGCAGAATAGCAACGGTTACGATAATCTGTCCGCATCCACCATTCGACTGCGGACACGCTTGGCGATTTCCGTCTCTTCTTTCAGGCGGCTGACCACTTCATCAAGTTCCCCATCACGCTTGGGCACATCGAGCTTGAGCGG
>JBLHHN010000494.1:0-4202 GCA_047616785.1 Verrucomicrobiales bacterium
GTCTTGCACCGTGATCTGGTCCGCGTAGAGATGGAAAGCGATGATCCCGGGGATGACAATGATGAGCGGCCCTAACAATTTCAGGAAAGCCGCCAAGAGGACACCTTTCTGACCATCGGCTAGAGACCGGGCTGCCAGGGTGCGCTGCACGATGACTTGATTCGTATTCCAGTAGAAGAGGTGCAGTAAGATGACACCGGTGAAGAGCGCGGTGAATGGCACGGAGACATCGGGGTTCTCCGAGGCAAAGACCACAGCATCGAACTTCTCCGGATTGGTTTCTGTGAGTGTTTTCCATCCAAGCGCAATGCCAGACCCACCGGCTTGTTTGGCCACTTCCATGAGGCCGAAGAAAGGGATCATGAGCCCGCCGATGAGTAGACCCACACCATTGATGGTGTCTGACACAACCACGCCTTTCAATCCTCCGATGATGGCATAGGCAGATCCGATCAAGCCAATGACCCACACCGTCGCCCAGACAGCAGCGGTCTTGCTACCGCCGAAGAGGGCTGGAACATCAAAGACGGTGGACATGAAAAGTGCTCCGGATGCCAGAACCATGGGAAGCAGGATGACAATGTAGCCGGTGAGAAAGAGAATCTCCGTGAGGCGCCGAGTCGTGGTGTCGAAGCGTTTCTCCAAATACTCTGGCGTCGTGGTGATGCCGCTTTTGAGATACCGAGGCAGAAAGACAAGGGCAAGCACGGCCATGGAGACAGCCGCGAGCGTCTCCCACGCGATGACCACCACCCCGTCGGTGAAGGCCCCTCCATTGAGTCCCACGATTTGTTCGGTCGAAAGATTCGTGAGTAAGATGGAACCTGCGATGACGATGGGCCCCAAAGAGCGTCCAGCGAGAAAGAAGCCGTCTTTGCCTGACTGATCAGTATGACGGGTGAGAAAGTAGGTCGCGGCAGCAACCGCAATCGTGAAGAGAAGGAAGGAAATGAGAGTCATGGCACGTGAGGATGCCTGCATACCATGGTCTCCCCCAAAGTTCCAAGCTCAGGATGCCCCTGGTTTCTGGCATTCGTCTTTGACTCCCTGTGTGGGAACCGTATCATCGCGCCGACTGTCACCCTGAATAACCCTGTCAAAATTCATGTCTGAAGAACGTTCCTTTGCTGTGTCCGCGAAACTCGCGGTGATGATGTTCCTGCAATTTGTTATCTGGGGCGCATGGTATGTCACCGCGCCTAACTACTTGTCGACCATTGGTTTCACCGCCGATGACTTCAGCTGGACTTACGCCGTCGGCCCCTTCGCTGGCATGATCTCGCCATTCTTCGTAGGCATGATCGCGGATCGCTTCTTTCCTGCTCAACGAGTCCTGAGTGTGCTCCATCTCATAGGAGGGGGAATCATGCTCTACGCCACCACGGTGATGAAAGGAGATGATCCATCAGCGGCCTCCATCAACTGGATGTTCTTCGGCCACATGCTCTGCTTCTACCCCACCCTCGCCCTGACGAACACCTTGGCGATGCGCCACATGACCAATCCAGAGAAGCAGTTCCCTTTCATTCGTGTCTTTGGCACCCTAGGATGGATTCTCGCGGGCATCTTTCTGACGTTCATGGCCTGGGACAAGTCCATTGACATGTTCTATGTTTCTGGATTCGCAGCCGTTGGCTTGGGCATCTTTAGCCTCTTTCTACCGCACACACCACCTGTGGGAGGCCAGGGCAAAGTGTCCATGCGAGAGATACTCGGTGTGGATGCCTTTGTGCTTTTGAAAAACCGTTCGTATCTGGTCTTCATGATGGCCTCGATGCTGATCTGCATTCCACTAGCGTTCTACTATCAGATCGCCAGTCGCGTCGTAGAAACGGCGGCGTTGCCTATCGGCCTCACCATGTCCACAGGGCAAATGTCCGAAGTGTTCTTCATGCTTCTGATGCCACTGTTCTTCGCCAGGCTCGGTGTGAAGAAGATGCTCGCCATTGGAATGGCCGCATGGGTACTTCGTTATGTCCTCTTTGCCGTTGGCACTCCGAATCAAGTCGGAGCCATCATTATCTTTGGCATCCTCCTCCACGGGATCTGCTACGATTTCTTCTTCGTCACTGGCCAGATCTACACCGATCAGATTGCACCCAAGGCTATTCGTGGACAGGCACAGGGCATGCTCGTCTTCTTTACCCTTGGACTTGGCATGTTTATCGGGGCGAAGGTCGCTGGCGTTGTCGAAACAGGGCACACGCCGCAAGCCTCGCTCGATCTCAAAGCGCAGGTTGTCGAAGTGAACTCTCAGATTGAAGCTGCAGGAGAAGGTGCTGATACCACAGCGCTCGCGGCGAAGGCAACCGATCTGCGTTTGCAAGAGCTGCGTGCAGTTGAATGGAAGCCTTTGTGGCTGAAGCCTGCCGGCTTTGCGGGCGGCGTTCTTATCATCTTTCTTCTACTCTTCCGCGATCCACCTCGTTCAGCGGAAGAACCCCATTCCTAAGTCACCACCTATTCCTTTCCTTCAATGGCTAAACTGAAAGTACTCGTCGTCGGAGCCGGCAACATGGGCGCGTCCCATGCCCGCGCCTATCAGAAACTCAAAGGCTTTGAAATCTGTGGCATCGTCACTCGTGGCGAAGCCAGCCGGAATAAGCTGATCGACGCTTTAGGCGGTGGGATCAAAGGCTACAGCAACTACGATGAGGCTCTCGCCGATGCCAACCCAGATTGTGTCTCCATCAATACTTATCCAGAGACGCACGCAGAGTATGCGCTGAAAGCTTTCGACGCTGGCGCGCACGTGTTTCTTGAGAAACCCGTCGCTGAGACCGTCGAGAAAGCCCAAGAGGTCATCGACGCGGCCAAGGCGAAGAACCTTAAACTCGTCGTCGGCTACATCCTCCGCGTGCACCCCTCCTGGATCAGATTCATCGAGATCGCACAAACGTTAGGCCACCCGCTCGTCATGCGGATGAATCTCAATCAGCAGAGCCACGGGTACATGTGGGATGTGCATCGCAACTTGATGAATTCCATGTCCCCCATCGTTGATTGCGGCGTCCACTACGTGGATGTCATGTGTCAGATGACGCGATCGAAGCCGATCCGAGTAAGCGGCATGGGCGCTCGCCTATCCGATGAGCTGAAGCCTGGCATGTACAACTACGGCCACTTGCAAGTCACGTTCGAGAACGGTTCCGTAGGTTGGTACGAAGCAGGCTGGGGTCCGATGATGAGTGAGACCGCTTTCTTTGTGAAAGACGTCGTGGGCCCCAAAGGCAGCTGTTCCATCGTGGCCAAGAACGCGGCTGGAGAATCCAAGTCCTCTGACATTGATTCACACTCCAAAACCGAATCTCTCCGCGTCCATTACGCGGATCTCGACGACAAACAAGAGTTCTCCAAGCCCGACGAGATCATCGATCTCCAAGATGAGCCCAATCACGACGAACTCTGCGAACGTGAGCAGGCTTATTTCCTACAGGCCATCCAAGAAGACCTCGATCTCAGCGATCACATGGCCGATGCCGTGAATAGCCTCCGCATCGTGCTCGCTGCCGATCAATCCTTCAAAGAAGGCCGCGTCATCGAGCTGTAGTTCAGCGTCCATATTATACTTCTCGGCATCACTTTTTTCCGGTTGGAGAAAAGTTGAGCGCCACGTAGCTTGCCATTCCAATGGCGAGTTGCCGCGCGTGTTCTCGACATTGGAATGGCGAGCTACGTTATTCGCGGGCATCAACTGGAAAATCATGATGCCGAGAAGTATAGGAGAGGAAGCAAGGTAGGCTTCTTGGTTAGCGTTCGAACAATGCGGGTATCTTCGCGCAGGAAATTTATACGTTCAGATTCACATACGTGATATTTGACGTATAATATTCCACCCGAAGGCGAATCCAGGAGGACAGATTGACGTGAAGGCGGTGGTCGAGAGGGACGAAATTATCAACCTCCTCTGGGATACCCTTGAGCAGCAGACTGTTATCAAGACTGCTGAACGACGGATCGGGAAGACCACAATCGCAAAGAAGATGCTCGCGGAGCCGCGAGACGGCTGGTGTCCCTTCCCCCAAGATCTCGAGCAGTACCATTCGGCGATGGATTTCGCAATGTCGGTCTATCGGGAGGTCCACAAATTCCTTTCGAAGCGAGGCAAAGCAACGCGCCGTGCCAAGGAGCTACTCACGAGCCTCGGCGGCACCGCTGTCGGTGGAGTGATTAAGCTCCCCGAAAAAAGCGCCACCCCATGG
>JBLHHN010000495.1:0-4184 GCA_047616785.1 Verrucomicrobiales bacterium
AATGAACTCCACGCACTCTTGGCGCCGTGACGGAAGCGTGTCTCCTTATGGATCAAACTGATGGGCACGTTCAATAGGTTCACCGCAGAAGATGCAGGTGGCACCTGCTTTGAGTTGGTGTTTCGGCTGCAAGCCGGGCATGAAAAATTTTTAGCGCCCATCTTGCAATTTATTCTCCCATCGCGCAGATCGACTTCCAAGATCTTCTTCTGGAGGTCCTTTTCGGTAAGGTCGGTCTTCTCTCGAACCAATTCCCAGAGACTCTGGCAGGCAAACGCTAGACGATTCATCTGGTCACGAACTTTCTCGATCTCAGTCTCGTAACCTTCGACTTTAAGGTGAGCCTTCTCGGCAGAATCCTTGGCATCAGCGGTCTTCGATTGTTGATAAAGTTCCCAAAACATATTGAGAAACTACTCGAATGCCTGCCGGGGACCATTACAAATCCTCAAGACGATTACACGCCGAGGGCTTCGGCCAACGGATCCGAATCACTCTTGCTGAATCCCAAATGAAGATGCCTTCGCCAGCCCTCACCATGCTCAAAATTACCAGCAGCACTTCGTGCAATGGCTTGGGATTCTTCATCCATGGCCGTCAGATACGAGTCCATCCCTTGGCTCTGGTCTAACCAATCTTTCTGTGAACGATGCGCGGCCAAGGCGGTACGTTTCGTTGCGTGCACAGACGTCGTATCGACGACCAAGTCAGGCGCAATCGGTTTCCGAAGAGGATCATGAAGGCCGTGCGGCATGGCATGATAGACGACGACATCTCCACTTACCGCCTCTGATTCGGGATCAGTAACAAAGTTAGGGATACCCTTGGCGAAGGTCGCCGTCACCGCGAGGCGCGCGGTGATCATATGATCTTCCATGTAATCCTCAGGCGAATGCGTGAGGACAATCGATGGATTGGCTTCGCGCACACAAGCAGCGATCTTTCTCAAGAGAGGCACGTGGTAAGTGATCTCAAGGTCGTGGGCCAGGCTAGGGAAGAGGTGCGCTCCGAGGATCTCTGCCGCGTCTTGCGCTTCCTTGGCTCGAGCGACAGCCGTTTCTTCTGCTCCCATGGTCATGCTGCCGCAGTTACCCGACGAAACATTGAGACAGTACAAGTCGTAACCAACTTCACGGAGCCTAAGCAAAGTCCCAGCAGCACGAAATTCAATGTCGTCCGGATGCGCGAAGATCGCTAAAACGGCCGCGTTGTTAGCCATGATAGCGTTCGCGCAAGGTTCCGAGAGCACTCAGCACGGCAGCTTCATCCATGTCGTGCACTTCCAGCTTCTCTCCGAGCGACCGCAGCAGGGTGATGGTGAGTTCACCGCCAAGATGCTCACGAAACTCTTCCAACCCTTGCAGAACTTCCAATCGCCCGAGCGCATCTTTCTTCTCCAACTCAGGCACGTAGAGTTGAAAGCCAAGGCTCGAGATCAAATTCAGGACGCGGTCCGCAACCTCAGACTCTAACAAACCGACGCGAACCGAGTAAAGAAGATCAATCGCCATCCCAATGCCCACCGCTTCGCCATGAGTGATGCCAAAGTTGGAAAGTTGCTCTAACTTATGCGCCGCCCAATGACCGAAATCCAAGGGACGCGCCGAACCGTGTTCAAAAGGATCGCCACCACCGGCAATGTGATCGACATGATGAAACGCACTTTGTTCGATGACCTCCTGAATGGCAACTTCTTCCAGTCGACCTAACGCAGGTGCCAATTCTTCGATGCGTTCGTAGAAAGCTCGATCTCGAATGAGCGCAACCTTGACCGCCTCGATAAGTCCCGCGCGTTTCTCCCGTTCAGGCAGCGTCTCGAGGAAATCGAGATCATTCACCACCGCATGAGGAATGGCAAAGCTACCAACCCAATTCTTTTTTCGAAAGAAATTCACGCCATTCTTCACACCCACGCCGCCATCGCCCTGACTCAACGTGGTCGTAGGCATGCGCACATGACGGATGCCGCGATGCGCGGTCGAAGCGGCAAATCCGACCAAGTCTTGAATGGCCCCACCACCGATAGCGATGATGTAAGAGTGCCGACAAAGTTGATGATCGTGCACTGCCTGCCAAACAAACTCCACCAGTGACCAGTCATTCTTAGCGGCTTCTCCACCGGGAAGTGAAATCGGCGACGCGACAAGTGTCAGGCCTGAACGTTCCTGAAAATACGTTTCAACCGAATCGCCGAGATCCAACTGATCATCGACAAACACCAACACTTTCACGTTCTCCGTCCCAGATCCTTCGAGAACTCCAGCAAGTGTGTCATTAACAGGGTCAAACACACCCTGCGTGAAGAGAACTTGATGACAGTATGTCAGGGAAATGTCTCGGCGGATGATCATCTTCGGTTAGGAAGGGATCAACCCCAACGCGATCAGTTCCGTCTCGGATTCTTCGTGTGCGTATGGATTGTAATGCACGCTTTGAAACCCGAGGCGTCGCCCGGTGGCGATGTTATCCGCCAAATCATCGATGTAGGCCGTCTTTTCGGGAATAAGGCCAAACTGTTCGATGGCCATCTCAAAGATCGCCTCGCCTGGCTTCATGGCCTTGGCTTCGTGTGAGAAAATGATGTCATTGAAATGCTCCAAGACGTCATAGGTCTCGCGAACAAACCGCACATGCATGTCATTGGAATTCGAAAGAAGATAACACCCGATCCCACGCGCGCGCAGACTCTTGAGGAAATCAGTCATCGGCGTGTTCTCCTCAAAGATGTCCTGCCAGCTACGCTCGAAATGATCTCTGGGCCCATCGTAACCAACCATTTCCACAGTCCTCTGAAACATCTCGTCCTTAGTAATACGGCCCGTTTCGTAATCGATTTTAAGGGCAGTCATGGCCTCACTCTCCAAATCCTCAATACGCGCGCCATATTTCGCCATGCCCTGATGCGCTCGATCGAAATCAAAGCGCAAGAGGACATTCCCGAGATCAAATAAGACCTTCTCAATCATGCCGCCCACCATGGAGCAATCCGATGGCCTTGCAACGCTGGTCTCTACAAGATCCCCAGCGGCGAGAAGTCTCCCGGAATGTCGTCTGCAGCGAGGGAATAGCCTGGCATGATGGTATCAAGCAAAGCAGGATCGTTGCCGAAGTGCTTGGTGAAGATCTCGCCGAATACAGAACGGAAATCCGTACGACGCTCGAGGTATCGGCCGCGCTTGCTGAACATGTCACCGTCATTCCACGTGGTGCTGTCACAGTTGTAGACGCCGCCATTCACGCCACCACCACCAACGAACATGGTGCTGGCTTCGGCGTGATCGGTGCCGCGGCCGCCATTCTCTTTCGAGGTGCGGCCAAACTCTGTCATGGTCACGACAATCACATCCTCCCATTGTTCTTGAAGGTCCAGGGAGAGCGCTTGAAAGCCAGCCGCGATGTCTTCGAGAAGGTTGGCCTGCTTCCCATCCACAGCGCCTTGATTGCTGTGCGTGTCAAAGCTTCCAACATTCACCCCCACGACGCGCACCGGGGTACGTTTCATGAGCATGGCCGCTTCGGTCAGCTTCTCTCCAAGGCTTCCGTCAGGATAAACGGCCCCATTGGCAGGAACATAGGGACCCAAATCAACGGCATCTTTCAGAGTCCCAAGGGTACTGGTCACAGCTTGACCCGTCTGCCTCACCAAATCGGCATAGCGTGATCTAGGAAGACTGCTGGGAGAGGAGTAGAGCCCACGGATGCCTTTGCCTCGAGGCTGGTCTGCAGTTGGTAACTTTCCAAGAAACCTCGCACTGTCTTCATCATCTCCAAGGAAGGCGAAATCGCCTGCTTCCCTGAAGTTAGGAAACGGGTGTTCACCTTGAAGCCCTTCAAGTTGTGAACCGGAGATAGAAGCGGCAACGAAAGAGTTCTCCACCTCACTCAGATTTCTGGTATTCGCGATTTGACGATAGAAAAGACCATCCTTGACCGTACTATCCCTAGGCGCCCCTTTTTCCCAGTATTCTTGACTGTTAAAATGTGAGCGAGATTGATTTGCATAACCGACACGATGAATGACGGCTAGATTGCCAGGGCCCTCGACGCCTGTGAGTTTGCTAGAATTGTAGAGCGACATCATGGGAGCCATGGACGGATGCAATTGAGCGAAACCGTTGCCCAAGTCCAAGGCACCTGCTTCCGGAATGAAAAGCGAGGGCCGGTTGGTGGTGTTGTATTCAGAG
>JBLHHN010000496.1:0-4177 GCA_047616785.1 Verrucomicrobiales bacterium
CCGAGAGGAACAGATGAGTCTCCAACGAGGAGCAACTTGCTGACTGGAGAGCCGTGTGCGGGAGAGCCGCATGCCCGGTTCGGAGGGAGGGGCGGCGCAAACCAATGCGTCGTCCCTACCCCTATCGCAATACCTGGTCGGCACCACCGTTCTTTGCTCGACTGACAAAGGTGCCTTCGCCATCAGCTCGGGCGATCAGGTCCGCCGCAAGTCGCGCAACCGCAGTTACGTCACCTTCATTGACACCTCTGAGGCGGAGGTTGGCCAGTATCGGGTAAGCTTCGATGTCAGCGACTTCCGCTCCGACGACGATCCTAACACTGCTTTGTATCTCCACCTCTACGAGGGCGGCGCAACGACCAAGGGCCACGTCAAATTCCAACTCACCCAGCAAACGGAGCTGCCCACACTCGTCCCCACACACCCACCAATCACCACGGCGTTGGGCGGCCAGAACTGGCAGGTGTTGATGGACAACCCGATCACCGGGAACGGCAGATTCAGCCTCAGCTTTGGGCTCACGAACATCGGCAAGCCGGGCGACTACTTGGCCTTGGTATGGTCGCAGGTGAAACACCGGGGCTCCGCGTCGATGCCTTCAATGACGATCGACAACGTTAACGTCGCTATGCTCCCTTCACCGCCAGCGGTCGAGTCTACTGTGAAAATGCCAGGATCGGTTGGCCAAGACGGGGACTGGGCGTTGCAAGACACAGCTTCTTTATAGCATGTAGCCGCCGATACGGCCCCTCAGCTGTCTTATGAATGATAGCGTTAGCGCATGTGAGGCGCACCGCAGACCGAACCCCATTTCGTGAAAATCGCTCACTTCCGCCCGCTCCAGCCCAGGATTGATCTTGGGGCGTGAAGCGTGAGCTGTGTGGCATTCTCAGTTGTTAAGTTCGATCCAGTCTTGCTCGACGCGGCATATCCGCATCGTCAGGTGGACAAGATAATGAATATTATTAAAAAATATGCCGACGGAACCGTCTTCATTTCCTTTCGTCGGGGTGTGTTAGGTGGACGCACCTGGCATGATGATCAAAAGTGGGACCTTGAATGGGACGTCTTCATTGCCTTTCGTCGGGGTGTGTTAGGTGGACAAAAAAAAATTGATCACAAACGAAGCCATCGAGCTAAACAAGGCTGTCTTCATTGCCTTTCGTCGGGGTGTGTTAGGTGGACAAACACCTTGAAGCCTAGCGAATTGATTGAAAAGGGTAGGTCTTCATTGCCTTTCGTTGGGGTGTGTTAGGTGGGCTGGAGGGTGCTAAATAAATAGCAGTCAATAGCCGGTCGGTCTTCATTGCCTTTCGGCGGGGTGTGTTAGATGGACGGGCCGTTGTGGCTCAGAAAGACGGAGTTCGGCCCGTGGAGGCACCAGTGCCGATCGGTAAGAAGACGGAGACAGGTGAGAAGTTACTTGGGCACCGCATCTACAGCCATGGACCACGTGATTGGTTCAAAGATGTGCCACCAAGTGAGAAGGAAACCGTTAGACCGCGTTCGATCGTTCCTCAAGAGCCTATCCCATTGCGGCCAGTGGAACGCTCCGAGTTCTCCAAGCGGCTTCCCTCACAAAGTTCCTTAGGTGATAAGGAACTGATCATGGCCACCGGCTGGGAACTCATCACCGAACGCGCAGGCAACGCGACTGACTATGGCACGCTCATTCATGCCTTGTTTGAAGCCATCGAATGGCTGGAAGATCTCGGCGATGATTGGGTACTCGCCTTGCCCGGCTATTGGGGTTCGAAGGTTCCTCTAGCTGAGGTCGACCTACGCACGAAAGCGCATGCCGAAGTGCTAGCCTGCTTGAAGTAGCCTGACATGCACCGATGGTTCTCGCGACAAGCTCAGGGTGGTGAAGAAGCCCGCGTGTGGCGCGAGAAAGCATTCGATGTGATTCTCGATGGAGAATGGGTCTCGGGTGTCTTTGATCGGGTCGTCTTTTCAGCGGCTGGTGAAGTGAGGCTGCTTGATTTCAAATCGAACCGCTTTGCCAGGGCTGAACCGGCTATCGTTACCGCCGTGGCGAGAAAGTATGAGAGGCAAATGAATGACCACCGCATGGCCTTAACTGCATTGCTAGATGATATGAATCCTGAGAAGATTGGCTGTTGGCTCGGGTTCACAGAGATTGCCCAGGTCGTTCCTGTGGCAAAGAGTTAGTTACCGCTTGGCTGCCTCGCGGAACTAGGTATCCTATTACCAGTATAGAGCCACTTGCCAGCGATGCTCTTTCCCCTTACAGTGACGATGTCTGACCATGAACCAGCAAAGCCGCAAGCCCAACAAGGTGATCCCACTCATCTCCCCTCAGGAGATGTAGAAGATCTTATCGTCGCGGCGCTCGATCACCTCAGAGGAAGCCTGGAAAGAGATGGAGGCGCATACTGGCAAGACTCGTCGCCCCGGCAGAAAGTGATCCTCCTTGAATGGGCAAGTCGTCTGGGTCTGCTGCTAGACGCCAACGAATACGCTTCCCGCTTGCAACGCGGCGGTCAGGAACATGACGTCTTCATTGAAGGCGACCGCTACATCAAAGCCACTCGCAATGATGTCTTCGGCTTCATGCCAGGAATCGAACTCGGCCTGGTATCATCGAGTCAGGATGCAAGACGCTTTCATCTCTGGGAAGCCTCACCGTATCGCTATTTAAATTTAAACTGAATGCCTCGCGGCAAACGCACCCGGTAGCCGACGGCGAAGATGGCTTCGAGATTGTAGTAGTCAACCCGTTAGCTTTTGCCATCGGCGGCAGTTGTTGCATGATTTGCAACAACTGACTCTCGGCTGAGTTCGCCTTCTTCGAAGATGGCTTTCAGGTGCTTGATGACACAGGAAATGATGAAAGAAGGGTGCGTGAACTATCAGGCATCTGCATGAATTTCAGTAATCCAATGGCATGCGTTGAACTAGAGCGGGATGAAGAATAAACGAATGGTTAGAAGAGCGTCGGTCTATCAACATGACGAACTCGCCGGGGAACTCTGGGAGGGTGAGGACGGCGATTGGTGTTTCCAGTATCGTGATGGGTATGCAGGAGTGACCATTTCTTTAACACTCCCATATCAAGAGGCAGGGTATCGATTCTCGGCTTCGTCGATAAACCAATCCGTGGATACGATTCGGTCTGCCGGGACGATCTCAAGATATCCGGATGTTGGGTTAGGTGTCGTTGGAACGTAGACGGCAGCAAGTTCTCTACCAGTATCAGAATCTGTGAGCATGCGCGTGACCAGTCCCACCGTCTTCATCTCTGGTGATAGAAAGTCGATTAGTACAACTCGCTGCACGTCACCTGATGGACTGTCTTGGAGAACGGTCACTAGTTTCTTAACGGAACCATAGACAGATTTCACAAACGGGATGCGATCTAACACCCTTTCGAACACGGAGAATAGGCGCCGCCCAACCACATTGGTGGTGAACCACCCCAGGAGAAAGAGTGATACTAGCACCAGGATCACCGCCATGATCGATTGCGCTGTGTCGGACTGTAGTGATATGGCAGCCTCGGGAAACTGTGGCCCTACGATCTTGGCGAGCCACCTAACGAGCGGAGATCCCAGGCCCGAGAGCGTCCGAAAGAGGAATGATAGGATCAGCCAAGTGATCCATAAGGGGATGATTGAAACCAAACCGGTGAGGATGTACCGCCTCACCGAGCGGCGCGGCTTCTCGTCTGGGAGTGCATTTGGGTTCGCTGGGGCTGTGTGCATAGGACGAATCGTGGCTTGTAGATAGATTGGGCTCAATACGAACACTCGGATGATTCACCACTCGAGGCAGAACGGATTGCCAAGCGGCATGGAGCCGCCTAGTAAGGGCGTGTTGAGAGAAAGCTATTCGATCGAACCCAAAGCGCTACGCAGGCGTTGCCCGACGACACGCATGAAATGCCCTTGCCCGGAAGTTGATCTAAGAGCCTGCAATCCACACAGATGGCGGCACTAAATTCCGCCGTCACATTGTGAGCTTCGAATAATTCACGATGGCGCCATCTAGCCTGAATTATTCACGTAAGATAAGTGTTGTACATTGTAGCTTGTTGGTTTACAGTGTTTTATGGATACAAAAGAGGGCAATTCGGATAAGGAAAAGAATATTTCTGTCGGTGAGAAGAATGAACTCAAGCCGCTGCCAACGACTTCGCTTTTCGGCAGAGAGTGGG
>JBLHHN010000497.1:0-4172 GCA_047616785.1 Verrucomicrobiales bacterium
TAACTGATGCTCATAGACAGCAGCCACATTGGACGCCGTCGCCAGATAGAGCGAAGCCTTCGAAGTCAGATTCTCTTGAGAGTCATCTCCGGTCGCCGCCTTGTCTAACACGAGGACAAGCATCGCATCCTTCAGGGAGGCTTCATACTTCTGAGCGCGGGGAATGGGGTTGATCACTTTGTCAAACCGGCCCGTCTCCGGATCGCTACCCGTCACCTTGCCCACGACAGGCGCCACCTGAGCCGTGATCGTATAAGCCCACAGATCCGTGTCTGCGTCAGCCACTCCCGTCGATACCATATCAAACATCCCATCGGGACCCACTTGGCAACGCGTTTGCAAATCTTCCGGCTTCTCAACGCGTGCTTCTAGCATGCCCGTCAATGGCTGGGTGCGAATGTAAGTGATATTGCCGCCAGAATCTCGGATCACCGCCCCCAGCGCATTCCCCATCACGACGAGAGACGCCCGCGCAGGTTCTTCATTAGCCGAGAAATCCGTCGAGATGCCTTCGTAAACAGACGGCTTCTCTGAAACCCGATCACGCTGGTCCCTTCCAAGCGTCACCTGAAAGTCCTCTGAGAGCGCTCGGCGCGGTCGAAAGAGAAAAGTCCGTGGGACGGAATCTCCAAGCGAGATCCCCATGGGTTCCCCCGTCATCAATGCGGCCCGGATACCACCGAGATCTTCATTTCCCTTCGTCGAATCTCGAGCACCAGCCGATCGATCACCTAGCAAACCCATCTCGCCCTTCCGAACCAGCGGATCAGCCGAACTGGCCCCAGATCGCCCTGAGTCCTGCTGCCATCCCACCCACAACGCCAGGAAGGCTAGGAGGCAGGCATAGAAGGCGCGGCGGGTCATGACCAACTCGTATCATAGCTAGAGTTTCCGAGATGGCCAGGAATTCCTCACTTGCTTCGCACCCCAATTTCTCGACAGATATTCTTCTTATGCCGGAGGATCAAGATCGAGATCGGGTGCGCGAGCGCCGGGAGGCACCCATCCTTCAGGGAAAGATCCATGACATTCCCAAGACGGAACGCCCTCGCGAGAAGCTGACCACCCACGGAGCAGGCGCCCTCACCGAGGCCGAGTTGCTCGCCATCTTCTTTCGCACCGGTTTGCAAGGGTTGAACGCGATCGACATGAGTCGAAATCTGATTGAGAAATATGGTAGTCTCCAAGCCTTGTCACGATTGAGCGTGGAGGAATTGTCCGGCTCCAATCGCGGCATCGGCCCTGCCAAAGCCGCCGAACTCGTCGCCGTCTTCGAGATGGGACGCCGCCTCGCCCACGAACGCTTGGCTGACATTCCACTCAATGAGCCAGACCTCATCTATGAACTGGTCAGCGCCGAGATGCAGCAGCTATCCAAAGAATCCCTGCGCGTGCTCTTGCTCAACACGCGCCTGCGCTTGGTCAAGATGGAGATCATTTCCACCGGAACCCTCAATGAAACCGTGGCCCACCCGCGAGACATCCTACACCCCGTGCTGATTCACCAATGCCATGGCTTCGTGCTCTTACATAATCACCCATCAGGTGATCCCACACCCAGCGCAGCCGATCGACGTTTCACACGCCGAGTGAAAGAAGCCGCCGATCTCATGCGCTTGGAGATGCTCGATCACGTCATCATCGGCCATCCCTCAGGCCACGCCGAAGGCACCGGCTATTTTAGCTTCCGCGAAAACGGGATTGTGTGAGTAAATAGCCCTTGAAATTGGTATGCCTGTTAGAGACCGGCAAACATCACTGGCCTGACAACCCCGTGGCAAAGATGCCATGTTTGATCGACCCAGCATACGCCTGGAGCAACTTGCAAGCGCCTTCCCTCGCGCTCACAGCAGCCTCATAGTCCTGACGGTGCACCGTGCTAAACGACTTCAGGCTGTCTGCCACGTTCCTCTTGTAAGCTTGAAAGAGCGGCGAGAAGAAGCGGGCGTACTGCCGCTTCACTTCGACCATCGCTCGATGAGGCTTGTTCGTGCCATCCCCTAATGCACGGTTCACTTTGCTCAAGCCACCCCAGATGATACTCGTGAGACCATGTTTGCGATGGCGACTCAACCACGCTTTCACCACATAGGTTTTCCCAGTGTTCTCCGTTGACGCATTCTGCTCACTGGTCTGGCCATTCCTCCGATCAGGTCTTGTGCCTGTCGACTGACGCTTTGCCGAAACCCTTCCCGTCGGCCCCACCACCAGATCATCAGGAATGTAGAGCCCACGTTGCGTCGTCGTGAGGATCGATAGTGCCACGATCGAGACCGTATCGATGTGGATCTTCTCAATCTTCTCCCACTCCATTTTCAATCCCACGAGGGTGGTCTTCTTCCAAGTTGTCTTTTCCGGCGGACGCAAACCAAATCGGCGGATCTCTTCAAAGCGTGTGTCATCTGCCCAAGGGCCGCTCTCCGCTTGCCCACGCGTGGCGATGGCTAGGACCACATTCGTGCCTTTCTTCAAAATCGGCCCCCCACTGTTGCCAGGAATGATCCCGGCATCGATCTCCAACTCCGATGGACCCACACCAAGAATCGCCCCAATCAGCTGGATGATCACACTTTCACCCCCACTGTTCCCGTAAGCCGTGACTTCCTCTCCAATGATGACCTCATCCTTATACGCCACAAGCACGAGCAGATCCTTGAACGGCTTGCCCCCAAGCGGTAGGCGAGCGAGATCATACTCTTCAGACACTTCGACGCGCCCCAGGTGACCGACGATTTTCCCATTTGAATCCTTAAAAGTCAGCTTCTTCTGACCTTTCAACACATGCGCATTGGTGTAAATGTATGGCTTCCCTTCAGCCAACGCAACAAAGGCGGAGCCACTGCCAGAATCTCCCTCCACAATGAGAACGGACTTCTGAATCACTCCAGGATCGACCGTCTCCGCCTGAAGGCCAACCCCCAAACTGATGGTTAACATCAAACCCAACGGAAACACTTTCATTGCCCTCATCCTAACATGGATAGGCGAATCTGAAGTGGAGTCAGTTGAAACCCGGACTCCAATCTCTTGCGTCTTTCTCTCGAATCACGATCCTGCCATTCCTGCGAAATGGGTAAAAACTACAATTCTGAATCATCAATCTCGCCAAACCGGTCTGCTGGGCAACGGTTGGTTTCACGAAAGATCATTGCTCTTTCACAGGCATCACTTAGCCATGGAAGTTTCTTCAGCGAGAGCGGTGTTATTTTCCCAAGCAATGCATCAATGCATAGTCGGCTTACCATTGCTATCTATCATAATATTACGTTCATGCAGATCGCCAATCACCCATGGGCGATCGTCGACCTGCGACACGATCACCCGCTGCCGCAGACCTCCTCCGATCGGAACGATCCCACGCATACGGTATTCGGCTTCCTCGCTGTCAGACTGAAAATCATTCATTGGGTAAGCAAGCGGTTGCTTGGCAAGCAAGTAGTCGCCACTTGAAGCTAGGCCAATAAGTTCCGTAGGCAGACCACCGCCCGCACCGAGCACCGAGATCTTGTCCATGGTATCAATCCAAGTCGCATCAGCAACATCGACCTCGAATCCATCACTGCCAAAGTTGAAGGCGAGTTTCTTCCCTAGCCAGAGCCCCATTGGCAAGCAGATCGAACAGTTTGTAGACAACCTTTTCTGAACGGTCTAGGTCAGGTCAGGTTGCGCCTCGGCTCCCGAGGTTAATGGAACATGTACTTCCGACGAGATGAATCCGTCTGAGTCGCGAGAAAGCCCAAGTTTCTCAATGTCTACGATCGGGACTTCCTAAGCTCTTGCTCGGTCTGCAAAAGCGGCTGACCAAACATCAGCCGCAAGCGATTCCCTGGATGGAGCTTACTGAGCTGATTCCAAGAGTCCGCGCGCTCTTTCTCGGTTAACGGTAGCCCAAGCTGATCAGAGACTTGATCTCCCGTGATTGCCGTTGGGAAGCCGAGTTGGGGTTGGAATCCATCATTCAAGGTATTCAGGTTGCGGGCCTAAGCTTAACACGCAAGATCCTCAGGTTGAAATCTAAAATCTAATTTCTGAACCAAGAATTTCGAATCACGATCCTAGCATCGTCTTCAGAAGCCCGCTCCAGGCCTCATACCCCACAGCCGTCATGTGGAGCCCATCTTCGACAAAGAACTTCGGATTCGGCTTGCCCTCCTTGTCGAGCATCAGAAGTG
>JBLHHN010000498.1:0-4160 GCA_047616785.1 Verrucomicrobiales bacterium
CATGCTGAGAGTGTGAGATCTTGCCAGTGGACTTGTCGCGAAAGGAGGTGCGGAGAATGCCGACGGGGTTCTTCCTCGAAGTCTGAATCTCTAAGTGAAGATTGCCGTTACGGGTTTGCATGGCCAAAAGATCTCGCTCTTGAGCTGATCTGCAAGAGTAAATATTTCAAATGCATGGCTATATAATGAAATAATTCTAATTGTGATAGATAGTATTAAACGCTTATTTTAAAGACTCCAGTCAGTCGGAAGTGCCCAATTTAGCGGGGTAATGTCCGCCTTGACCACATCGCGATACTTGCGTTGTGCGAAAAGGGCAAAGATGGCTTCGTCAGATTCAGAAGCGTTTCCGGTGATCAGGTGGGTCGTCCCTATTTTTTCTAGTGTGAGATCGCAGGTCTCTGCGGACTCTGTGAGAAAGGCTAGGAAGTCTTCGCCCTTGTCTTGAACGAACTCCTTTCGCTCAATCACTTTGTCCTCAGAGATATAGAGCGGATCTATGGCCACATCTTGGCCATGATTCACTTTGGCATAGAGTAGTAAGTCTCATAACGGTCCCGTAAACGTGATCTCTGCACCAGCAGTCCCCGATAAAAGGAGGGCAATAGCAAGGAGGCGGTGATGGACCGCTGCCTTGAGAAATCGGTCCGAATCGAGAGAACGCCTCATCTGAGGTCGCCTCTGTCAAGATCCTAATCGCCGAGGAAGTGCTAGGCTATTCCACTTTCATGACGCCGCGCATGAGGAGATGATGGCCCGGGAAAGTGCAGACATATTGATAGTCACCAGGTGATGAAGGTGCGGTGAACTCCAGCACTTGCTCGCCACGATTGTCGAGGAGTTTGGTCGAGGCGAGGATCTTGTCGCTATCTGGGACCCACTGTTTCTCAAAACCTTCGGCGCCTAAGATCACGGCAGAGTTGCCGACTTCGTCAGCCGCTCCAGGCTGCACAATGACGAGATTGTGCGGCATGTAATCGGAATTGGCGAAAGTCAGTTTCACCTTCTTGCCCGCCTTGATCGTGAACTCTTGAAGGTCGAACTGAAGCTTCTCGACCAACGTGCCGATGCGAACTTCGACGAGGTCTGCGGTCTCTGAGGTAATGCCAGGCTTCTTCGTGACCACGACTTCTTCTTCTGGCACTGCCGCGCTCCCTTGAGCGGGATCCGCGCTGTACCAGTGATGCTGAACGGTCGTGGCGGCGATGCGGGCATGGGGCTCTGGTGAGCCTAGCAATGCGGTCAGAAGATTGACGTTGCGTATGTTATGCTGCTGGTGAAGCCAGAGAGCTTCGAGCAGGTGATGAGCGTCCTCTTTCTTCTTGGGATCGAATGCCTTGATCCATTCGCTCACAGCAGCGATGACTTCTTTGGAGTCGCGACCGCTGAGCTCGACTCGAGCGCGCTGACGCACGCCGTCGATGGGGTGCTCTAAGACTTTGAGGAGCTTGGCAATGGGTTGACCGGCAATCTCGACATTCTCCTGCAAGGGACGACCTTTTGCTGTGACGCGGTAGATCCGGCCATGCTTGTGATCGCGATTGGGGTCACGCACATTGTGTTGCATGTGGCCGATGATTACATTGTGCCAGTCAGCGATGAGCAGGGAACCATCGGAACCGAAGACGGCATCTGTCGGACGGAAATTCTTATCGGAGCTGACAACGATGTCCGCCTTGGGTTTGCCCCAGACGTGACCATTCTCAGGATTGCGCTCAAGAGAGTACTGCTTGAGGCCAAGGTAGCCGATGGTGTTGCAGATGAGGAAATCACCCTGCATGTCGTCCGGGAAATTTGCGCTTGAGATGACTTCATCAGCAGCCACGGGGCGAACTTCTTTCTTCAAGAGTTCATGCATCTTGAAGCCGGTGCCTTCGGGACGCACTTGGAAAGCTCGGCCGCCGGTGCCGTCGTTGGCGTAATGATAGCCCCAGCGATCGAAGCTGATCCCGTGTGGGTTCGGGCTATTCCCAGCGTGAAAGGCGACGGTGTAGCGGCGTGGGTCGAAGCGATACATGGCCGAAGAGCCAGTGCTCAGTGAAGGGCCCCACGGATGCTCGATGTTGTTGTGGAGAAAGATGCCACTCTGCCAGTAGATACCACCGTCAGGGCCGTAGATGAGATTGTTAGCGGCATGGTGGGTGTCGGCAGAGCCGATGCCTTGGAGGATGACCTCACGCACGTCGGCCACGTCATCACCATCAGTGTCCTTGAAGAAGATCAAGTTCGGCTGAGATGCAACGATGACCCCGCCATTCCAGAATTCGAAGCCTAACGGATTGTGTACTTCGCAGAAGGTGATGGCTTTGTCCGCTACGCCGTCGCGATTCTCATCGGGAAGGATGATGAGCTTGTCATTCATCTTCTTGAGCGGCTCCCACTTTGGATAAGTCGGCCAAGCGGCGACCCAGAGTCGGCCTTTGGGATCGACTTGCATTTGCACAGGATTGGCGAGATCCGGAAACATCGTTTCATCCGCAAAGAGGCCGATCTCGAATGGATCGGAAACTTTGATCTTCGCGATGCCTTCCTTGCCACTGAGGTAGCTCGTGTTGCCTTCCTTCTCAGCACTGGAGCTGCGGCTGCCGCCTCCGACATTGCTCTTCACTGGCACAGGTGCCGGGACGTTGCTGTCATCGACTTTGAGATCACCACCCTTGGCGTGCGCCCAGATCTTGCGATCTCGGTTGTCTGTCATGACATCGATCATGACGAGTTCATGAATGAGGACCTCATGGTTGGTCTGATCATCGGTGAACTTGAGGGTGGACCGTCCGCCCCACACATCATTGCCATCGGTGGCGCGGTAGCGGTTGAACCAATGCCAGTCCTTGTCCTTGACCGCTTCGCGTAACGACTCGCTTGGGCTTTCTTGGGCTGCTTGTTTCCCTAACAAACTGGCAGTGATGGATTCGGCCAAGTAACGATTGCCGATTTCATTCAGGTGAATGCCATTGATCGTCAATGGCGCTTCATTGGCTTCGTAGCTCGCTTGAGTGGACTCGAAGATGTTGACGTAAGTGGTAGATTTGTCCTTGGCCACTTCCTCTGTCGCTTTGGCATAGAGAGCGAGCCTTGCGTTGTTGGCACTGCCGTCGGGAAAATCGGGATCGTCCAGATTCTCGTGGGCGATGGGGGAAAAGAGCACGAAGCGCGGCTCGCTTTCTCCGTTTGGCTTGAGCGCGCGGTAGCGATCGATCATTTCACTGAGGTCCTTCTTATAGGAAGGGATGCCTTCTGCGCCTTGAAACGATTCGTTGTAGCCGAAGAAGACAAAGATGACGTCAGCGGCGACGTGTTTGAGATACTCTTCAGGCGAGGTAAATCCCTTGTTGCGCGGGCGCTTGCTCACAGTGTCTCCGGGAAACGCGAGATTGCGGATGGTCAGCTCATGCTCGGGAAGCTTGTTCTGGAGAAAGGATTCCAACCAGCCGTCATATTGCAGGCGGCCTGCGGTGGCGTTGCCGACGATGGCGATATGATCTCCTTTTTTGAAAGAGAACTCGGCTTGCACGCTGGAAAGCGTGGCCATGCATGAGAGAAGGATGGAGAGAAGGATGGAGAGACTAAAAGTGCGCATAAGGTTTGAGTGCAGCCTTGAAACCCGTTCGGTCACTCAGAGTCGCACTAGGGATTTGCCTGGGTCAGGAGGCGGTGATTTGGATTCGACCACTTTTCTCTCTCTTCCCGGGCGCGATTGCAAGCCATGCTATGAAAGAAACGTAACGCTTGTCTCTTCCAGCCCCGGAAAAGTCAGTTCGTGACGACGCGCTTCGCTAGGGGACGGATCTGTTTCAGCATCACAACGTCCTTCTTGTCATCCTTTGAAACGGGCACTTCAAGAACCTTGAACTCGACATCGACTCCGGAAATCTTCTGGTCCTGATAGAGGTCTCGAAATTTCGGGATGACCTCTTTGAGAAGAGCCATGAGTTGTGTCCGATCTTTCAAACTCAGAACTTTCTTCTCACTGAGCACACATTCCTCATGGTGTTAATGTCATAAGTCGACTTTGGTAACTATCTAACGGTAAATTTGTTATAAATTCATTGATTTTAAAACTGTACTTTTGCTAGTGTCTGCTTTGCTGTCTCCCATGGAGCCTCAACTTGCTGACATTTCCAAAAACATCGACGTTTGCCAAACCGATCACCTGCCAG
>JBLHHN010000499.1:0-4131 GCA_047616785.1 Verrucomicrobiales bacterium
ATCTGTATACTCGGTTCGATGAGGGGCGAGGCGGGCATGCCTTCGGGCGTGTCCCCTCGTCTACTCTACCCTGCTTCATTTGTGCGCTAGGACTATGAATCCGCCCTTTCACAACCCTGATCTCAAGCCGATTACGGCGGGTTTGTCACCTCTTATGCTAGAATTTCATCCAGCCAATCTGACGGAGAGCCAAGTTTTCTACACCGTTGGATGAAATACCAAGAGCCAATCCGTTAGTCGGTGAAGCATGCTATAACTGTCCTACGAATTAGCGACTTTCGTATACAAGAACTTCCTTTCGTCTCGTCATTCCTCGCACCATTCGGTAAACTTATCCCAGATGAATCCCCGCCTTCTCATGCCATCGATCCTGGCAGCCATCATCGTGAGTCATGACCACGCTGTTTCTCAAGAGATTCCGCCGGACCATGCGT
Source organism: Verrucomicrobiales bacterium (assembly GCA_047616785.1). Classification (GTDB taxonomy): domain Bacteria; phylum Verrucomicrobiota; class Verrucomicrobiia; order Verrucomicrobiales; family DEV007; genus JAACDM01. The sequence continues at coordinate 435 of JBLHHN010000499.1, forward strand.
CTCGCATGGCAGCCAGTGCGGTGCTGTTCAAAGAGAAGATCGCCCCTCTTCTGCGCGAGCATTGTCTGGACTGTCATGGAGGTGAGAAAACGAAGTCAGCTTTCAGCATAGCCAATCGAGAATCGGCCCTAAAAGGTGGTGATCAAGGCGTGGCTATCATACCAGAAAAGGCCAAGGAAAGTCCGCTGATCGCCTACCTGACGCATCGTGAAGAACCTCACATGCCTCCTAAGAAACCGAGGCTTCCGGATGAGGCGATCGATCAGATCGAGGAATGGATTCAGCTTGGCGCGGCTTATGCCCAGCCACTGATCGAAGGTGCCTCCGAGTCTTCGGAGCCCATGCACGTGCGACCGGAGGATCGTGACTACTGGGCTTATCGTCCGCTGACAAAAATTGCGGTGCCCGATGGTTTGGCCAATCCGATCGATCACTTCCTTACTGCCGAGAAACCTATCATTGATCGCGCCACGCTGGCACGGCGGGTCTGGTTCGACTTGATCGGCCTACCACCTTCGCCAAGCGAAGTACAAGCCTTCGTCGCAGATGAAAGTCCTCATGCTGTCGAGAAAATTGTCGATGCCTTGTTAGGAAATGAACACCATGGCGAACGTTGGGCACGCCATTGGCTGGATGTGGCGCGGTTCGCCGAAAGCCATGGGTTCGAGCACGACACCGACCGACCGCATGCCTATCATTATCGCGACTTTGTCATCCGCGCATTGAACGCAGACATGCCCTATGATCAATTTGTCCGCTGGCAAATCGCCGGAGACGAACTGGCCCCTGAAGATCCACTGGCGTTGATGGCGACGGGATTTCTTGGGGCCGGGGTCTTTCCCACCCAGATCACAATCAGTGAAGCCGAGCGTGTTCGCTATGACGCGCTCGATGACATGGTCGCGACCATGGGAAGCGCGATGCTGGCAACCACCATCGGTTGTGCTCGCTGTCATGATCACAAATACGATCCTATCCCGACCCGAGATTACTACGCCCTTTTGAACGCGTTCACGGCCACGGTCCGAACCGAGGTCAAGATGGATCTTTCCAAGTTGGGCCAGGGGAAGAAGACCAAGGTGATGTTCTGCGGTGAAGCGCCTGGCGTCAAACCCATGCGTTTGAATACCTCCAGCGGAAAGATTCCAGACTTCTACAAGGAATCCTATCAATTGAATCGAGGCGACGTGAATCAGAAGGACGCCGTGGCGACATTGGGGTTCCTGAAGGTGTTGACCGCAGAAGGCGTCGATATGAAGCACTGGCAGAAGGACACCACTTTGCGACGCACGGCGGTCGCGCACTGGCTTACGGACACCGCGCAAGGCGCAGGCACTTTGTTAGCGCGAGTCATCGTCAACCGGCTCTGGCAGCATCATTTCGGTGTAGGCATCGTCGCCACACCAAACGACTTCGGTTATCAGGGAGAGAAGCCGCAGCATCCGGAACTATTGGAGTGGCTAGCGGGCGAACTTGTCCACAGTGGCTGGAAGCTCAAGCACATCCACAAGTTGATTGTGCTCAGTCGTGCGTATCAAGCGCATAGACCTGCCCTAAGGTTAGACGCCGAAATCATCCGTGACAACGCCTTGGCCGTCAGTGGAGCGCTCGATCCAACCATGTATGGGCCCGGCACACTCGATCAGTCGATGAAGCGCCGAAGCATCTATTTCCAGCTGAAACGAAGCCAACTGGTGCCGATGATGCAAGTCTTCGATTGGCCAGATAGTCTCACCAGTCTCGGCAAACGGACGACCACGACCACATCGACTCAAGCGCTGGTCTTTATCAACAGCCCAGAGATCCGTGAGCTTGCCGAAACGTTTGCCGGATCATTGAACGCTAATCCGGTGACCGACGTTTATTGGCGAGCCTTCTCACGAAGCCCAAAGCCTGACGAACACTCGAAAGCCACCGCCTTCATCGCCGACCAAACCACCCGGCGAAATGGCAATCACTCATTGGCTCTAGCAGACTTCTGCCAGGCGCTGATGGGCATGAACGAATTCATCTACATTGAGTAATCCTATGATGACGAAAGAACACTGTGGCCGATTTGATCAAGCCTACTCGAGAAGGCAACTGCTACAAATGGCAGGAGGCGGCGTGGGCGCTCTGGCATTGCAATCACTGCTGTTAAGCGAAAGCCAAGCCAATCCACTGGTAAGCCAGCCCCCACTCCAGCAAGGCCGAGCCAAGCGTGTGATCTGGCTTTTCATCAATGGCGGCCCCAGTCACGTTGACACCTGGGACCACAAGCCCGGGCTAGACAAAGCCAATGGCAAGCAACTGGAAGGCTTTGATCCGACGACCGGATTCTTTGACGGCGCGGTGGGTCCTTTGCTGAAGTCACCCTTCGACTTTGGTCAACACGGGCAAAGTGGCATGTGGGCGTCCTCACTCTTTCCCCATCTCTCGAAGCACGTCGATAAGATGGCGTTCATCAAATCATTCCACACCAAGTCGAACAATCACAGCCCAGCGTTGTTCATGGCCAACACGGGCGTCACTCGAATGGGACATCCCTGTGTCGGCAGTTGGGTCACTTATGGACTCGGCACAACGAATCAGAATCTCCCTGCCTTCGTGGTCATGAGCGATCCGTTAGATCGCGGCCTACCAAAGGGCCATGCCGCCAACTGGAGCAATGGTTTCCTGCCCGGCGCCTATCAGGGTACCTGGCTCCGATCGAAGGGCGACCCGATCCCGAATCTCAGTCGACTCGGTTCCCTCACAGACTCCCAACAACGAGCACAGTTAGGTTTCATTCAAGAGATGAACGCGCGCCACCAAGCGGCTCATTCGCACGATCAACCTGAGCTCGAAGCTCGTATCCGAAGCTTCGAACTTGCCTATCGCATGCAGCAGGAAGCCCCCGAGTGCTTCGAGATCGAAGAGGAACCTGCGCACATTCGCAGCCTCTACGGACTCGACAACAATCGCTGCACCCACGTCGCCCGACAGTGTCTCATGGCACGCCGCATGATCGAACGCGGCGTCCGATTCGTGCAGATCTACTCTGGCGGCATGGAGAACGCTCGCAGTTGGGATGGCCACGGCGATATCAAGAAGAACCACTCGCAGTTCGCTGGTGAGACGGATCAACCAATCGCCGGATTGTTAGCAGATCTTGAGCAACGCGGCTTGCTTGAAGAAACGCTCGTCATTTGGGGCGGCGAATTTGGACGTCTGCCAGTATCCCAACTTTCCAACGGCAAACCCACGGGACGCGATCATAACCCTCACGCCGGAGTCTACTGGATGGCTGGCGGCGGCATCAAGGGGGGCGTTTCCTATGGTGAAACGGATGATGTGGGACTTCGAGCGGCAGTCGATGTCGTGGACATCCATGACATTCATGCGACGATCATGCATCAGCTAGGCATCGATCACAAGAAACTGACTTACCTCCACAGCGGTCGCCGTTTCCGACTCACGGATGTTGCGGGCAGAGTCCTTGAGAAGATCATTGCCTGATAGATTGTCTCGCGCCTTCAGCGCTATGTCATTGGGAGGATTTGCTACCCTGGGCTATCGCCCTGGGCTGACTTGTGTAGCACCTTCGGCGCTGGGCTACCTACCTAGCAGTCTGTCGGACTTGAGCGCGGCGAGATCAGGTTCCCGCTTGGCGACGGAGGCTTACTTTTTCCGGCCGGGGCATCGCCGAAGTTCTTCGGGACCGGCTGTTGGACGCTGT
>JBLHHN010000500.1:0-4119 GCA_047616785.1 Verrucomicrobiales bacterium
GAATTGGGACTGGAACTCGTCTTTCTGCCATCCTACAGCCCCAACCTAAACTTGATCGAACGGTTGTGGAAGCTGACCAAACGCCGGTGCCTGACCAATCGGTACTATGCCGACTTCAAAGCATTCTTCGATGCAATCGACAACTGCCTTGATGATCTGTCCGGTCCTCTCAAAGCGGAACTTACCAGCTTGATGAGCCTCAACTTCCAGTTCTTCCCAAATCACAAATAGTAACGCGCGGCAGTATAGCAGGCCACCTTCATCCAATGGTCTTGGCAAAACACTCCCGGGCCCCATTTGCTACCTTTTTATCTGCGGCCATTTCTGCTAGTAATCCCATCATTCGGCTCATTGACCGGTGGTCACCCTGTCATCCCAACACCAAATAACCGAATTTATGGTGTTGTGAAGGACCTTATGGAGAAATTTCGCCCTCTCACCAAGGCCCATAACTAGGCGGCACACCCTCACTCAAGCCCCATTCCAGGCGGGTTCTAGCCGTTTCCGTAGTCTCCAATGACAGCGGAAGGCCTTCTAACCTCTAGCCATTCATACATTTCTTCTTGCCAAGAGCTAAGTTCATACTAACTATTACCTCCCAGACCTCGAAACCTATCTCGAGGCACAAGAAACGAACAAAACCAACATACCCAATGAAAGGCAATTACGGCATCTCAAGAATCGACCAACCGGAAAAGAAGAATCACGGCTTCTACGTCCGCATCACCCACAAAGGGAATCTCAATCAGAAGTATTTTCCGGATAAAGCCTCTGGTGGCAAGACCAAGGCTCTGACAAAGGCTAAGGAGTACCGTGACGCTGTCGTCGCGAAGCTTCCTAAGGCTAAGAAGGAAGCCATAGCTCAGCGTCGTACCAAGATCAAGCAAAGCGGTGTCACGGGCGTCACGCACGTCGTCGCAAAAGCTCCAGACGGAAAGAAAGTCTACCAGTACTGGCAAGCCGGTTGGGATGACGCTAGCGGCGCTCGCCGTACAGCGAAATTCTCAGTCAGCCGTTATGGTGACAAAGAAGCTCTCGAAATGGCCAAGAAGGCCCTCAAGAAAGCGAAGAAGGGCAAGTAAATCGTTCCTTCGAATTGATTTGAAGCCTGTGGGTCCCTCGGACTCACAGGCTTTTTTATGGGTCGGTGAGTCCATTTCAGTATCCAGATGCAAATTACGGTCTTGGTTTCACCATCTCCTTCAGCCAATTCTTCGAGCCTTTCTTTTCAACGAGCGTTATGTAACGCGTCCCACCATCATAGCGCACCAGATGAGTTTCTATCGAATCGCCATTCACGACCAGCAGTTCCAGCTGCCCTTTGGCCGTCGACATCGAGATGGCATCACGCATTCGGTTCTCACTCCAAGCGCTCCCATTCACGCCCATCACCTTCATCCCAGGGCCGAGATTTGCGGCATGCGCAGGTGAATCTAACAGCACATCGTTGATCGTCCCATCGTCTTCGAAGACCACACCGATCGAATCCAGAGCGTCTACGCCTTTGATACGCCGAAAGGTGTCTTCAGGAATGGTTGGCTCTTCATCCGTATACTCAATGGCATAGCCGACGGCCTCGACCACCGCCGGGTCAAACTGATCGACGAGCGCTTCGACCCGCCGAACGATCAAGCCGTCCCAGTCATGCTGAACGATGCTTTGAAGTGACTCGACAACATCGGATCGAGTGAAACCCAAGGGACGCCGCGGATTGCCAGAAGACGCAAAGAAGGCTTGGCAGAAATCGTCGAGTGATTTCTGACCCACAGTCCTCTCTCGAATGATGGCGTCCGCTTCGATCCAGAACAGCATGCCCTCCATGTAGTAATCTTGACTCCGACGCAGCCGCGACCAGAACTGGCTACGCGCACGTAGAGTATGAGAGCAAGCTCCCGTATCCGCCAGAGAGCGCCATTCGCGTCCCTGCTGATGAATCGCCGCACGGATCTCGATTTCAAATCGGTTCCCAAACTCTTCCTCGCTCATCCATCCGGCACGTGCTTCGACCAGTTCACCCAGATACTGTGTGAGTCCTTCGTATACCCACAACAGCTCCGTCGACTTGCTGCTGTGATAGTCCTGAGTGATCATCCCTTGAGGCCGCCGATATTTCCCGCACCAGCTGTGAATGTACTCATGCGGGACAAGCAATCTATCCCACCCTTTCAGTTCCTCAGGCTTCATGTAAGCGCGTTGTCCGAGGATATTGAACGTCGAACGTGAGTGCTCCAGCCCATTCTTCGGCAGGATATCCGTCGCGCCTAGCAAGACATCAAACTGATCGAACGGATGCGAGCCGAATAAACGAGCCGTTTGCGTGACCATGGCACGCAAGCGCCTCAGCATCTCTGGATGAATCTCCAATGCAGACACCGCCTCACTGTAGATGTGCAATCGATGCGGGGGAATACTTTCCTCTTCCGCGAGTTCATAGGTGCGTTGGTAGCGACCACACATCAGAGGGCTATCGATGAAAGTCCGTACTGAGACTGGGTCGTAAGAAATGGAATTCACCGGCGCCTTCTCATCTTGAGCGGGCTCTTGATTCTTCGCTAGAGGCAACGCCGTCGCCACACTCCATGCGGGAGGCAAGACGAGCGTGGCCACCACTTGCATCTCGTCGATGTCCATGCCCTCAGGATAAAAGAAAACAGAACTCGGACTTACAACACCAAGAAGCGCGCTACCAAAGGAATCGTGCCCCATGGAGGTCGCAGTAGGTTGATCCGTGATATAGCGGAGCTCTACGCGCAGAGAATCAACGCCGGACGGCACATCGACAATCACACGATGAACTTCTCCCGCCGTGCGCTCCCATACCAGACGATTTCCACTAGAATCCGACACAAGAATGCCCGCCACGTTGGCGATCGGGCCGCCAGGGCCATGCGATCCCGGAACCCATTTGGGATACCAGAGGGCCACTTTTCCGTCCTTGTCCTTACGCACCCCTTCGCCTAACGGAATCGTAAGTGTGGATCGCAAGAGCTTGCGCGGCAAATCCAAGGCGTCGATCGTGATCTGCATCGTCTCAGCCACCGTAGGGCACCGCAGGAACGAGACGATGAATAAGATAGACGCTAAGATTAGTTTAAACGGAATGGATCGCATGGTTGGTGAGTTAGGATTCTGAATGAAAACCTATTGAACCAACAAATGCGTGCCGAGGAAATGAGAAAAACGATGGGACGCCAACAGGTAAGTGACAAAAATGTAGAAAGCATCTTCATCACCCTTCCGGAAATGATAGAGGATTGAGCTGGAAAGCCGTTCGCCATTGCCAAGTGTCCAACAGCCTTCTAATTATGAATAGGATTGGATTCTCTATCTTCTGACGCAGCTCAAGCGAGAAACTTTCCCACCACGAGGTGGACACTCATCTTTGATCTCCAATGCGGCGTCCCCCAAGTCAAAGAGAAGGCGCTCGACTCACTCTATCAGCAATACTGGCTCCATATTTATGCCTTCGTTAGACGCAAGGCTGATACCAGCGCCGAGGCTGAAGACCTCACCCAGGGCTTCTTTGAGCGGATCATCACCGGTGATTTGTTGGAACGCGCGGAGGAGGCTCGTGGCAAGCTACGGACTTTTCTCCTCACCTGCGTGGAAAACTACATGCGTGGCGAGTGGCAGAAGATGAATCGACAGAAGCGTGGCGGTGACGTCTCGATCTTGACCATGGATTCGGCGAACGCCGATCAGCTCCTGGCCAATCACGATTCCCACGAACTCAGCCTTGAACGAGCCTTCGATCAGGCGTGGGCAATCGCCCTTATTCAAACGATCCACGAGCAGCTCGCCTCGGAATACTCTGCCCGAGGGAAAGCTCAGGATTTCGAGATCATGCGAGATTTCCTAGCGAACTAGTCTGCAACGAGCTCCGACCAATTTCCTTGTCACTATCACTGCTCAAAACACTGAAGTCTCCCAAAAATCCTTTTCGGATACGATCTCAGAACTCAGTGATTTCGGGAATCGGCAGGATTTGAAGGCACAATTCGAATTCCCGCTGCGGTGATCAGTTTGAGCGTGAGTGCGCGACCGGAGCCGTCGGGGATCTCGGGTCCTTGCGCGTTCCACTCGGCCAGATACTTCTCCAAGTGACGCCGTATTTGTGGT
>JBLHHN010000501.1:0-4103 GCA_047616785.1 Verrucomicrobiales bacterium
GGTATTGGGATCGTTCTTGGTCTTTGAAAAAGCATGAGGCAAGAAATAGCCTTCCACCGTGTGCTCTCCTGTCGTGGCATCGGCCACGATTTTAATCTGCCGCTGAGATTCACGCACCAACGGATCATCATCACCCGACGGGCTTACTGCATTGTGTACGGCTGCGCTTTCCTCCAGCAAGAGGAGCAGCGTGTCATAGCCCATCGGCTGGGGCCGGTCTTTCCCTCCATATAGGAAGGCTCCAGCGATCAACAGCATTGCGATCGATAGCAGAATCAAACCCCTCCAGTTAAAGTTGGGATCTTTGCCACCACCGCGCGACTCGCGAGGGTCAGAATTCAATGGGTTATTGTCAGACATCTAAACAAGGGGAAAAAGCGCTATTCGCTCTAGAGTAGGGACCCTATCACAGCGGATCTGGGCCCGCAAACGGATGTTACGTCCCTAGCAAAGGTCTCGATGCGTGAAGATCGAGAAAATGGATCTTAGGAAAGCAATTCTCGCACCACGCGGGCTTCTTCTTGCTCTACGAGACTGATATCGCGAGGTCCCACCCGAAATTTCATCTCTCGGTGATCCAACCCGAACAGGTGCAGAATCGTCGCCAACCAGTCATAATGGTGCACGATACCCTCCACTGCATGATGAGAGAATTCGTCTGTGGCTCCATGAACATGGCCCTGACGGAATCCTCCGCCGGCTACCCACTGGCTGAATCCATACGTGTTGTGGTCACGTCCCACCTTGTCGCGACTGGTCAGACCTTCACGAAACTGAATAACAGGCAAACGTCCCATTTCCCCTCCCCAATGCACCACCGTGCTATCAAGCAAGCCGCGCTGCTTCAGATCGCGCACCAGGGCCGCTGCCGGCTGATCGATCTCACGGCAACGTTCGGGCAAGGCGGTCCGAATGGAGCCATGATGATCCCAGACCTGACCCTGACATAAGATTTGTACGAAACGCACCCCGCGTTCGACCAATCGGCGAGCGATGAGACAACGGGTTCCATAGTCCTTGGTGATCTTGTGATCGATCCCATACATCGTGCGCGTTTCTTTCGACTCCTTGGAAATATCGAACGCTTCCTTGGCCGCACCTTGCATGCGCGCGGCCAGACCGTAACTCGCCAAGCGGGCTTCGAGATCATTCTCGCCCGGATGCTCCGCGAGATGTTCATGGTTCAGTTTCTCTAACAGCTTCAACTGGGCACGTTGGGGCTGCCCTTGCAGATGAAGTGGCGCATCGAGATTGAAGATGCGCGGTTCTACTGGCCGCACCATGGTGCCTTGATAGATCGAGGGAAGCCTTCCATTCGTCCAATTTTCGCTTGCGATCAAGGGCAGACCACGTGGGTCTGTCAGAGCCACATAGGCCGGCAATTCTTGCGTTTCACTCCCCAGCGCATTCAATATCCAGCTACCAAGTGTCGGCCGACCACCCACCGCCGCGCCCGTGTTCAAAGCGTAGTTCGAGGGCAAATGATTGTTCACGCCCGTATGCATCGACCGGATCAGCGTGATGTCGTCGGCAATGGTCCCAAGGTGAGGAAGCAGCTCCGAAAGCTCCATGCCGCATTGCCCGTGATGATGGAACTTCCATAGAGGCGCCATGATCTCACGGCTTGCTTGGGCGGCATTGTCGAATCGGATGTCCCCCGGAAAGGTCTTTCCATGGTACTTGATCAGCTCAGGTTTCGGATCAAAGAGATCGATCTGACTCGGCCCACCTAACATGAACATGGAAATCATCGCCTTCGCTTGAGGCTGATGCCAAGGCTCCTTCGGGGAAAGGTCATGCGTCCTCGGTTCCAGCTCGGGCTTCTCCAAGGCCACATTCTCAACGGCCAACCCATCCTGTTTCATCAGCCACGCCGCAGCGACACTGCCAAGACCGAAGGACGAGGACTTGAGAAGATGGCGTCGAGAGCAAAGTCGTGTGATCATAACGGTTCGTTAGTCGACGTAGAGAAAGCGGTTGGAGGCGAGCATGATCTGGCAGAGCGATGCGAGGGCAAGATGTTCCGCATTCTCGGCGAAGAGCGTTTGTTGCTCTGTGAGAAAGTTGTTCAGAGACTCAAGCTCCGTCGTGCTCGGTGTCTGCGCAAAGAGTCTGAGATAAAGCTCGTTCAATCGTGCCCCAGGATCAACGCTATGCGAGGTCGCCAGTCCCTTTGCCAGATGTTCCGCATGTTGAATGATCGATTCATCGTTGAGGAACCACAAGGCTTGAGACGCTACCGTCGTGGGTCGCCTGAGATCGCAATTCGGCGTCATCGTCGGCAGATCGAAGGTCGCTAACACATTCAAAGGAAGCCGCCTCTGCGCTTCGACAAAGGCCGAACGCCGGTAGGCATCCGCATTCCCATCATCCACACCTGCCCGCAGGCCATCGCGTATCTTCTGCACGCCGATGACTGCCTTTCCTTCACTATCCTCTGTGACCGGAATGCTAGGGCCGCCAAGCGAGGTATTCAAATGGCCAGTGACGGCGAGCAACGAATCACGAACGATTTCCGCCTCCAGACGACGCAAATTTGCCCGGCCTAACAACCTATTCTCGGGATCCAATTGATCCAGTTCGGGTCGGCGCCGTGAATCTTGTTGGTAAGTTGCGGATAAAAGGATCATCCGGTGCAGCCGTTTCTGATCCCAATCGTGCCTCACCAAATCCTTCGCCAACCAATCGAGCAAGCCGGTATGCGAAGGCCGTTCGCCTGCCAAGCCAAAGTCATTCGGCGTCGCCACGAGCCCTCGCCCGAGATGATGTTGCCACAATCGATTCACAAACACCCGTGCAGTCAGCGGGTGCTTCCCACTTGTGAGATGCCGCGCATAGGCCAGCCGCCGCCCCGTGGTCGAGCGTGCCGCATCATTGCTAGGCACGTCCACCTTGGGCCCGTGGCGCTGGAGCACCATCAGCTCGGCGGGCGCGACGGACTCGCGCACACTCTCCGGATCGCCGCGAAAGAACACGGCGCTGACCGGAATTTCGCCGGACGGTTCCGTGGTCGCCATGATCATTCGCATGGGCGGTTTCTTTGCGCGTATCGCTGCGATCACGTTCTGCTCCTTCTCGAATTCCCGATAAGCCGGTCCGTCATACTCCACGAGCAGCCCGACAATCCCTCGCACCGGTTTTACCATGGGATAGAGATCGAGGAGTTCCTTCTCCTTTTTAGTGCGCTTGTTAGATTCAGTCAATACCGCCTCCCGTGTGGCATCGCGATCCTCCTCAGGCACATCCGCCAGTTTCCTTTCCTGAATGGTGCCTCCCAACGCATCCCGCCGCACATTGAGATCATCCTCCAACACTTTCGCCTCCGCCTCGATGCGCTCCGCCTCCGCTCGGACTTCGGCGGTCGTCATATCAATGAGTCGACTGCTGGGTTTCTGCCAATTCTTCAGAGGAAAAGCAGGGTCAAACACTGCGCGGAAGCGGTAATAGTCATCAATGCCGATCGGATCATATTTGTGATCATGGCATTGCGCGCAACCCACGGTGAGCCCTATCACGCTGGTGCTCACCACTTGCATGGCGGCTGCCACGGCTGTGTTGCGGTCTACTAGGGTGTCGCTCCCTTGCGTCGGATCCGGTGCCATACGGAGGAAGCCGGTCGCTGTGAGCAGCTCTCGCTGTCGCGCGTTGTAGGCATCCAGATCACCCTCGACTAGTTCATCCCCTGCTAGTTGTTCTCGAAGAAACGCATTCACCGGCTTGTTCGAATTGAACGCGTCTATCACATAGTCACGATACCGCCAAGCAGCAGGACGCTTCGGATCGGAGCTGGAATCGGTCCCCCCATCGGTCTCAGCAAACCCTGCGGTGTCTAACCAATGTCGTCCCCAGCGCACCCCGAACTGTGGCGAGGCTAACAAACGGTCTACCAAACGCGCATAAGCATTCGGTGAGGCGTCTTCGACGAACGCTTCCACGGACTCAGGAGTCGGCGGCAGCCCAGCCATGTCAAAACTCAACCGTCGAATCAACGTCCTCTTCGCGGCTCGATCAGAAAAGCCAAACCCTTCACTCTCCAAGCGCGCGGCGACAAATCCATCGATGGGTGATTCTCCTGCGTGAGACGGAATGGGCACATTGCTAGG
>JBLHHN010000502.1:0-4088 GCA_047616785.1 Verrucomicrobiales bacterium
TGAGGACTCTGAAATTTATCCGCTGGTTACGCAACTTTGTCTACCGCAAGGCTTCCTGGAGCCAAGCCACCGCGAGATTGGGCAAAGCCTACGCCCAAACATGAGAAAAGTTTTCTACACCGTTGGTGCCCTGATGGCTCGATCATAGGCTCTGCAGAACGCTTCGCGGCCTCCGGAACGGCTTTGCGGGCCTCGGCATGCCCCCTATCACGAGCACTACTACCTGATCGGCACCCAATGTCACTCACACTACCCTACGTGAATAGGACAGGCTAAGTCCAACCTATTTGGAAACAGCGCCAGTCGATCGTATCACGGGCTCTCCGTTACACTTCAAGATCATGCCAAATGGTCGGCCACAGGTCGACGCCACAGGCATGGATGGGGTGGATAACCATGCTGATCCCGAGAGCGACTGGGTTTCGCGATACTAAGCCGAGAGCTGAGCGAACGTGATATGGTGGCGGCACGACTTGCTGCGTTTGTGAGGAGCTTCTATGCGATGCTCCACGACAAACCCCTCTTCCTCCAGAGCCTTGATGAGTGGGACGTCTTTGGCTTCGCTGTGGATGGCCACCTGGCCTTTTTCACGGAGCGCTTGTTTGAGCAGTGTCAGCGGGTAGAAGTAATCGGCAATCTTTGCTGAGGATTCTAGAAATGGGTCGATAGCGTAGTCCAATTCCAGCGCAATGCCGTCGAATGACTCAGGATGCGCCTGAAGGCATTGCGAGAGCGACATGGGGAGAATCCGAAGATGTTCTGGAGGGTTCACCTTGGGCAACGGTTCCAAATAGGTCCGCTGCCACTCGATGATCTCGGGGACGGATTCTGCGACCATGACGCGCCCGCGGGGGAGAAGAATTTGCAGAGCCATGCGTGTCGCCGCTCCGAGGCCGATGCCCTCAAGCAGAAGACGAGGCTGCCGCTTCATGCCCAAAGGTTCACAGATCTGAATGACCCCGATTTCTTGAATCCGCGAAGTCTCGGACGAGCGAACGGGATAGCGATCCACATTGAGGTACTGAATCTCGCCTCGTTGTGACAATTCGACACAGCGGCCGAAGGTGGTTATAGCTTGAGCAAGGGATTGAAGAGGGATCAAAGGGTATAAATTTGTAATTATAATTATGGAAAATTTGCTAATTTGAAGCAAGGTGAAAAGTCGGGAAGAGAAGGAAAGTATGGCAGTGAACACGAGATCAGCGCGGGATCAAGAACTGGGGTTTCGCCGGGGAATGGAGCCCGTGTCATCTGGCGAATCCGTCATTGGTTTGTCCTCGCTTGATCGCTTGATCGCCTGGCGCAGGCCGATGATGTGCGTTGGCTCGACGAGATTCCAGCATACATTTGGCGTGCCTCGTCGGACGGAATCTACGACCTGTTCAACCGTCTTTGGCGAGAGTTCACTGGGATGGAACGCTGTGCTGGAAGTGATGCATGGCTGGAAAAAGTACACCCGGATGATCGAGAGCATATCAGAGCAGAGCACCAGCAACGCTTCGCCGAAAGGCAGCCTTTCGAGATTGTCTACCGCCTTCGAGATGCGCAAGGACGGTACCGCTGGTTGCATGAAATCGGAACTGTCCTAACGGATGCGAAAGGGAAACTCGTAGGATTTCAAGGGCATGCCACGGATTTCACGGATTGGAAACAAGCGGAGGAACTGCTCCACGCCAGCGAGATTCGAGCCCAGGCCTTGGCAGAAATGTCTCCTGTCGGCATCTTTCGTAAGGACACTGCGGGAAACTGCCTTTATACGAATCAGCGCTGTTCTGAACTCACACAGATGTCACCCAAGGACGCCAAGGGGAAAGGTTGGACTCTATCAGTGCATCAGGAAGACAAAGAAGCCTTTGTCAATGAATGGAGTCGATTTGCGCACACAGGAACGGCATTCAACCTGCAGTATCGCGTGTGCCGTGAAGATGGCAATTACATCTGGGTGCAAGGACAGGCGAAACCAGAGCGCGACTCGGATGGCGAGATCGTCGGATGCGTGTGAACCATCACCGACCTCACGGAACGTCATGAATTGGAACAGGAGCAGCTCAAGTTGAGCTAGCTGGAGTCTCTCGGTGTGCTTGCCGGAGGCATTGCGCATGACTTTAACAATCAGCTCACTTCCATTATCCTTAGTCTGGCATTTGCGCTAGAAAGTCGCTTGGATGAGGATACCCTAGAGCGCCTCACCGAAGCCAAACGAGCTGTGGACGAAGCCTCTCAGCTGACTAGACAACTACTCACGTTTGCCAAAGGAGGTGATCCCGTCGTGAAGACGATTAAGCTGCCTTCACTCCTTCGTCATTCGATGAATTTCGCCCTGCATGGCACGTCGATTCGAGGGGAGCTGGCGATCGATGATGGGCTTTGGCCGGTCAAAGTCGACAGAGGCCAGCTCAGTCAAGTGATTCAGAATCTCGTGATCAATGGAAGGCAAGCGATGATGAATGGCGGGAAGATCACAATCACTTCAGAGAACGTCTATGCGGTCCGACATCCGTCTTTGCCTAAGATCGATGGGCGTTATGTGCATTTGGCAGTGATAGATGCAGGGACTGGGATGTCGCCAGAGACGATGAAGAACCAGAAATCGTGAGTCCACGACACTCGATCAATGCTCTGCGAATAATGTTCTCCAGCTCGCGAATGTTTCCCGGCGACGGATGCAGGACCAAGCGTTTCGTGGCGTTTCGATGAATGATAGGTGGGTTCATCTCGAACTCGTGCGCATATTTGACGGCGAAGTAGGGAACGAGTTGATTCAAATCTTCAATCCGTTCGCGCAATGGATTAAATTCAATGATCGTCGCGTTCAGCCGGAAGTAAAGATCTTCTCGAAATTTGTCATCGGCTATCATCTTCTCCAGATCACGGTGCGTCGCACTGATAATCCTCACGTTCACAGAGATTTCATCTTTACCTCCAACGCGCGAGATGACTTTCTCTTGTAAGACGCGCAGCAGCTTCACTTGAGTCTGCCATGGAAGGTCGCCGATTTCGTCGAGGAACAATGTGCCGACGTTCACTTGCTCGAAACGTCCGATGCGCTGGGCAATGGCGTTGGTAAAGGCCCCTTTCTCATGACCAAAGAGTTCACTTTCAATCAACGATTCAGGGATGGAGGCGCAGTTGATCGCCACAAATGGCTTCTCTGATCGATTGATGTAGTGATAGATGGCACGAGCAACGAGTTCTTTGCCTGTGCCAGTCTCTCCTTGAAGGAGGACAGGAATCGGACGATCCGCGATCCGGCCAATCTCTTTGAAGACCGCTTGCATCTTGCGGCTCTCTTCCACGAGCGCGTCTTTGTCAGGATGAGTGTCACCCAGAGAAACGGTCTTAGTTGTGAGTCGGCACTTGGTCACGGCATTGGCCAGGATCTCCAAAAGCTAAGGGACTTCGAACGGTTTGACGATGTAGTCAAAAGCCCCTTTCTTCGTCGCTTGAATTGCGAGATCTGTGGTGCTGTGCCCTGTCATCATGACGACGGGCAAGCGAGGATGCTCTTCGCGAATAGCTGTTAGCAATTCCATGCCATTCATCACGAGCATCCGATAGTTTGTTAGAATAACGTCGAAGGCATGGTCTTCAATGAGATCGAGCGAGAGATCGCCATCTTCTACAGTTGTCACTACATAGCCCTCTAACTCCAGAGCATCTCGAACGGAATCGGCCAAGACAGAGTCATCTTCGGCCACAAGGACGCGTGGGGAATGAGCAGCACGCATGAGTTTGTAAGGTTACTTTACGACTTGTTCAGGAGGTGATCGAAACGGACCGGCATAAGGTTCGTCAGAGAGGTGCGTTACAGGCTCAGTCTGAGTTGTAAGTGATTGAGGGTCATTGCTTTGTGAGTTAAATGCAATCTCCATCCAGTCACGCACAGATTTGGCTAACATGCCATTGTCTATGGAGATCACTGTTCCAACATTTACGGTTCTGGTAGTCGATGACGACGAAGGGATACGTGATATACTGCCACGCGTCAAGATTTGTGAAAAAGAGAGGTGATGTTATTCAGCTACCTTGCTCTACCATTGGTGGCAAAGATGATCCGCCTAGAACTCACTGACCAAGACTTGACCGAC
>JBLHHN010000503.1:0-4062 GCA_047616785.1 Verrucomicrobiales bacterium
CTTCCGGAGCACCGTGTTGAAAGGAACGCAGTGGGAGCGCAAGACATTCGCGGAGATCCGACTACGGCTGTTCAAGGTCGCTGGGCGAGTTCAAGTCATGAAGACGAAGGTGCGCCTCCATTTGGCTACGGCACTGGAAGCATCGCACCGAGTGATCTGGGAACGCTGCGTTCAGCCCGCTTTGGAGTGAGCCGCGGACCAGACTGAGCCTTCCAGCCGTTAAAAAATGGAGGTGAGTGTCCCCCGGTGTGCCCTGATGGCTCGATCATCGCTCTTTTTCAGGGCCAAGTGGCCTTCTCAGCCCCGGCACAATTCCTAACACGAGTAATATAATTTAAACGGCTCTGACACCCCTCACGCTATCCCAGGTGAATAGGACAGGCTAGTTAATCGATTTAAGGACGCCATACGCTGTATTATTAGCGTCCATCATAGGTAAATAGATCTTTGAAGCCATAACAAAGTGCTTCCGCGGTAGAATTAGTTCTCTTCACGGCTCCATTGAGCGCCGCCAGCACCTTCAATTGGACACTGCGCGAAAGCCGCCGGCCGCGTCGAGCCTTGTTCACCATCTTATGGGTCACGGCGTCTTCGGCGGCGTCGACCACATTCGTGTTGGACAGGCCAAGCTCGGTCATGAGCGCGTCCAAAGGCTGAGTTCCGTATTCGCCGCCGGCGATGGCTCTTTCCTCGGGGAAGGTCGATTTCTGCTTTTCAATCATCGTGGATAGCCTAAGCCATTAACTGATGAAACGCATTCTACTTTCTACCACTTCCTATCAGGACACGCCCGGAGAGCACCACGCACTGCTTGATAGCCAGGGCTATGATCTTGTGCGTGTGCGTGGGCCGTTTTCTGAGGAGCAGATGTTGGAGTTGGGCGATGACTTTGATGGGGCGATCTGTGGGGACGATGCCTTCACGCGGCAAGTGATCGAGAAGATGCTGCCGCGTTTAAAGGTGCTGAGCAAGTATGGCATAGGCCTCGATAAGATTGATTTGGAGGCCTGTCAGGATCACAAGATTCCGGTGCTCTTTACCCCAGGGGTGAATCACACCACCGTGGCGGAACATGCCTTCTGTATCTTGCTGGCAGGGGTTCGAAATCTCATTCCTTCCGTGGACAGCACCCGTGCCGGTGGGTGGAAACGCATCACGGGCAATGAGATTTGGAAGAAGAAGATGGGCATCATCGGACTTGGGCGGATCGGTCAGGCGATGGCGCAACGAGCCATTGGGTTTGAGATGGAGGTCCACGGCTTTGATCTCTACTGGCCGGAGGCTTTTGTGAAAGACTATCCAGTGACGCGCCATGATTCGGCGTTAAGTGTTTTGAAAGAGGCGGATGTGATCACGCTGCACACGAATCTCTCTGAAGAGACGAGGAATCTGATCAATGCGGATTCCATTGCGGAGATGAAGGACAGTGCCTGGCTGATCAACACGGCACGTGGCGAGCTCGTCGATACGAACGCGGTGGTGGCGGCTCTGGATGCCGGAAAACTGGCTGGCTATGTCACGGACGTTCTTGATGAAGAGCCTCCATCGGCGGATCATCCGTTGCTCAATCATCCGAAGGCGATTGTTACCCCTCACATTGGTTCACGCACCTATGAGAGTGTGCCTCGCCAAGCGATGCGCGCGACAGAGAATCTGGTCAACTGGTTTGCGGGCGAGGGCGAAGTCTTGCAGGCAAACAAGTTTTAGAGGCGGCCAACGGTGATCCTGGCATTTCACAAACCTTACGGTGTGCTCTCGCAGTTCACCTCGGATGGTTCGCCGAATCGGCCACTTTCAGAATTCAATTTCCCTAAGAACGTCTATCCGATCGGCAGATTGGATGCGGATTCGGAAGGTTTGTTGATCCTATCGGACGAGAAATCGCTCGTGGAGAAACTTCTCCATCCTCGGCAGAAGCATCCGCGTCGCTACTGGGCGCAGGTGGAACACATTCCTAACCAATCGGCTCTGGATCAGTTAGCCCGTGGTGTGGAAATACGCGGCCATCAGACTTTGCCGTGCCGCGCGTGGAGGCTCGATCCGCAACCCGAGGTCTTGCCGCGTGATCCACCCATTCGCGTTCGTTTGTCAGTGCCGGATTGTTGGATTGCCTTGGAACTGATCGAAGGAAAGAACCGGCAAGTGCGCCGGATGACCGCAGTCGTCGGTCATCCGGTGCTGCGCTTGCTTCGTATGCAAATCGGTGGCTATCAGTTAGGCGAGCTTCGGTTAGGTAAGTGGACGGAGCTGTCTTCACGTGACCGAGATCAGCTCTTAACTGTGCGCCTCTAGGACCACCGCGAGAGGAAGATTCTCCGGGCGGTCTGCGTCGGGGATACCGCGTCGTGCCGCTTCGCAATCATAGAATTCCAAGCCCAAGCCGTGGCCCAGGGCATTCCCTTTGTGCTCCACGGCTTCGAACCGCGCACGCCGGGTTTGGGTCATGATTGGTTGCTGATGCAAGCGGCTGAGATAGCGCTCGACTCGGAGCTGCGTGCGCCGCTTAGTGAAGTAGTCCTGTGTGTTTGTGATTCCCATGGCGTAATATCGTTGTGCAAATGTACAACGTCAAAAGTATCCAAAAGATTCAATCGATCTGCTGAATTCTGCCTAGATCTAAGTCATTGTCTGTGGGGGATTTCCCGTATAGAGTTGTCCCATGAATTCGATTCGGCCTGCCCTTCTATCGCTGATCATCACGAGCACATTCGCATTGGCTCAAGAGCCGAAGGTCGATCCCATTGCGGACTCCGTGAAGGAAGCTCGCGAACTCTACCATAAAGGTGAGTATGCGGAATGCATCAGTTTCATAGAACGCGGGGAAATCGATCTTGAAGAGGATCGACGTTACACCGCGCTGAAGGCGCGCACGCGTTTGGCCATGGGTGAGTATGATGTGGCCACTGAGACTGTGGAAGATGACTGGGTCTTCGAACGCAGTCAGGAAGGGCAGATGTTGCTCTATGATATCCGGCGGGCGGAAGGTGACTTCGAGAAAGCGTCAGAGCACGCCATGGAAGTGTTCAATGCTAGACGTTATGCGGGGGCGACTGATTTGTTGGCGATTGGAAGGGCCGCATTGATCAATGGTGGTGAGCCGAAGGACATCCTTGATCGTTTCTATAACAGGGTGCTCAAGATGGATCCGAAGAACGCCGACGTGTATTTCTACATCGGCAGTCTTGCACTGGAGAAATATGACTTTGAGTTGGCGGCAGAGAATTTTGACAAAGGCCTGAAGCTGGAGCCGAACAACTCGGAGCTTCGCTTTGGACTCGCCAGTGCGTTCTTTGATAGTGACCGCAAGCATGCCATCGAGATCTTGGAGAAGAATCTGGAGATCAACCCGAAGCACGTGGATTCCCTTCTCATGATGGCGGAACATCATTTGTTAGCCGAATTGGAGGACAAGAGTAGGGCCGTGGAGCTGATTGAACGCGCGGAGAAGGTGAATGAGAGGGAAGGGCGTTCCAATGCCATGCGTGCAGTCATGGCCTTGATCGAAGCGGATGAGGCCAAGGCGGAAGGCTTTCGGGCAAAGGCGAAGAAGGATCGCGAAATGGATCCTCGCATCGACTATCATATTGGCAAATGGATGAGTTCGCTCATGCGCTTTCAAGAGGCGGTTCCTTTTCTAAGATTAGCGTTGAAGACGAATGCGGACTTCCTGCCTGCCAAGATCGCTCTAGGGCAGAACTTGCTTCGCACCGGCGAGGAAGATGAAGCCTGGGTGATCCTTGAAGGCGTGAGTGACCGTGATCAATACAATGTCGCTGTTTATAATCTGCTGGCATTGCATGATGAGATCCAGGACTACCAGATCATGAATCGGGAGAACTTCATCGTGAGGATGGAGGCTTCGGAAGCCCAGCTCTATGGGCAACGCGTCTTGGATCTCTTGGAACAGGCTGGGCGTGATCTGCATGCCAAGTATGCTTTCACGCCGAGCAAGCCTATCCTGATCGAGTTCTTCCCCAAGCAAGAGGACTTCGCCGTGCGCACGTTTGGATTCATGGGAGGCGATGGTTTCCTCGGCGCCTGTTTTGGACTCGTCGTGACCAT
>JBLHHN010000504.1:0-4052 GCA_047616785.1 Verrucomicrobiales bacterium
TGACGTTCATTGTATTTCCGCGGGATGGCGAGGTGCCAGAGGAGGTCGAGGGGCGGCGAGCGGCGTTCTTGCCGGATGCGATGGCAGTTTCTGCGACCGAAATTCGAACGCGCACGGCGGCTGGAGAGTCTATAGAAGAAGACGTGGGGCCCGAAGTGTCTGCTTACGTGAAGGAAAAGCGACTTTACCGAAGCGTATGAGCTTTGACATCGGCCATGTGGCCTTTACTATTCGGCCTGTAGAATTTCCATAGAACCAGTCATGACGAAAAATCTTTTAGTGAAACTGTTGGCCGTAAGTGCCGGAATGATGCCTCTGAGCGCTTGGTGCCAGGAAAGTGGCTTAGCGCCAGGACGCCTGGGACTTGGCGAAGCCGAAAGAGACAAGGATGTGGCTCTTACAGCACCTGGGCAAGTGCTTCCAGGTGACCTTGGAAGCGCGATTCCGGATGATTTGGAGGCGCTTGAAGAGGTCACTCCGGAAGACGAGCAGCGGAAATTGGAATCGCAATTGCCAGAATCTGTGATGGCCTTGAAACCTGCGCAACGGATGGAAATCCTACGACTTTTGCAGGAAGCTGCGACGTTTATTCAGGGCATTCGTTTGCAAGAAGGTCTGGACCGTTTGATCCAGATCGAGGCAATCACGCCGGATCTGTATCAGACTTACAATTTGAGGGGCGCGATCTTCACTAAATTGAGGGACTTCGACACGGCTCGGGCAGCTTTTAAGAAAGCTCTCGAATTGAAGCCCGGATTGATGGAAGCGATGTTCAATCTGGCTGAGCTGGACTTTGTGGAGAAACACTTCGTCCCCGCTGAAAAGGCTTTCCGAAAACTGAAAGCGGATTTCCCAGGCTTACGTCCTGAGACGATCAAGCTGATCGACTACAAATTGTTTATTACGGTGTTGCTTCAGTCTGGAGCAGGCGACGCGAAAGAGAAGCAGGCCATGGGAATGTTAGACGGCTTTGACTTCCTAGACGATTATCCTGTGTTCTACTATGGTAAGGCGGCTCTCGCTTTCCATCAGGACAATAAGGAAGAGGCCGAGGAATGGATGGCTTCGGCTCGCCGGATCTATGACAAGGCGACCCAGACGATCTACATCGATGCCCTAATCGAAATGGGTTGGGTAGAGTCGCTGTAGTTATCTGCGAAAAGAAGTGTGAACACTCCTTCTACGAAGACTTGTCGGGTTCTATCGTTAGATCAACGCGTTCACCGGCATCTGGCGGTGGGTCGATGGGGAGTCTGACGATGAAACGGCAGCCCTGATCCGGGGCGGTCTGGACTTGTGCAGAGCCTCCATGGGCTTCTGAAATTGCTCGAACGAAGCTCAATCCAAGCCCGACTCCCCTTGTCGAGCGGCTGCGGTCGCCGCGGTAAAGGCGATCCCAGATTCGGGATTGATCTTCCTCGCGAATGCCTGGCCCGGCGTCTTGGACCCAGGCTTGCACATGATTGCGCGTGCTGTGTGCGCCCAGTGTCACGGTGGTTTCGCTAGGGCTGAACTTGAGGGCGTTGTCGACGAGATTGGCAAAGAGCTGGAGAAGGCGGGCCCGATCGGCAACAAGCGTGACATCATTCTGTGAGGGCTCGAGCACGACTTTGATGTGTTTCTCTTCCGCGACGAACTCGTAGAGTTCGACGACAGTTTTGAGGATATCGTCCATGGAGACATCCTCAAGCCGGAGACGCATGGCACCGGCCTCAGCCTCGCTGAGCTCCATCAAAGTACGGAGCATGCTGAGCACATGATCAGACTCCTCCAAGCAATCAGAAAGAGCCTCGGTGTGTTTGCTCCCTTCATCAGGCGATTGCAGGGCGATCTCCGCTGTGGCGCGCAGTCGGGCCATAGGCGTGCGTAAATCGTGGGCCACACTATCGAGTGATGTGTGCATTGAGTCGATGAGGCGCTCTTGTCGTCCTAGCAGACGGTTGAAGGCATTGACGAGCGGGGTGAGTTCGTCTCCGCCCTTGGGAGATTCTGCTCGGCGGCTGAGATCTCCTGTGCGGAGGATGTCATGGATTGTATTGATGAGGACGCGGATGGGGCCGATCGATTGATAGGTCATCAGCGTTCCCCCGATAATGCCGACGAAGAGTGCTGGGAGGACGCCTAACAAGAAGATTTGTCGAAACCGATCTAGGACAGCCTCGCCCGTGCCGATGCTCTTGCCAGCCTGAAGGAATCCGCCGCCGAGCACGTCCAGAGGGATGGAAGCGACCGCCCAGAGATGGTCTTGGCTCTCTCCGCCGAGAAACAAGCCGGCTTCACTCGTGCGCTCAGGCAAGCCGTCGATGGTTTCTCTGTCGAAATGCAGATCGCAACCGGGAGAACAGAGAAAGATCTTGTCTAGGATGGAGTTTCCCTCGAGCCGGAGGAACATGTCATCTCGACTGAGATCGACTTGGCTGTTGAAGCGCGCCGCGACGAGTTCGCGGATTGCCGAATCTTTGAGTGGGTCCTCGAATTCATCGTTGTAGGCCTTCAATCCGAGATCAAGCCAGGCGCGGTACTCATACAGACGTTCTTCAAGCGTGCTGATCTCCCGCGCTTCGAAAGCACGCGCAATGGAGTTGTAGCCAATGAAGAGCAGCCCTAACGCTCCCACCGTGAAGACGATGGCAAAGTAGAGACTGAGCCGCAGACTGAATCCCCAGCCTAGCGTTTGCCCGGGAAAGCGTTGGCTAATCTTCTCGGAGGACATAGCCCATGCCTCTTAAAGTATGGATGAGTTTCTTGTCGAAACCTTCGTCGACTTTCTTGCGGAGGCGATGCACCAGGACATCCACGACATTGGTCTGTGGATCGAAATTGTAATCGTAGACGTTCTCTAGGATCGCTGTCTTGGAGAGAACTCTTGATGGGTGCCGCATGAGGAACTCTAGCAGAGTGAACTCGCGTGCGTGTAGGGAAATGACCTCGCCATCGCGCCTTACTTCGCGTTTCCATGGATCGAGTTCCAGATCACCGACACGCAGTGGGCCTTGCTCGGTGCCTTGAGAAGTGCTGCGTCGGATGACGGCCTGAACCCTTGCCAGCAACTCGCCAAAGGAGAACGGTTTGGACATGTAGTCATCACCTCCCGTGCGCAACCCTTGGATGCGATCATCGACGCTGTCTCTCGCGCTGAGAATAATGACTGGCGTGGTGATCTTGTCAGCGCGAATCTTCTCGATCAGTGATAGTCCGTCGACCTTTGGAAGCATCAGATCAATGATGGCGACGTCGTAGGCCTGTGAAAGTGCCAGCTCGAGCCCTTTCAATCCGTCCATGGCACTATCGACGACGAATCCGGCTTCCCCGAAGCCATTGGTCAGGAAGGATGCGATCTTGGGGTCGTCTTCGACGATAAGGGCTCTCATGGGTGGGGCGTGCCAGTTGGGGCGCTGAATTAAGATTACTATGCCCGATTACGGGAACATTGCCTCTTCATTACGCGTAAGTAATGCGGCGGCAATCAAGCCGTAATCTCTGTTGCGTCATAGTATGTATATGAACGCTACCACCGATTTAGTATCTTCAACGAACTTCGCTCAGCGGGGAACCCGGCTTGCAACATCAACTGGGGAGCGCGCAGATGCAAAGGAGCCTGCCAGCTATTCTGGAGGTTCTTCTGAGCAAGGCTTGCGCCGCTACTGCCGCGAGATCGCTCGGACACCCCTTCTCACGCCAGCAGACGAGGTCAGACTGGCTGCACGGATCAAGAAAGGAGACGAGGAAGCTAGGTTGCACATGATCCAGGCGAACCTCCGTCTCGTGGTGAAGATCGCTCAGGATTACAATGGGCTCGGTCTGCCGCTCGACGATCTGATCGCGGAAGGCAACATCGGCTTGATGAAGGCCGTGGAGCGTTTCGATCCCAAGAAAGGCGGGAAACTGAGTACTTACGCCGCGTGGTGGATCAAACAGCGCATGCGGCGGGCTCTGGCCAATCAAGGGCGCACCATTCGCCTTCCCGTTCATATGAAGGAGAAGATTTCTAAGATGACCCGGATCGCTAGTCATCTGACGGAAGAGTTGGGACGTGAGCCGACCGTTGAGGA
>JBLHHN010000505.1:0-4003 GCA_047616785.1 Verrucomicrobiales bacterium
GTTGGAGCGCGACGGACGCAAAGGAAGCGAGCGTCTCTTTGCTCGTTTCGGTGAAATGCTGGAAGCGCAAGGGCTTATCGGGCACGAAGGAAGTATCGTGGATGCCAGCTTTGTGGATGCCCCGCGGACCAAGGCCGAGTGGAAGACGCGCAACAGCGCCGGGAAGCCTTCGCCCAGGTGCAGGAGCCAAGCAAATCCCATGTCCCTGAGAAGGTGGAAGCTTTCGACTATCGCAAGCGTCTCAGAGAAGCCTCGCCACCGCAGGCGGGCCGCCCCAACTTTCGGACGATATCAAAATTCTTGTGACCGTAGCGAACGCAGAAGGCGCAATCAAGGATGAAAAGAAGGAATGGCGGTGTGCTCTTTGAGTTCCTGGCAACCGCATTCTTGACTCCGGTCTTCGCACGCGTTCGACTGGAGCCATGGGAACGCTCTCCGAGCAGCTGAGAAAAGAATTCACCGTCGCTATTGGGCAAAAAGTTGTTCCAATAGATGCCATACTGCGTGGCGAGGAGAATGCTGAGGAATTTGAGACGGTGGACGAATTGATCGACGGTGGCTACCACCCGATTCACGCCGTTTACATGACGATGGCGAATCTATTGAGCATGTTCGTTGAGGAAGTGGCGGGATTGCCGTTTCTTCACCAGGCTCACGAGTTTCTTTTGAAAGCTGAGGATCTTTACACGCCGGGATACCCTCCTATCAGTCCAATCACTCTGTCTCACTATCATCATTGGAGCTGTTTCGATGTCTCGTTCGGAACGGATCACGAAACGTTAGGCGAATGCTTTTTTAGAGTGGTGGATCTTCTAGGGATCGACCCGGTCCAAGTGGAAGCAGTAGAGAAGTTGTGCTGCTCACGTCTGGGGCTTTACCAAATTCTAAACGCATCTGGCGGAACCTTTCGAATCCGCGAGTTGGTTACTGGGCGGGAAACGGATACGATCATCCCCACCGGCTTTCGCGCGGAAGCCGGATCCATGGCGCTCGTTAGAGTTTTGCCGCCCCTGACGGGAATATGTTCCGCCCACGTTGCCGTCACCACGCCTTACATGACCATCGGAACTTGCGAAAAGGACTGGTTGGAATATTTCGAACGGCACCAGATTCTGGCTGGCGCTCCGGGGGCTGGGGAGCGGCTGCATCGTCACATGAAGTATGGCAAGGATGACTGGTATTGGTGCGAGTTCCTCTTTAATGGTTACGTGAATCATCGCTCAGACGCCATTTTCGTAGCAGGTATTCCCGACCGTCCCGAGACGCAGCCGCAGCACAGCAGCTTCGATGAGAAGACTTTCCGTTACTAGTAAGTGAGGGGGGGTTCTGAGAGATGCGACTAGCGGTTTTTGGAGATGTTCACGCCAATTTGGAAGCACTTCAGGCCATCCTAGCTAGAGGATGCGCGAGCTGAAGGATGCTCTGAATGTCGTGGGTTATATATCTCCGCTACGAAACCGCCTCTTTCGGCAACGTCCAGTTCCTGGTTCTAAGCGTGTCGAACGCATCAGGATGGGCCGACAACGTTCGGATGTAGTGGCTCATCGAGGTTGAAACTCTCTGCTTTCCATTCAGCCACCTCGAAAAGTTCTTCTCTCCGATCCCGAGGATTCGCGCCGCTTCTCGGTGCGTGAGCTGATACTTCGCCAAAAAGCCAAGTAACTCCTCTCGCTCCAAACTACCTGACACCTTCGCCAAATGGTCGCTCACTTGCTGCGAACCTTCTGGAGTTAGAAAACTCTCTTCACACGCCGAGCAACGTTCCATGGCAACGTTAGGCACCCTCACCGATTGTCCGTCGCTTCTGGTTTCAAAGTCCCCTCGCAAGGAAACGAGAATGCCTCCGTCACACTCGGGACAGGGCAGCTTGAGTGGATCATTCATGATTGCGGGTCGATTGGGATTCTGGGAAGCGGAGGTCCCGGGATGTTGTGGCTGTGAAAGGTGAGGAAGACCATGGGCGGCGGTTCGCCGACGGGAGTCATCTTAGTATAGACGAGCAACGCGGGATCATCGTAACGAATGACATAGTCATACTTTCGTTTGGCTCCCGGGCCTTGCCGTGGAAGCTCGAAGACTTCGAAGCGCTCGATCTCATTAGCGAGATCGGCAACCACTGCGCGGGTGTTGAGTCCATGATAGTCGAGGTAACGTTGGCCATCGGGATACACGCGATAACGGCCTGCTTTCAGGGATTGGGCGATTTGCTCCCGGATGGAAGCCGGTGCAGGTCGTCGATCAGGCATCGGGATGGTCACATCCACGGTGGTATCGATTGATACCATTTGCAAGAATTTAGATTCAGGGATGCCGTAACCGGCGAGATGCACAATAATATCGCGTTCTACCGGGGGATTTCGCAGCAAGTGCACAATAAGATATATCATTGTGCTTCAAGGATTTACATCCTTCTGCAGAACCGCCCATCGGTCGCCACAACCTCACTGCTGCACCAAGTATTCGAGGACTGCGAAAATCACCAGTCCAAGGCCAGAGATGACCGTCAAACCGACTGCAGCAATGAGGCATCCATGAAGCGGCTCCTCCCGCTTTTTCTTTAGCAATCTCCAGACCATTGCGAGTCCTACAGGGATGGCCAGCACCAACCAGAAGACAACAAGTTCAGGTATCCCTATCATGCGATAATCAATCTTGCGGGCCTTCTGCCGCAACCAATTCTGGTCACCGCGACCCAGGGCTTGTCTTTGCTGTTGTGACTTAGAAAGACAGTCGAACTCCCCCACCCCAGCACCTTAGCGATTTGGGCCAAATCTACGTGATCGGAAGCTCTAACCGGCGAGATTCGAAGCGGGCCGTCTGGCTAGAATCTGCTGTATCTTACATCCGTCCGTCGCCGGTCCCAGTCATTGCGGGAAGCTGCGCGACAGTTCCTACCACTCTGCCAGAGCTTCTCTCGTGCCCCGTCGTAAGTCACATCGTAGCGCTTGATGTCCGTCGAACCTCAGCCATCATCTTTACAAGGTCCCTGCCAGCAACAAGGGAGAGGCGCTCGGATTGAGACCCAGCAAATCTTTGGGCATCTTGTGAGAAGTTAGACGTTGTCATCAGAATTCCACGCGTGGCCTCCTCCGCAACGACCGTGGCAAACAGCTCCTTCGTCGGCTTGATACCCACGTTGCGATTTCGCCAGCGTTTGCATTGGACGTAGACGGTTTCCTCTTCCTTGCGCAGCACCAAATCCACTCCACCATCAGCACCCCCACCGCCTGTTTCTTGAACGGCATAACCTTGGCGTCGGTAGAACTCGCCGACGAACCGTTCAAAATCCTGCCATGATAACGCTTTCACATCTTCCAGGCTGGTTTGATGTTCGAAGAGTTGACCGTTAGACCAGGCAACCAGAGCCGATAGACCTGCCATCAACACAAGCCCGCAAGCTGGAAGCCATGCCAGCTGCGGAACAGCCTTCGCCAATATCTGCCCCCCTCCAGATTCAAAGCTCAGGATTGGAAATCCGTAGCGAAGTGCCAGATACACGATCCCTGCCAGTGTTAGATTCACCGACCAGGGGAGCTGAAGAAGCAAGGATAGGGTATCGTTCTCGTGACGCCGTCGAGATGCCATGGCGAAGCATACCGCCATTCCTTGTAATTTCCATAATTTAAAGCCTACGTAACCTCTTCGGAAGCCGTAACCGGCGAGATGCACAATAATATCGTGTTCTAGCGGGGGATTTCGGAACAAGTGCACAATAATAGATATTATTGTGCATCTCGTTTTCCCCGCTAGAATAGGCTTCAGGGGCGGTTTCCGCCCTTGCTGCCATGGTCGATGACTCCGCTACCCTCCTCGAACGCCTGAACGCGGCGGCGGATGACCGTCAGCTCGCCTCCTCCACGCGCGCGGCCTACCTGCGCACCTGGCTGAAGCTTCTCGCCTGGTCCACCGCCGAGGGGCTCGACTCCCCCACCCTGCCCGAGGACACCGCGCGATCCTACTACGAGACGCTGACCCACAACCGCTCCTCTTCCCATCACCTGCA
>JBLHHN010000506.1:0-4000 GCA_047616785.1 Verrucomicrobiales bacterium
GGACAACCACGCCAGACGTATCGAGCGCTGAATCACTTCACGCGCAATCGTCTGATCAAGCACTTGAAACGACGAAGTCAGCGAGGGTACAAGCGACCCGAAGGGAAAAGTTGGTACACGCATCT
This sequence comes from Verrucomicrobiales bacterium, assembly GCA_047616785.1. Classification (GTDB taxonomy): domain Bacteria; phylum Verrucomicrobiota; class Verrucomicrobiia; order Verrucomicrobiales; family DEV007; genus JAACDM01. The sequence continues at coordinate 126 of JBLHHN010000506.1, forward strand.
GCGGGAGATAGGATTGGTCAATCTGTAAGACCCGAAGGGAAACGATATGGAAACGAGATCGATAGCCGAGCGATGAATGTTGCAGGAGAGCCGTCAACTGGAAACCTGTATACTCGGTTCGATGAGGGGCGAGGCGGGCAGGCCTACGGGCTTGCCCCCTCGTCTACTCTACCCTCGGACTAGTCATCATGTTAGAGTCCTTCGAAGATGCCTCTGCCCTTCCACTTCCCATTCTCATCCTCTTGGCACCTCTATCATTGCCACTCTACGCTTCTCCCTATGGCTCCGCTCTCACCGCTTTGCTCTTTCTCCTCGCGGTTGCTTGCCTCATCATTCGCTATCGCCGCGCTTTCCGTTCACATCACACGTTGACCGCTCTCATCGGGATCGCTCTCATCGGCATCAACGCCGCGCGTGTTTGTTTCATGGCGGGGCCATCCACTTTGGAGACAAGCACTCTATGGGAGACCATTAAAAGTCATCCCATCCTTGGTCAGGCCGGCAGTTATCAGATCACTCCTCCAACCGAGTTCCACAGGCTCTTGCTAGACTACGGATTCGGCGGGCTCGCCCTTCTATCACGGTCGCTAGAATGGTATGTGTATCGCACTTGGCGCACCATCGAGCCAAGGCCGATCCTTCCCTGGTGGTGTTGGATCGGCTGCCTGATGGTCGGGATGATCGTACTTTGGGAGATCCCGTTGGCGCATCCCGTGATCACGCTCATGACCATTCTTCTCTTCGTCAGTGGCATGGCCTTAGGGAACTTGCATGCAGCAACGTCAGCGCGTGAATCCTTCGCGCGTGTTGCCAGACGAACCCGAGATTGATCGCTCCTCAAGTCGATGCTACTTGGCCAGTGACTTGCCCGAATACCGAAGTCCCTCTCCCATAGAAGAAGGGTCAGTCTTTGATACCGATCGCGAACGTCCGAGGAAACAAATCCCGCCAAGCAAGCCCAGGATCCCCCGCCGAAGCCGTCGTAGGCGCGATCGCTAACGCTTTCAGAATGTGTTTCTGCACTTCCGACTCCGCCTCTTTGAGCACCGCGGCAAACCCTTGGTCTCCGATCCTAGCCAACAAAGCCTTCAACAACGCCGTCATATCTTTCTGCCCTTCGGCCGAAGCCGTCTCGCTGCTCAAGATGAGAAAGATCGTATGGAGTCGCTCCGGCACGACCAAGCTTCCGGCGGCCAACTGATGAAGATCCCCATCCGGATACGTCTTGCGGAGATTCGTGTAAGTCCACGGCCCCCAGCTATCGACGACCGCATTGAGCTTCATCGGTGGAGCGAATGCCTTCAAGTCGTCATGCGCTTGTTCACCCAAGACAGAAACCGCACAATCGAACACGCCTAACATTTTCAAGTTCTTCTCAATGGCCTGCACGACCCATTCCAAAGCCTTCACACGAGCACCGTCCTGATCCACCAGCTTAGCATTAAGTGATTCTGGGATCAGTTTCAGTTTTGTCAGATCCAAGGTCAACTTCCACCCCCCTTCTTGAACTTGCTCCAAACGTGTTTGAATCCCTAGCACACTGGCCCAATTGACATCTTCTAGAACGGCATCTTTGTGGGGTGATGCTAAGACTGCTGGCCAACACACGGCTTCCACCGTTGATTCCTCAAGAGCACCATACCAAGTCACGTAAGTCACGGGCCCGATCGCCTCCGCCGACGTCGTCAATGCTTGGTAGACCGTGAGCAAATGCTCTTCCGTCGCCTGACTCTTGGTCAGGGGAAAGAACGTTATCGTAAGGAGGAAGACCACATAGCAACGCATGCCTCCAATCTATGCCAATTCGTTCAAGCGTAAAGCGGCACTGCTCAAGAAGGGCGTTTCCTAACGTAAGCCATGCCCTTCTGATAAAGCACCAGCCGCTCCTGCAGTTCCCGGACCAAGCGCCGATCGCGATGCTGCTTAGCCAGGGGAAGCGCCCGTTGAATCAGCGTGGCAGCTTTTTCAAACTGACCCGCACACGCGAGCGCGGAGGCTGCTATATCCAGGGCCAGAGGATTGTTACCGAACCGTCGCATGATCTTCTGAGCCAAAGGCAAAGCCTTGCCTGCGTCACGCACCTTGGGATCCGCGCTCGTCGATACCACCCAGCAGAGCTGATTCATCGCTTGGAAATCGTCAGGCTTGTCCTTGAGCACCCGCTCATAGAGCACCACCGCCTCCTGATCCTCACCAAGCCCTTGATGGATATTGCCTAACTGAAGCGCCACGGCGAGACGTTCAGGTTGGGTCTGAAGAGCCCCCCGCAAGATGGTGGCGGCTTCCTTCTCTTGCCGAGACGCGGCAAGGGCACGTGCGTATGATAACACCGCACTTGGGTGTTTGGGATTCAACGCATGCGCCTTCTTATAGAATGGCAAAGCTTCCGTGGGCGCGGCGTTTTCCAATCGATATGTTTCCCCTAACATGTACTGTATGTCGGCCTCCTGAAGCTGACGAAGACTCGGATCCTCTTCGACTTTGGTGAGAGAGTCTAACAAATACTCCCGCGCGGCTTCGATGTGGTTGTCCTCCAAATAGACACTGGCAATGGCCACCGGATTCGTCACGAAAGCATCTGTCGACCAATGCCCAGGAAAAGGTACCGCATGATCCGGATTCTTCGGCGTTGGCTGCTTCAATCGAGCACTTTCCCGAAGGATCGCTTCCAAGGTCAGCGCGCCTTTGCTGAAGCTCACCAGTTGCCCCTGATACCACAGGAAACTGCTAGGCAGTGGCAACGATTCCTGCCTGTAAAGAATGGCCCGCTGAGCGCTATCAAGATTCTTCACCATCTGAACGGTCGCTCGCCCCGATCCGAAAGGCCAATTCACCTTCTTCAGAGCCTTCTCCAAGGTGGCCAACGGGGGCACGTCTCCGCCTTCCAGGCTCGCTTGCGCTTCCTCAATGTTCAGAGCCATGACCTCGATGCCCGCCTTCTGGAAAGCCGCGTGTTGCTTTGCCAAAGCCGCCATTTCTTGCAAGCATGGCTGACACCAAGAAGCCCAGAGCAGCGTCAATGTCAGTGGTTGGGTATCGATCAATGCGCGATCGCCGGTCCACGTTTGGTAGCGCAGCGTGGGCGCCAGCCGTGGTTCTGTGAGGATGACGTGAGCATTCCCTTTCGACTCAGGAAGTTTCAACGAAGCCAGAGCAAGCTCAGCTCCGGCCAGCCTCTCAGGAACGATCTTGCCAGAACCCTGACTCAAATGCCATCGTCCTGGCTTGAACCCGCGAAAGGATTCCACCACGGCAGTGCCAGGCCAGAGCACGGTCGCCTCGAAGATCTCTGCGCTTTTTCCCAGACCAAAGTGTAGCCATTTGCTAGACTGACTGAGGAAGCCCGCCCCGGCCGTCAGTTGCCTTACCATCTGCTGTCCTCCCTTCAATTTCAAGGTCACCACCGCACCGATGGCATCGCGCGTGCAGTTCTTGGCAGGATCTCCCTCTAACAAGAAGGCCACAGCAGGGAATTGATTGCCATAGTCATTCCGCATGAAACGCACTCGCGGTGCGGTGCGATTACTCACCCACAAATCGAGGTCCCCATCACGATCCCAATCCGCCACGGCGAGTGCACGACCATCATCTTCCAAGCCGAGACCTGACATCATGGAAACATCCGCGAAACGCCCACCTCGCGTATTGAGAAACGCACTGTTAGGCTCACGCCCACTGAATGAATTGCCGTTTCGGATGCGCGTGGCGAGATCTTGCCACGCATCCAGGTAACCTTGCTCAGGAGAGTTCGTTTCCGAAGTGGGAGATTGCGACACGACCTGCCGCCAGTAGAATCCTCACAAATCACCGGTGTCTTCTTGGGTGATGAAGCCGTTCGCTACGACGATGTCTTGCCACCCATCATTATTCAAATC
>JBLHHN010000507.1:0-3979 GCA_047616785.1 Verrucomicrobiales bacterium
TCGGAGGCCGGTGTGCGATTCGTCGAGCTGACGCATAGCAATTGGGATCATCATCGCAACATCACGAGAGACCTTCCGGCGCGTTGTCAGGAGATCGATCGTCCCATCGCTGGATTACTTGCTGATCTCAAGCGTCGTGATCTTCTCAAAGACACGCTCGTGGTCTGGGCAGGCGAGTTTGGACGCACGCCCCATGGTCAGAATGGCGATGGCCGTGACCACAACAACAAAGGCTACACCACGTGGATGGCTGGCGGCGGCGTGAAAGGCGGATTCCGTTACGGCGCGACCGATCCTTACGGATACGCCGCCGTCGAAGGAAAGGTCCACATTCACGACTGGCATGCGACTATCCTGCATTTGTTAGGGCTCGACCATGGGAAACTCACCTTCCGCCACGCTGGACGAGATTTCCGCCTGACGGATGTTCATGGGGAAGTCGCGAAAGCGGTCCTCGCGTGAATCACGACTCCTGCGATTCTTGAACCAATTGGATCAGGTTGCCGCCGGTATTCTTGAGCACAGCCATGTTGCGGCACCCATCTTCGTAGGGAAGCGGTGATCCTGAGGTGACACGTTCATGGAAACAACAGTCACTATGACGTAACGGCACTCGGCCACGCTCCGAATCGAGCGATCTAGAAAGCCCACGCAAATGAGGCGTAATTGTAACAGAGCCTAATATTTGGCTCAACCCGTTCACTAGTCGCCTGTTAAGCATACTGACAATTTACTATTCGTGGGCGATTGGTAGATTCTTTAGAAATATCTGCGGACTTTCTTTGTGATCCGCGCTCCTTAGATTACACATCGTCCAAAGATGGAGATGTGAGTTTACTCAACCTTTTCGATCCTATCATCCCAACTTTCTCAGAGTGCATCCGCATTTGCTCACATCTTGCGTTGCAGGGCCTAACATGGCTCAATCCAACTCGCCCTTGGCGATCACCAATGCTCGCAGACATGGGCCTATGGGGCTTTACCACGTTGGTAATTAGGCACTTCGATAGGATCGTTGAAGATGTCCGAGGAGTCTGCCTAAGACTTTCTTAAATGAATTCACCATCTCTTTGTTTGCCTCTTGTCTTCCTCTCGTTCGCCTTCGCTGCCTGCTCCCGAGAGGAGCGCACCTCCGACCACGCCGATTCCAAACCACCGGAGCCTGAGACGAAATCGGAGACGCCACGTCTACTTGGAAAGCTGCCTGATTTTGAGCTTCTCGACCACTCTGGCTATCCTTTCAATCGAGACACGGTCATAGGGAAAGTCTGGGTCGCCAATTTCATCTTCACACGCTGTGGATCGACTTGCCCCATGCAAACGGAGAAGATGCAAGGCCTTCAGGAGACGTTGAAACAATCGGCTGATTGGGATGACGTCCGATTGGTGAGCTTCACCGTCGACCCCGAGTATGACAGTGCGCGTGTTCTCGCCGACTACGGGCTGAAGTATGAAGCGGACGCGGATCGATGGAAGTTTGTCACGGGTAGGCGTCTGGACTTGTGGAATCTGAGTAAACAGGGATTCAAACTCGACGTCGGTGAGGAGACGAAGACAGCCGCGATGCCGATCTATCATAGTCCTCGAATGGTCCTCCTGGATCGAACGGGGCAGATCCGCGGTTACTACGATGGACTCGAGCCGGAAGGCATCCGGCAACTTCAGGTAGATGCGGCGAAGATTTTGAAGGAACCTTACACACCGAAATCCTACAAGAAACACCACTACCCAAGAGGAGTCGACAAACTACGTTGGCTGAGCAAACGCGCCCTAGCGCAGGCCGAGGCAAGGGCAAACGACGACGTTTTTCACGATTTCCGCTTCACTGATACCGTCGAAACGAGTGGCGTCACTTTCAAGAACGTCAGCGTCGAAGATGCTAACAAAGTCCAAGTCGCAGGGCACTACGATCACGGAAATGGCATCGCCGTGGCAGACGTTGATAGCGATGGCCTGCTAGACGTTTATTGGACGACTCAGATAGGCTCGAACCAACTGTGGCGAAATCTTGGAAAAGGGAAGTTTGAAAACATCACAACCCCGGCCCTGACACTAGCTGATCGCATTTGTGTCGCTGCTTCTTTCGCCGATACAGATAACGATGGCGACGCCGATCTGTTTGTCACTTCCGTGCGTGGAGGCAATGCGTTCTTCATTAATGACGGCAACGGCCATTTCGAAGAAGCGACGGTGGCGTCAGGGTTAGGCTACGTGGGACACTCCTCGGGCAGCGTGTTCTTTGACTATGATCGCGACGGCCTACTAGATCTCTTTGTCAGCAACGTCGGCGTCTACACTCAGAAGGATGCTAGAGGACCAGGGGGCTATTTCAAAGTAGTCACGGATGCCTTCGCCGGTCATCTCAAGCCAGAGGAGCGCAATGAGAAGAGCCTGCTCTATCGGAACGAGGGAGGCAACCGCTTCCAAGACGTCAGCGATGCGACCGGCCTGGTCGACTACAGTTGGTCAGGCGATGCGAGCCCAGTCGATGCCAACAACGACGGATGGATCGATCTCTATGTGCTGAACATGCAGGGGCATGATGAGTTCTATGAGAACGTGGGTGGCAAATCATTTCAAAAGCGCAGCCGAGAACTCTTTCCCAAGACTTCCTGGGGATCGATGGGGGTCAAGTTCTTTGATTACAACAATGATGGGAAATTGGATCTCTATATTACAGACATGCACTCGGACATGAGCGGTTTGATCAAGTTCGGCGAAGAGCAGCTGAAATCAAAAGTAAAGTGGCCCGAGAGCTTTCTACGCAGTGGCGGACAGAGCATCTATGGCAATACCTTCTTTCGCAACCAAGCGGATGGCTACCTCGAGATCTCAGAGCAGACTCTAACCGAGAATTACTGGCCATGGGGATTGAGCACAGGTGATCTCAACGCAGATGGCTTTGAGGACGCCTTCGTCACCTGCAGTATGAACTACCCCTTTGCTTATGCGGCGAACAAGGCGCTCTTGAACGATCGCGGCCAACGCTTTCTCGAGAGCGAGTTCGTACTAGGTGTAGAACCTAGAAGGGGCGGACGAACGGCAGCTCCAAACTTTACACTAGATCCGACGGGCAACGACAAAGACCACCCCATCGTGGCACTAGAGAATCTCACGGAACCCGTGGAAATCTGGGGAGCCCTAGGGTCAAGGAGTTCCGCCATCCTCGACATCGATAACGATGGCGATCTCGATATCCTAACAAACGAGTTTCACGATGGACCGATGATTCTCACCAGCGATCTCACAGAGAAACGGCCAGAAATGACATGGCTCAAGGTGATTCTTGTTGGCAAAGCGTCGAACCGCAGTGGCTTGGGCGCACGCGTCCAAGTCTTCGTAGGAACGCAAGTCTACACCAAAGTGCGAGACGGAAAGTCCGGTTACCTGTCACAAAGCGACCTGCCTCTCTATTTCGGATTGGATGCCGCAAGCGCCGTGGATCGCATTTCGGTGCTGTGGCCATCCGGTGAAGAGCAGTCAGTCGACGGCCCCATCAAGCCTAACCAAGCGTTAAAAGTTTCCGAACTCTAGATATTAGCGCTCACTCAATGTGAACCTCGTCGCTAACGGCGATGTCCCCATCACTGAGCACACGGCAAACGGATCCGGCTCGATTGTGCAACGCACGTGCGGCGCCCATCCCAATCACGTCATCAAGCAGTCTGCAGGGCGCAGCGATGCGCACGACCTCAAGCTGTACCGACCCAATGGCGAACCGATCTCCAGGCTTTCTAGGAACGTCACCTGCGCTGATCGTGATGTTACGCCGCGTCGCCCAGGCTTCGACCGGACTGCCGAGCACCTCGCTCGCTTCGGCAAGCGACTTAAGAGATTGCACACTCACATGATGGTGCCGGGTGCCGTGATAGCGATCCCCCACAAGGCCACGCCCAGCCTCCGCCGAGACTCGCTCGACAGATTTCATCGGGAGCCGAGATCCAGGAGCAATGTGAATGGAAGCAACTGTTGGCATGCC
>JBLHHN010000508.1:0-3975 GCA_047616785.1 Verrucomicrobiales bacterium
GCCATGCCTAAGAAAACTCATCCGAAGACTCCCCACGGCAAGGAATGAAACTCATCACGGAACAGAACGAAACTCACACGTCACCCATTAGCTATATCTCCACGGTCATAAACGCCTCGGAACAGAAGGAGCTGCATCAGAAGGATCTGGAAAAGGAACAGAGCGTTTGAATGCCAAGAAAGTGGTGAAGGATCCCGAGCCAATCGCTGTCACAGAGGCCGTATCGCCTGTTTCTTCCATTAGTAAACCGCCCGCTCGAGAGCTATCTGCGGAAGCGCAAGAGAGAAAAGATCGCCTTACTGCAATTCAGGCTGGAAGAGAAGCTGTCTTGGAGCTTGATGAACTTCGAAGGAAAGCTGGGGACCATGAGGACGCTCAGAATCTGCGGCTCGAGGAGCTTGAGGAGGCTGCTGAAGTTGCGCGATTTGGGCCCAGAAATGCCAAGGTCTGTTTGTCAGGCGCCGACTCTTCAAAGATACGATCTGCGGATGAAGCAGTGGAAAAGCAGAAAGTCAGGTTAAAAAAAGCGGAAGAGGCGATGTTCGAACAACGCAAGCGCAATCGGAAAATCTGAGTCCGACTCAAGCCTAATAGAAGATGCTCTTTTCAGAGCCTACTTCTTCATCGCGATGAATCCACACGCTTTCAACTAGGCCGAGGAGAAACATGCAGATGACGGCGAAGGTGCCCCCTGAACTGATGAAGGGGAGAGGAAGTCCTGTGATCGGCACGAGCTGAATCGTCATGCCGACATTCATAAACACATGCACAAAGAGCAGCGTCACACCACCAACGACTATCAGACGCCCCATTTGGTCACGACTGTAGAAAGCGATGTAGAGGCACTGAAGAATAAGCAGAAGAAAGGCCGTGATCATGATCATCGAGCCACGGTAGCCGTGTTCTTCACCTACGACGCCGAAGATGTAGTCTGAGATGTCAACGGCATCTGCGACGAGTCCGAGTTCGCTCATGGTCTTGGCATCAGGGTCTGCTAGTTTGATCCGGTTGCCTTTGTGGCCTTTGCCTTCCCAGCCTGCCGAGCCGATGGCCACGATCACCTGCGTGGTGGCGTAACCTTCGCCTTGGGTGTCCACTTCCTCGCCTTGGATGGCATTGAGAAAGACGCTGATTCTGGCTTTCTGATAGTCTTTTAACCCAAACCAATAGATGAGCGGCATGCCGATCAGGGCGATCAGGGTCAGGACGATGAGGTAGCGAAACGGGATATTGGCCACCAGCAACATGCAGGCCGCGACCGGTCCCCAAACGCACGCGGATCCCACATCGGGCTCCAGAGCGATGAGGATGAAAGGACCAGCCACCAAGAGCAGGGAAATGACAAGGCGAAGCAGGTGATTTCGGAAAACGGGGTGCAAGCGGTGGAGTTCGCCCAGGGCCAAGGCCAAGATCATGATGCCTCCCACGATCGCGACCTGAGATGGCTGAAACCTGATCGGGCCCAGTGTCAGCCAGCTCGAGGCTCCCGAGAGCGTCTCACCTTTGAATCGCAGCATGATGAGAAACACTATCCCGGCCAAATAGCAGGGGACGGCGAGCCAACGGATCCATCGGTAATCGATCACGCTCGTGATGCAGAAGACAACCAAGCCGAGCCCGATCATCTTGAGTTGCTTGGTGACATTGTCATTCTCTCCGAAGGAGTCATAGCGGGTCCAGCTAGCGCTGTAGATGGCGAAGACACCGAATGCCAACAATCCCAGCATGGTGATGACCACCACCCAATTCAGTCCCAGGATCTTTCGTAACAGAGGCGTCATTTACACGGAAGACGCAGAGAGTAAGCATGCGTTCACTAGGAGGCAACGGAAATCACAGTTTAGAAACTAACGGAATGCTATTTGTGAAGTGTTAGCTCGATACCTCTCCGGAATGCTCACGCAACCAAGTCGCAAACGATTCCTCCGGAATCTCCCCGGCGGCCAGAGCCAGATACTGAACGTACTTCTCGGCTTGGTTCAGCGCAATCTCTTGTCCGTAGAGATCGAGGAAAGTCTCGCAGATCACAGCGGCGATACGCTTGTTGCCATCGAGAAATGGGTGATTCTTTGCCAAGCCGAACGCATAGGCCGCCGCAAGGTCGTAGATGTCTGGATTGGCATAGGCCCACAGCTGCTTTGGTAGCGCCATGGCCGACTCTAGCATGCCTTCATCTCGAGTTCCGGGAATGCCGCCGTGCTCGGCGAGCTGGCGCGAGTGAATCGCGTTGACGACATCTCTCTCGAACCAATCAGGTTCATCCATAGGAATCATTGCGCCAGTTTGCGAAGCATGTCCCGATTCTTGCGCATGACACGCTCTGCCGCTTCAAGTTGGCGTTGTTTGACCTCATCCCATGGGGTCAATTCAAGACCAGACGGCGTCTCGGTCACGGTCAAAGAATCCCCCTTATCCACACGGAGCTTTGCCAACAATTCCTTGGGAAGAATGACGCCAACGGAATTGCCGATCTGTGTGAGCTTGAGTTTCTGGACCATGGTTTATTATAACATCGGTTATTACGGCGTCAAGCAGTTGCGCTCTGAGAGCCGCGTCCCATCGTGCCCGTGTTCATGAAATGTCTCCTGCTACTCGTTGTTTCTTTCCTCCATTTCATTCCCGCCGCTGTCGCTGCGGAGGATGTTTCCGAGACGCTCCACAACACGGGAAATGCGCTTTGGGATGAATTTTCCAGAACCTTGATCAAAGAAACGGGCGTGGCCATCTCGCCCGTCGTAGGCCTGAGCTATCTCGCGCTGACCAAGGATCCCAGCGTGGAGAAATTGAAGCCGGGCATTTGGATTGTCCTTGGCCTGCTCGCTTTGGTCCTGCTCAAGGATGTCGGAGGCACCTTCGTGCCAAGCCTGCTCAAAAAACCGCTCGATGCCTTGGAGTTCTTTCAGAATCAAGGGCTCGGAGCACTTTGCGCGGCCTTGTTCGTACATGATCTCCATCAGCAACTTTATGCGGTGGTCGAACATCATGTTCCGCGACTCAATGGGCGGCTGGATCAGGCGCGCCCTTCTTCTTTGCGGCCGTGGGCACCGAAGAAATCCTCCATCTCCTCACACTCCCACTTTCCATCGCCATCTTTACGGCGGTGTGGCTTCTTTCGAATGCGATCAATGTGCTCATCTTACTTTCCCCCTTCTCCCGCGTCGATGCTTGCCTCAAGTCCGTGAAGGTGGCCGGTCTTGCGCTTCTGGCAGGCATGAGCGCCCTCCATCTTTACCTTGGCGAGGGGCTTTCAGTCCTGATCGTGCTTCTCGCGTTCTACTTTTCTGGCAAAGCCTTTCGACTCTATCACTTCGGCTGGATCTTCGCCGCGGATCTTCTCACTCGAAAACACAAACGCTTCCAACCCACTTCGGATCACATCACCGCGTTCCTGGACCAAGAGATCGCCGACGTGCCCGCCCGCACCTACGGAAAGCTCGCGCCGATCAGAGAGTCGAACACGTTCCAGTTCACCTATCGTCCTTGGCTGGTCATGGCTGGTCATGACCGAGCAAACCGTCACTATTCCGTTAGAGCAATCGCCTAAGGTCGGCTATGGATTGGTGCACGTGACCATTGACGCCACGGAAAGTGACGGTGATCTCGACCCGTATTTTCACCTCCCACCACGCTATCGAGGACACGACGCCAAAGTGACCCAACACCTCGGCTTGGAAGTGGTCGATGTCGGTATCCTGCGAGGCTTCAATTACGCCTCGCAGTGGGTGAAAAGCGCGCTTCGATTCCGGCGTAAGGCGACTGTCTAGCCAGTCAGCTAGGGTGAAGTATTGATACAATGTATAGGAACACCGCAGCGCCGACGCCACAAACAATTCCGGCTATATTCGGGTTTATACTGCCCCGCGTATAGATTTGTGAAAAGACAAGTGATGTAAATCGGCCACTTTGCTCTATCATTGAAAGCCAATATGATTCGCTTAGAGCTCACTGACCAAGACTTGACTGACATTGTCGAAG
>JBLHHN010000509.1:0-3971 GCA_047616785.1 Verrucomicrobiales bacterium
AAAGGTTTCGACACCCCGGCTGGAAACGATCTACTTGCGGGTCTCGATAACGCGATCGCCGCCCAGGCCATGTTTCCAGTGACCTCGGGCACCGAGATGGCTGGCCAGCCTGGCGAGAACACCATCGCCGACCTCACCGGCGACCTGCCCGCCCTGTGGGCAGCACTAGCGGATCGGCTCGAAGCGATCCCCGCCTATGTCGATCAGTTCGTCCACGTGTTCCCGGATGTCAGCAGTGGGCCGGACATCACGTTTGCTCACGCGGCCAACGCGATCGGTGCTTACGAGATGTGGGCTGGGCGTGCCGACAATAGCCCGTTCGATGACTTCCTACGCGGTGAGACGGATGCGATCAGTGCCAAGGCACAGCGCGGCATGGCGTTGTTCTACGGGAAGGCCGGGTGCGCTACCTGTCACAGTGGCAAGTTCCAAACCGATCACGATTTCTACGCGATCGCCATGCCGCAGATCGGCCCAGGAAAAGGCGACGGTGCATCGGGCAGAGAAGATTTTGGCTTCGGCCGCGAGACGGGCGATGAAGAGGATCACTACAAATTCCGCACACTGTCCCTGCGTAATGTGGCGCTCACTGGACCGTGGGGGCACTCCGGTGCGTACAACACCCTTGAGGCCGTGGTGCGCCACCATCTCGATCCGGTCACAAACCTCAACAGCTACGACCAGTCGCAAGCCGCGCTCCCCTCGCGTGCCGATCTAGACGCTCTCGATTTTTCCGTGATGAACGATCCCGCCTTGCGTGCCAATATTGCGGCGGCAAACCAACTGGAGCCCGTCAGCATCAGCGAGCCCGAGATCGATGAGCTGATGGCGTTCCTCCACGCACTCACAGATCCTGCGAGCATCGATTTACGCGATACCGTACCGATGACCGTTCCATCGGATTTACCGGTGGGCGACTAACCTAGAAATTTCATGGGCCAATTGCAGGGTGTCGAAGTGACTAGGATACCACCGAAACGAGCAAAGAGACGCTCTCTTCCTTTGCGTCCGTCGCGCTCCAACGCTTCGCGGAAGTCCCACAAGGTGTTTGCGTCAGCTATGGCATCTCCTGGACGTAGACCCAAGAAACCCATGAAGCTGAAACGGTCTGCAATTTGTTCTTCAACCGAGACATCGCTCAAGCCGTAGAATTTCTGCAGTACGAGGACTTTGAACATGAAGACCGGATCAAAGGGAGGGCGACCACCCTTGCGATCATCACGGTTGGCGTAGCCGAGAATGTCCTCAAGATCGCCTCTGAACCCTTCCCAGGCGACGATGTCCGTGAGCTTACCAATCCCGGTGCTGCGCTGACTTGCTGTCGCTTTCTTCTGGTGGTCAATAAATGCGAAAAGGTCACAGCATTCGTCTTGGCTCCCGTATTTCATGACTAATGATAGTGCCTTAGGCTAACATTGCAACTTTAAATGCCGAGAATCGAGGTTTCCGGACGTGCCCTGTCACCATTAATTTTTCCACGCACGCCGTCGATCTACTATCGTTAAAAGGATACCTTCGCGTCATCTTGCCAAAGCAATGAGGGGAGACATCGATCGATGTCTCCCCTCAGAAATGGGCTATTCGGTTTCGTGGCCGAATACCTAACGCTAAGCAATTACTTCTTAGCCACGCGGACGTAACGCGCGGGATTGGCAGCATCGATGGCCACTTTGTAAGACGTGGTGCCATCTGCGCCATCGACGTCAGCCAAGGGGCTGAAGCTGTTGAGATCATCGCTAACCTGCACCTCGTAGGAAGCACCTGCTTCGCTCGTGAAGCTGATGGTGATTTCATTCGAAGTGTGAGCAATCGCCGTGATTTGGAAATCACCAGGAGGTGTGACGATCACACCGCCACCGGATTCCTCGGCACCAGGCGAACCATTCAATGCGGCACTCTTAGTCCACATCGCTGACTCGGAGAAGTCGGTAGAACCTGTCTCGTTCACCAAGACGAGCGCATGGCCTGCTCCATCGGCTTCTACCGGCCATCCGGTCTCGGCGTCATCGTCGTAAGCAAACTCGGTGATGATAGATTCGCCATCGGCACTGACCAATTGAATGGTTTCACCGCCATTGCTTAGTTTCCCGTTGGTGAAGGCTCCGGCAATCGGAAGCATGGAACCGTAGCGCATGATGAAGGCCTCGACATTGGCGACGACAAGTACGCGCTGACCTGCTTCGATGGTCTGAATGGCTCCGTCGGTGAAATCGAAGTTCACCCCATCGCCAAACATAGCCCCGTATAGCTGGATAGGCGCATCGCTAATGTTGAGAAGTTCGAGGTACTCGAAATCATCGTTGTTCGCAAATCCAGCGGCGGCTTCTTCAGCCGTAGGATCCGCAGGATTGTACATGATTTCTGTGACTCGAAGATTCGCGGAGGAGGCGAGCTCGCCCACGATGAAACTGGCTTCATTGATGGCAGACCATTCTCCCGTGTTCAACAAGAGGCGTGCCTTGATCGTACCGGACTCGGTAAGCGTGACGCCCTCCTCGTAGAGATGGGCATCCGGATCGACCTCGCCCCCGCGGAGGCGAGGATCGCTTCCATCTAGAGTGTAATACATCTTGCCGGGACGTGGTTTGAAGAGGCTGAGCCTGTTCTCCATGGTTAGAACGGTGCCGGGCTCCAACTGGCCGCCTTGTTGGCTGAATTTCACGGGCCGCTCAAACTGATCGTCGAACCAATCCAAGCGCTCAGTCGCCCAGTCCCTCATGAAGTTGACTTCTTCTTGATAGGTCTTGCGATTGGCAAAGCCGGGAGGATTGGGCCAATCGTAGACTCCCAAGCGATTCCACCTGACAAAGTTGCGATCTGCCGCCTCGCGAATGAAGTCGGTGGTCTCATCGATCCTACCCAAGACGTTCTCCTCGGAGAACATTCCACGTCTCAGCTCATACCAGCGGTCGGCGTATTCAACGACGAACTCAGGGTCTTTGAACATGTCAGGATACCAGGGATACTGATCCGTGCTGATGTCTTCGTAGTACCAACCCTTTGGTTGCCAACCGTCTAGGTAGTCAGCGTTTCCTAAGGACAGATTGTAGTCCCAGGCAACGTAGTTCAGTTTCCCACCGCGGTCCTTGTAGACGTAATTGCTGATTCGATAGCCATCGATGTTCTTGGCGAATTCCACGAGGATGTGGTTGTCAATCGCGTTGGCGACATTCCAATACTTGCGGAAGCCAGTCTCAGGATCGCCGCGGTTCTCGCCATGGAGCGCTTCCTCCATGGCGCTCATGTAGTCGGTGAGCCAGTCTAACTGTTTGTCTGTGATCGTGTATTCCGGCTCGATCAATTGAAGGTTCTGCCGCTCGGTCCCCGTCCGGAACGTGGTATTGTTCTGGTCCTCTTTGTCCTTGCGGAAGATGTAACCGCCAGTGATTTCGGGCTCGCTTTCGTGTTCTGGTAGGAGAGGTTCCAAATCAACCCGATCGCCGTCTCGTTTGATGCGCTCCATGAAGACATAGACGCCCCGGTAGTCGTCATAGGTGACGGGCTCGCCATCGTCAGGATTGTAGAAGACTTCGATAAACTTCGTCCGCGCAGCATAGTGGCCCATGGCCCGTGACCAGCCGTAAACGAGGTAGTTACGCATCAATGTCTTATCGGCGTAGGGTGCTTGGATCACCCAGTCCGATTCCGATGGCATGCCGAAGATTGAGACCGGCTTGTCGCGATCGGACTCATCCCAAGACTCCATGTGATACTGCTTCTTGGCAAAGTCTAAGGAACTCTGCCCTCTGCGGCGCATGCCGATCCTGCCTGACCAATCGGATTCCCCATCTGCTTTGGCAAGGCCGGTGGCTTTGTCCTGTTCGATGAAGACGGCCGTGGCACTGTAGAGTTGGTCTTTGCCTTTGGAGTCAACGTTCGTCCCGTAAGAGTCGATGAATGCGAGACCGAGGCTCGTATCGAAGTCCTTCATGTCATCGCCTAACTGAATGAACACTTCAGACTTCACACGA
>JBLHHN010000510.1:0-3960 GCA_047616785.1 Verrucomicrobiales bacterium
CTCTTGAAAGAGACGCCTTTGGAAGGATGGCGAGGCTTGGTTGATCTGCGGGGATGAAAGAGTGGCCCTTGTCCCAATGAAGGGCCCCGCGCTTTGAGCCCTAAATTGTCTCGCCCTTTCAGGGCTCGAATTTGATGCATTTCTCTACCCATGGCTGCGCTACGCTTCGCCCTGGGCTGTCTTGTCTAGGCCTTTCAGGCCATAGGCTCCTACTGGGGCTTGATCGGAAAAGAGCGATGCCGAGGTCAGTTGCCTACAGGATGCCGCGATCAGTGACGGTGACGTCCAGGAGCGTTCGGTATGGGGGCGAGATTACTGGATTCATTGGTCCAACTAGGATAAGTTTTACTGAAATCTACTCTGCCATGAAACTGATCCATTCTATTTCGCTGCTTTTCTTTCTATCCGGGGACCTAGCGTTTGCGCAAGAGACTCCGGTGCTGGACGCGCCGGTGACGGCTCCTGCTCCCACCGAGACTTTGGGGGATCCTTTTTCGACGCTTACACCTTTAGTGGAGGAGGAGGTGACGCCGACATTGCCTTCGCCTCCAGCTCTTCCTGAGGCGGCTGCGCCTGAACTCCTTCCAGCGAGGGATGAGATTGTGGATGAGGGGGGGGCTGCCGCCGTCGTCGAACCTGGGCCTGATCTTCCTGTGGTGGCAGCGGCGTCTGGGGAAGATGTGGCGACGACGGGGCCGAGTGGCGGGGAGAATCCTTATGACTTGGTCCTGAAAGATGGGAGGGTGCTCAAGAGCTATCAGATTCACAGCTGGAACAAGACGATGCTGACGATCTTCCACAGCACGGGGGCGGCGAGCATTCCTGCGCACGTGTTGCCTGAGAATGTGGTCAAGGCTTATGGGATGGACACGAAGCTTTCGGCGGAACAAGAGAAGGTGAACCGCACCCAACGCACGACGAAGGCGGCTGCTGATTTGCAGGCCTTTGAGGAGCGTCAGGCCTTGCGCAAGATGCCTGTGGCGACGGTGGAAGGCCTGGTGATCTCCGTGAATGACGAGGGCGTCGTGCTTCAGATTGAGGATCCCGAGGGGATAGCCGGAGCTGGGTACCAGCGGATTGGAGGGATGATTTATGACCAGAACAGCAAGCCGGTGCCGAAATACCGTGGCCAGATCTTCGGTGCTGTGTGGGTGACGAATCACCCGCTGCAAGGAGTTGTTGTGGATGGTGATCAGCTGCGCTTCCAAGCCCGCGTGAGCGGCAGAAAGCAAGTGGGAGATAAGACGTATCCTAGCATTCGCTTTGAGAAGACGTCTCGTTAGGGAGAGCGATCACTTCTAACTATACTTCGGGGCATCACTCTTTTCCGATTGGCGTAGCGTAGTAGTGCTGACTTGTAGTCGCCACAGAATCGGATTTCGACGAACAGTGGCGACTAAAAGTCACCGCTACCATTGGCAGAAGCCTCGAGCAATGCTCGACACGAATCGGAAGATTGTTCCTTGTTCGATATTCTGCGGTTCTGATTCGAAGCCAACGGAGGCAGACGGATAGACTGGTATCATAGGAGCATCAGCGATGACGCCTCGTCGGCTAGCTTGCGTTCCCCAGGCTTCTTAACCACGTGTCCTTCCGGCTTCGATGTGGGCTTTGAGTTCTTTCTTCATTCGCTCGGCGATCTCGGGATGTTTTTCGATGACGTTCTCTGTTTCGGCGGGATCTTCGGCGAGGTCGAAGAGGCGGTAGCGAGGGACCTTGGTGTTGGCGAGCGTGTCTTGGACGACGACGTTTCTAGCAGATTTCTTGTCGTGGCGTTGAAGCTTCCATTTGCCGACGCGGTAGCCGAAGTTGCCGGCTTGGCCGTTGTCTTGTTGGATGAGATGCACGCGGCCCTGGGTGTCGCCTTCCCCTAGCAGAGCTCCGAGGAGGTTGTGGCTGTCGAGGCAGGCATCGGCAGGGAGTTCGATGCCTGCCATTCCGGCGAAGCTGGCGGCCATGTCAATGGTGCATACGACGGGATTGGTGACGACGGCGGGTTGGATCCGGTCTTTCCACCTTGTGATGAAGGGCGTGCGGGTGCCGCCTTCGAGGACACTGTACTTGCCTCCCCGAAACGGACCGCCTGCGCGGTGGACGCCGTTCTTCTCGACGGCATCGTCTTTGTAGCCGTCATCGAGAACGGGGCCATTGTCAGAGCAGAAGACGACCAGGGTTTTCTCTGCTAGCTGCAGCCGGTCCAGGGTCTTCATGAGTTCGCCGACACACCAGTCTAACTGAATGATGCTATCACCACGGAAGCCCAAGCGCGTCTTGCCTTGGAAGCGTTCGTGTGGGATGCGCGGGACGTGTAGGTCGTGCGAGGAGAAGAAGAGAAAGAACGGGGACTTCTGATTCTCCTCGATCCACTTCACTGAGCGGTTGACCCATTCATCGGCGAGGTCTTCGTCGCGAAAGCGCGCGGCGTGGCCCCCGGTGTAGAACCCGATACGGCTGATGCCATTGTGAATGGTCGAGTTGTGTCCATGTGACCAATCCATCTTCAAGGTTTCGCGATGGGTGAGGCCGGTGGGGTGGTCTTCGTTCGGCTTCTTCTTGCCGACCCAGAGAGGATCGGCGGGGTCGAGATTGAGCACGCGATGGTCCTGCACATAGACCTGAGGGACGCGGTCATTGGTGGTTGGCAAGAGATAGCAATGATCGAAACCGATCTCCAAGGGGCCGGGATTCAGGTCGCCATTCCATTGCGGGCCTTCCGCGCCACCGAGACCGAGGTGCCATTTGCCAATGACGGCCGTTTTATAACCGCCCTTCTTCAACAAAGAAGGGAGTGTCTCGGTGCCAGGCTGAATGATAGCAGGACTGTTAGGAGGCGCAATGCCGGTGCCATTCTTGCGGAATGCGTAGGTGCCGGTGAGCAAGGAGTAACGCGTCGGCGTGCAGGTGGAGGCGGAGCAGTAGCCACTGGTGAAACGTCGTCCCTCAGCTGCCAGGCGGTCGATGTGAGGGGTCTGCAATTCGGTGGCCCCGTAGCATGAGAGATCACCGTAACCCATGTCATCCGCCATGATGACGATGATGTTAGGAGTTTCGACAGCGATGGATGTGCCAATGGATAAGAGCGCGAAGAGGAGGCGTAGGTTCATGAGATGACTAGAGGCTAGCAAACCTGTCTTAGAATGATTTCACAAGACTTCTTGGTTGCACCTTGCTCAGGATCAGATCAAATGCGCTCACCTCGGGAGAGCCGAGGTGTTCTTTGGGAAGCCCGTGGCTCGGGCAGGAAATAGATGGGGAATTTCGGTGAAGACAGTCTGCTGCGAGGCGGATGTCCATTCCGAAGCGGTCCCGCCACTGTGAGGTGGGTGCTTGTGAACCAAGTGCCGACCAAGCCAGATCGCCAGCCTGGAGAAATGGTACATCGTCCGCGGATCTCGGACGCAACACCCTGATCACCAAATGACATCACACAAACGTGCGCTTTGCATGAGCGCCATCTTGTTAGGCACTTCCGCGATGGCGGAAGATGAAGAAACACTGGCTCCGACCACCATCGTCTCCAACCGCGTGAGCACGCCGCTCCATCAATCAGGCAGCGCCGTCACTGTGCTCGACGGTGCGATGCTAGAGGAAGAACAAGTCTTTCGTCTGGAAGACGCTTTGAGACGATCGCCTGGCGTCTTCTCGGAATCCACCGGCGGTCAACGCGGCTCGGTGAGTTCGCTTTTCCTTCGCGGCACCTCGACGTCGCAGGCGCATCTGCAAGTGGATGGAGTGCGGTTGAGCGATTCCACCGTGCTTTCGAATAACTTTCTAGGCAACGCCATGCTTGATGGCGTCGGGCGCATTGAGATTCTGCGCGGGCCGCAAAGCGCCTTGTATGGCGGAGAATCCATCGGGGGGGTCGTGGGCATTTCTTCGCGTCGCGGGCATGGAGCGCCGCGATCAATGGCCTACCTTGAAGGTGGCTCCTTTGGATCGTTTCGCGCAGGCGCGTCTTCG
>JBLHHN010000511.1:0-3956 GCA_047616785.1 Verrucomicrobiales bacterium
CAAACTACAAAGCAAGCTAAGTAGTCTCCGTTCGACTTGCATGTCTTATCCACGCCGCCAGCGTTCGTTCTGAGCCAGAATCAAACTCTCCGTTAAAAACCGGTTTGTCTGACCCTTAAGCTTTACACTTTAGGATCTCTTTTGAAATTGTTTCGGTTCCCCAAAGCTTCCGATTTACTAAGCCTTGAGGCGCCGCTGCATCTCAACTTTCTCTCTCGAGAAATTTGACCACGCAGCACACCTCTTAGCTTTCGCTTCTCGTACTTTATTTTCTAACCAATTTGCTCTCTCAAAGATCGTCTCTTTTTCCGCAGAAAAGCGAATCATTTGGCAGTGCCTTGTGACTCTCTCCTCCGCTTTCGAAGCCCGCCGCTTTGGGTGGGACGGCGACTATAGTGAGACGCGGGTAAGGCGCAAGTGCTTTCTCTATTAAATCGGCAACTTTTCTTTCGATCCTTGATCCAGAAGTTCATGGCACTATTGGGCTAGAACTAATCGTTGAATTTATGATTTCTCAGCGATTCGGGCCTCGATTTCTTCATCAAGTCCCACTGCTTCAAGCGCCTCCATGGCCCAAGGGATGTCCTTCATTCGCCTCAGGAGACGAGCGGCCACAATTTGAACGGCGGCTTCGCTACTCCAGATGGCACTTTCGAGGGGGCGCCAGCGGGCTGGGTCCATTTTCCGAGGGGCTTTCAACTGCTCCATGCAGGCGGAACAAAGAAGGAGGGTGTTCTCAATGGCGGGCTCTTTCGGAGCCGGAGGTATTTCGTATGGCCGAAGTTCGTTGCCCGTGGATTCGCAAAGCTCACATCGCCGCTTGGACCTGCGTGCGAGCGGCTTCCCGAGCAGACTCAGGAGACGCAGCCGTTCTTGGTTCTCTTCGTACCCTTTGCTCATATCTCCTACTGTCCTTTGGTGAGAACTTCCAGGTCCTCTAATGTCATTCGGACGGCTTCGTATGGGTCATCGAGAGCGAGGAGCTCGCTCACGGTGAGAAACTGGTAACCTTTGGCAAGGAGAGCGTCGAGGGTAGCAGGAATGGCTGCTATGGTCGATTTCCAGAGGTCATGTGAGAGGATAATCGCACCATCGTGGACTTGGCTCATGACGCGACGCTGAAACACAGCGGGGCTAGGCTTGGCTGATCGGCCGTCGCCTGGATCGACACTCCAGTTGATGTTGGCGTAGCCGAAGGTGTCGTAAATCCATTGAGATTGCTCTTCTGTGAAATTGCCCCCCGGAGGTCGAAAAACCTTAGGAGCGACTCCAGTGATTTTCAGAATAGCATGGTGAGCAAGACGCACTTCTTTCTCTACGACGTGATGCGGTGCACGATGCAGATAACTATTCTCATGGGTTAGACTGTGGTTGGCGACTTCGTGGCCCTCCTCCACCATACGTTTGACCAACTTTGCATACCTTGCTGCATCTCTTCCAATAACGAAGAACGTGGCTTTGAGATTTCTTTCCTTGAGCGCATCGAGGACTTCTTTGGTCCAAGGCCGAGGACCATCATCGAATGTGAAAGCGATGTAGGGCCCTTTTCCTGGAACCCTCTTGTAGAAATTCTTTGCGGGCCGATTGCTTAAGACACTAGCAATCGGGCGGATGGTCTCTTGAGCCCATTCCTTCTCCGAAGGGTTTTCCCAAGGCAACCGCACGCCGAGCGCATCGGACCCAAGAGCATTGCCATGAACCATGCAGGCCATGACGAGAAGCGAAATGAAAAACGATCTCATTGCGGAACGACCACTCGAGCACGCACGACATCGACAGGCTTGGGCTCGCTCACTGTTTCGATTTCCATCGCAGCGGTTTGCTTGATGCGAGTCGGGATGACCATCAGCTGAGCCTCTGGGCGATCAAGAGCAAGAAGTTCACTGACTCTGAGAAATTGGTACCCTTCGGCAATGAGGGCATCGAGGGTGGCTGGCATGGCTTTGACGGTTGGCTGATGCAGATCATGCGCCAGAATAATAGCTCCATCTGAGGTGCCTTCGAGGATACGGCTCTTGATGACCTCTGCTCCAGGACGTTGCCAATCAAGGGGATCGACCGACCACATGATGTTCACATAATCCCACTCTTTGTAGATCCACTGGCTCTGACTGCTGCTGAAACTGCCTCCTGGCGGACGGAACACACGCGGGACCACACCCGTGGTCTTCACGATGATATCGTGACAAGCTTGGAGTTGCTTGCGCACCGATCGCTCCGGCATGCGCGCCATGTTCTTGGGATGATTCCAAGTGTGATTGGCGATCTCATGCCCTTCGGCGACGATGCGCTTCACCACTTCTGGATACGTGGCGACGGCCTGCCCGACGACAAAGAAAGTCGCTTTGATATTTCGCTCTTTCAACGAGTCGAGGAGATCCATGGTCCACGGACGAGGCCCATCATCAAACGTCATGGCAACGACGGGACCGTGACCAGGCACACTGAAATAACGGTTCTTGGGAGGCTTGAGCGTCGGTGTCTCGAATGGCTTCAGAGAAGATTCCGCCCATTCCTTCTTCTCCTCGGACACTTCATTTTCCCAAGGAAACTGCCTGTCCACGCTGGTGCAAGCCGTCAAACAAGCTGGAGCGACAAGAGCCAACCATGCTGCAGTGATCGTGAAAGGTGGGAGGAGCTTCATAGACAACGCTCGGGATTCTAGATGGAGGCGTCATTTCGACAAGCTCCCGTTTCGCCTGGGCTTAGAGAAATCGACTCAGAATGGGATGCAAACGTTCCTTCACATCATCGGGCCAATGCTCCTTGGCCGTGACCAAAGCACTATCGAGTGCCCAATGCTCTGGATCTTCTGCTCGATCAGGGATCCGAGGAATGATTCTCCGCAGAAGACGCTTGGCCGTTTCGGCATTGGCGAGAAGGTGCCCGATCACCGTTTCCGCCGTCACGGGATCTTCATCCACCTTCCAACAATCGTAGTCTGTGATGAACGCCAAGGTGGCAAACGCCATCTCCGCTTCGCGAGCCAACTTGGCCTCCGGAAGATTGGTCATGCCAATGACATCAAAGCCAAGTTGCCGGTTCGCCTCGGATTCCGCTCGGGTGGAGAATGCCGGGCCGTCCATATTCACATAAACACCACCAAGATGATGCGGAACTCCTTCGGCATCAGCAGATTCGGCAATGAGACCTCGTAACGTCGCACTCGTTGGATCACCAAAGGCGACATGCGCGACCAGGCCGTTGCCGAAGAACGTGTGCTGCGCGCGACTGCTCGTGCGATCGAAGAACTGATCAGGAACGACAAGATCTTGCGGTCGATAAGCCTCTTTGAGACTGCCAACAGCTGTCGCTGAAAGGACCCAACGAACACCGAGAGAGCGAAGCGCCCAGATATTCGCTCGATGATTCAGCTCGGTCGGCAAGAGCCGGTGCCCCCTACCATGGCGTGGCAAGAAATACACCGGCCGGCCTTGGAAACGACCGCCAATGATCCGATCTGAAGGATCCCCAAAGGGCGTGGAAATCTCATGCTCTTCAGTCTCTTCCAACCCCTCAAATTGATAGAGACCACTCCCGCCGATCACTCCGATCGCTGCATCTATTAGATCTGTCATGGCCGAATGCTGGCGCGAATATGCCGGAGAGCAAGGATCAACCGACACTCCCTGGCAATTCTAGCAATACCAAGAAGTCCTCACAAATACCCTCAGGGGCACATTTGTACATCCCCTTTCCCTCCACTAGAGTCCACCTCTACGCGCCTTCCCCTGGAGTGAACCCACAAACCGATCCATAACATGAACCACAAGTGTGTTTTCGCCATAGCCCTGACAATATCAATCCTGACAAATTGCCACAAAAAGGAAAGCGAGAAGATCCAATAGATCCAATAGATCCAATAGATCCAATAGATCCAATAGATCCAATAGATCCAATAGATCCAATAGATCCAATAGATCCAATAGATCCAATCTATCCAATCTATCCAATAG
>JBLHHN010000512.1:0-3954 GCA_047616785.1 Verrucomicrobiales bacterium
CAAGTCGCACGGCTAACCGCGCGTATCAACCACCTCACGGAGCATCTTTCCAGCCACAAGAAAGACGTCTCCTCACGCAGGGGACTCCTCAGAATGGTAGCGCGCCGCCGTAAGCTGCTCGACTACGCCAAAGGCAGGAATGAGGATAGCTATAAGGGGCTTCTGAAGTCACTCGAGCTGCGCCGATAAGCGCACCTTTTACCGCCTTTCCATGATCCCTTCCACCGCTCGTCTAAAATCGACCGGATGGAGAGTCTTGGCCAAGCTTTCAAAACTCAGCTTCGCGCCTTTCATGGCGCGAGCTGAGTTTTTCCATTCCCAGCAATGTTTGACCCTCTGCTGGCAGGTAAACTCCGAGCTCCAGAGATCCTCATCAAGATCTTAGGCGCCCGAAGTTTGCAGGCCGGTGGAGATTCTTCGTTGAACGGGATTCTACGAACAAACGAACCACACTACGAATCCAATGAGTATTGAGAACGTGTCGGGCCAGATCGGCTCGCAAAGCATCACCATCGAAACCGGCAAGATGGCCAAACAGGCCGACGGTGCCGTCACCGTCACTCTCGGCGAAACGATTGTCATCGTCACCGCCGTCTCCCAGACCAAGACCCGGGAAGGCCAAGACTGGTTCCCTCTCAGCGTCGAATACAAAGAGAAAGCTTCCGCCGCCGGACGCTTCCCAGGAGGCTACTTCAAGCGCGAAGGCCGTCCGACCGAGAAGGAGATCCTCACTTGCCGCATGACGGACCGCCCATTGCGTCCGCTCTTCCCCAAAGGCTACCTTTACGACACCCAGATCGTCGCCCTGCTCCTCAGCGCCGATGGCGAGAATGACGCTGACATCCTCGCGATGAACGGTGCTTCCGCCGCTCTCTGTGTCTCTGACATTCCTTTCGCAGGTCCTATCGGCGCTGTGCGCGTGGGACGTGTCGACGGCCAGTTCGTCGTCAACCCGACGCACAGTGAACGCGCAGAAAGCGAACTCGATCTCATCTACGTCGGTAACAAGACGGATGTCATCATGATCGAAGGCGCTGCTAATGAACTGGACGAGAACGAGTTCATCAAGTCCCTCCACTTCGCCCAAGGGCATGTGACCAAGCTGGTCGAGATGCAGGAAGAACTCGTCGCCAAAGCAGGCAAAGAGAAGCGCGTCGTCGATCTCTCCGTCGCCAAGCAAGAGTTGTTAGACGTCGCCTACGAAGTCGCTGGTGACCGCATCGAAGAAGCCATTTACACCGTCGGCAAAGTCGCTCGCAGCAAAGCCGTCGAAGGGCTGCGCAAAGAAGTCTCCGAAGCCATCCTCGCCAAATCACCAGAAGCCGGTGACTTCGAGATCAACCAAGCCTTCGATTACTTGCAGAAGAAAGCCTTCCGCATCTCCATCCTAGAGAATGGCAAACGTTGCGACGGTCGCGCTACAGGCGAACTCCGCGTCCTCACCGCTGAAGCCGGTCTCATCCCGCGCACCCACGGCTCCGCCCTCTTCAGTCGTGGCGAGACGCAAGCGTTAGGCTTGTGCACCCTCGCCACTCTGGATGACCAGCAGTATTTCGACAACTACACCGGTGGCGAAGACTCCAAGCGTTTCCTCTTACACTACAACTTCCCTCCCTTCAGCGTCGGTGAAACCGGACGCATGGGTGGCATCAATCGACGCGAAATCGGTCACGGTGCCTTGGCAGAACGTTCGATCGAGCCTGCTCTGCCAGATCGCGAAGACTTCCCTTACGCCATGCGCATCTCCAGTGAAGTCATGGAATCCAATGGCTCCACCTCCATGGCCACCGTTTGTAGCGGCACCATGGCCTTGTTAGACGCCGGTGTTCCCATGAAGCGCCCCGTTGCCGGTATCTCTGTCGGCCTCGTCTCCGAGTTCGCAGATGACGGCACCATGACAAAGTACCACACCTTGCTCGACATCATCGGGTCGGAAGACTTCTTCGGTGACATGGACTTCAAACTCTGCGGCACCGAGAAAGGCGTCACAGGGTATCAGTTAGACCTCAAGTTGCCTGGTCTTCCCATGGCCATCTTGGAAGAGGCCATTCATCAAGCCAAAGAAGCGCGCACCAAAGTGCTCGAGGTCATGAACGCGTGCATTTCCAAGCCCGCTGAACTCAGCAAGTTCGCTCCGCGCATTGAGACGATCAAGGTCCCACAAGATCGGATCGGCGAACTCATCGGCCCTGGCGGCAAAGTCATTCGCGGCATCCAAGCCGAAAGCGGCGCCGAGATCAACATCGAGGACGACGGCACCGTGCACATCTACGCCATCAAGCTGGAAGGCCTAGAGCGTGCCACGCAAATGATTAAGAACATCTTCGCCGAAATCGAAGTCGGTGCTCTCTACCAAGGGAAGATCGTTTCCACGACCAACTTTGGTGCCTTCATGGCAGTTCTGCCAGGCAAAGACGGCATGATCCACATCTCCGAACTCGCTGAACATCGCGTGAAGACCGTCGAAGAGATCGTCAAAGTCGGCGACCTCGTCTGGGCCAAATGCATTGGTGTCGATGACCGAGGCCGCGTCAAGATGAGCCGCAAAGCCGCCATGAAAGAGAAAGCCGACGCCGTCGGCGGTGACCCAGCTCCTGCTGCTGAAGCCGCTCCCGAAGCCGAAGTTTAAGCACGGCCTCCACACACACAAAACGCTTTACAGTAGGCTCCCCAGATTGGGGAGCCTACTTGTGTACAGAGACCTTTGGCCGCGTTTCCTTGTCCCACGCAGAATCCCGCGTTCACTGGAACGCTATGATGACAATCAGCTTGGATGGCTGGCGTTGTGTTCATAGGATTGACAGGATTCTTGGCTTCCGCTGAGACCGTCACCCTAGAAGACACACAAGAAAGAAAGATCGAAGCGGAAATTCTCGCATTCGATGGCAAGACAGTGACCTTCAAACGCACCGGCCAGGAGAAAACCTACACCTTGGATGTCGACAAACTGACAGAGTCCACTCAGGACGATCTCATCGCCCTAAATGATATCCCCACCAAAGCGGAGGCCGAGAAAACCATCTCCCTCCCCAAAGAATCTTTTCTACACATCAAATTCTCTTCCGGAAAAACTAGCAAACGGACGAATCGACAAGCTTACGATGACGAGCGCACAGAAACGCTCAGCCCCACGGTTTCCATCGAGAATCGAGATTCGAAAACAGATCTCACCTGCAAGATGCCCGTCGCCGTCTTTGGCCGCGGCATCGTTGAGAAACGCAGCATCAAAGTTCTCGCCAAGAAGACCTTCGACGTGAAGGTCAAAGGCGGAACCAACGACACCTTGGCGTTAGATGAATTCTTCATCAAGTATGACCGCGAATGGAATCAACACCGATTCAAGTACCATGGCTACGTCGTCGCACTCCTTGATGATGAAAATAAAGTGACTCGTGTCGTTGCTAGTCAACCTAACAACGAACAGCAAGTCCGAAAGGTATTCAAGGTAGAGGTCGGCAAAGTGTATGATACTGAACTCATCAAAGAAGTGACCGTCGCACGCTAGCAGTCACATACGCCGCCCCGCCTCTTTCACCTCACCACTCCTATTAGGCTTGGTCTTTGGCGAAGCCTCTATCCCGGAGGGCGATGCTCCGTCATCGCCGTGATTAAATTAAAAAATGCGTGATCCTCTCCCAAATATTCGCCACCCCTAACAAACCGGTGACTATTCAACCGATCAGGCCTGAAGGGCCGAGACAAGTTAGCCCAGGGCATAGCGCAGCGAAACCCTGGGACACAGTGATTGAAGCTCAAAGCCCTGCCTTCGGTTGATGGGTTCCACGCCGCTTGCGGCTCGATGGGTCTTCCAACGCGCTTTCTTCACCCACGCCAGACAGATACTTTCGGTAGAACGCTTGATACCGTTTCCAGCTTCGCCCGTCTCGGGACTCGCCTGGCTTCATCACGCCGAACCCTCTCATTAAGCCCACGCGCCGGGCCTTGTTCCCCGCC
>JBLHHN010000513.1:0-3920 GCA_047616785.1 Verrucomicrobiales bacterium
GACGGCCAACCAGTTCCGGCTGCTTCTGCACGCGGTAACCTCAGACCTCTTGACATAGGATTGAGGCACCGCCCGAACTATCATAAGAAAATCGCAATCCTTTTACTGTCAACAGGTTAGCATGCGATAAATTAAGGCGGTGTTCCTCCGATTCAGATTCTATCATTGTTGTTATTGCGGTTTATTTTCAGAATGAGGATATGGAATTTCCCCATAAAGCGGGATTATGTGAAAATTATCGAAAAATGAGCCAAAAGCGGTATTACTAGCAGTTTCCTGCCGCAATCGGCGGATTTGCTATGTCAGGAGGTCTGAACCTACGCGATCCTGCATCGCTTCCGGAGCACCGTGTTGAAAGGAACGCAGTGGGAGCGCAAGACGTTCGCGGAGATCCGACTACGGCTCTTCAAGGTCGCTGGGCGAGTTCAACTCATGAAGACGAAGGTGCGCCTCCATTTGGCTACGGCACTGGAAGCATCGCACCGAGTGATCTGGGAACGCTGCGTTCAGCCCGTTTTGGAGTGAGAAGCGGACCAGACTGAGCCTTCCAGCCGTTAAAAAAATGGAGGTGAGTGTCCCTCGGTGTGCCCTGATGGCTCGCCCATCGCTCTTTTTCATGGCCAAGTGGCCCTCTCAGCCGCATTTTGTCCCCGGCACAATCCCTAACGTGAGCACTATTATTTAAGCGGCTCTGACACCCCTCACGCTATCCTAGGTCAATAGGACAGGCTAAGGGTGGCATCGACAAACTGCAGGATGAGCGCTTCATCTTCCACGACTAAGATCTGCAGCTCTTTGGATGATTGACTATGGCGCGGTTCCATCATGATAGTAATTATGGCACAGTCGGCGGAATGTTCGATGGATTCGTTTCCTACATGGGTGTGAAATTATTCCGCTATTCTTATGGGGGGAAACCTTACTAGCGCTGGATAGAGGCCATCCACATTGGATTCCCTTGTCATTTGGCCATGGCCCTCATGGCGTGACGTCTGCGATCCACATCGGCACCATCACTTTGCTACTCACGAGTAAATTGCGCTCGTCACGCACATCCATATACCACGCCGTGGCGTCTGTGGGAGGCGCTGGGCCGGAAATCGTCTTCCCATCGATTTCCAGATCGATGGTGGTCCAAGGGCGGTCCTTATTCTCGAGGTGTGGCTTCATGGTGTAGTGTAACTGCGCTGTCGTCAGATCAGTCGAAGAGGTCACGGTGGCTGTGACCTTATCATCCTTCACAGAAGGATGAGACACGACTGGCATAGGCGTTGCCCCACGGATGTATTGATCGATGAATCCGAAGAACTCAGGGAACTCGAAAAGATGCCCGTGGGCCATCTTGAGTTGAATGCTATAGTTCTTCTCTCCTGAAACGAGGGCGCAGGTTTTGGCATAACTATCCAAGGGATAGGCAAAGTCATGGGTGCCATTGAGAAACATGACCGGCATGGTGGCTGCCCCGAGATACCTGGAGGGATCCCACAAACGATGCCAACGATCGGATTGTGCGTGTGTCATCTTACTGAAACTTGATTCGACCCACACACTATTCTCACGGAGGAATCCGCAGCCGTAGACAGGCATGGCCACCGAGAAGCGTTGGTCCAATCCGCTGACAATGCATGTCAAGTAGCCTCCCCAGCTGATTCCTGTGAGTGCGGTCTTCTCGCCTTGCACTTCGGCGAAACTCCGCAAGAGCGAGTGTGCTTGGATGACATTCGCGACCGCGTGGTAGGTCCATTGATCTTCGATAGGACTATCAATGGCTCCAAACTTGGTGTCATCTCCTTGCCCCGGCCCACCATCCGGCAAGCGCATGCGATTCTCGCCACAGCCCGCGAGATCCATAGCAATGGCCGCATAGCCTCGCCGCGCCCAGATCTCTGCCCAATTGGCGAAGGCGGTGCCGCCACCTCCATGGACGAGCACGATCCCGGGAAAGGTCTTGCGCTCGGTCTCCAGTCCCAGCGTCGTGGGCGAAGCGTACCATGCAAAGACACTGGTGGGCTTTCCTTCATAGGCGCCACCAGCATAGAGCAATGGCCGCACTTCTCGCGGTGCCTCGGTGTCCAGCCATTGGCTTTCAGGGGTGGTGCTCGTCAGCAGTGGCAGGTCCCAGGGTGTGGATGTTGGGAGGGATGAAGGCTCTTTCGACTGTGCGAATCCTAGCGCTAGCCACAATGATGGTAATATGAAAACGGATCTCATCCATGGAGCGTGACATGCTATCACCCGCGTTGTCTACACCGGCAGACGATCTTCGATCCAGGTTGTCTTTCTTCAGATCGCCGTCAGTTTGAGCGAAACCCTTCTATTCATGATTTGCACTCCCTTTCGCTGGTTGTTTGCCGCCGTTGGCAGCTTTCTTGCCTGTCACACGCAGGTCTCCGCCATCGAAGTCACTTTCCAAGTGGATCTTTCCATTCAGCAAGCCATCGCTCGCTTTGATCCTAGCACAGACATTGTCGAATTGCGAGGTGCATTCAATGGCTGGACTGGAGGCACGGAACTCTCGGCAGATGCAGTTAGTCCTAACTTCTATCTTCTTCCCATAGATCTGGAGGATGATCCTGGTGTGACGGTCGAATACAAGTTTGCCATCGTGGATCGTGGTGGCGTCGTGATCTGGGAAGGTGATGTGGGGGAAGGGCAATCCAATCGTGCGTATGTCCAGGAAGAAGCGGACCATGCATTGCCGGTGGCCTTCTTTGACAACCTCGACGTCGATCCTGGCGCCGGGGTGGAGGTCACATTTCTTGTGGACATGGCCGCACGCATTCAAGACGATCTCTTTGATCCAGAAAACGACTATGTATCTGTGCGAGGCCCGTTTAATAACTGGGAAGGCAATGAGCCGATGGTCCCCGTAGAAGAAGGTTCCACTGTCTATCAAGCATCGGCCACGGTGAAATTCATCCTACCAGGAAGCAAGGTGCCTCACAAGTTCATCATCAACAGCACGGAGTGGGAGGGTGCTGACAATCGTTTGTTCGAGCTAGCAGATCAATCGCAGTCCCTTCCAGTGCGTTACTTTGATGATGTAGAGCCCGCTATCTTGCTACCGATAGGAGCGCTTCACATTAGCACCATCAGCGATGGAAGCTTCACCTTGAGTTGGGAGAATGCGGAGGCCATCTTGCAAGGAGCGGCCGATCTCTCTGAAGGTTGGGATGACATTCCCGCTGCGTCAGGACAAACTCAACTGTCTCTCACGACCGAGCTGGCACGTAAGTTGTTCTTCCGATTGGTGGCACCGTAGTTGGGTGGCGATCACTTAGATGATCGCTCCAAGACGACACGCCGTATCGTGTGCCCCGAGGCGTCGATGTAGTGAAGCCGCTCGCTCTCGTCGGCTAGTTTGCCACCGTATTCTCCTGCGATGCGAACTTCGGAAAGGGGATGCATTCTGCGATCCTTCACGAGTAGGACACGTTCGCCCGGCTCAAGGAGGCTCTCTGGGGTGTCTGGGAATACGTGGCGAATGCCTAACACAAAGGCGCTGTGGGCCAAGTCTGCCTTGGCTTGGCTGATGTTGTGAATCTCGATGCATTCCGAATCGGTTGGCGCCTGCACGATCTTGGATAGAGCGATGTTGGACGCATCTGCCGGAGTGGCATCTCGTTTGTAGTGGTTGATTTCAAGGGGGCTCCAGGCATCGCCTTCTTTCGTTCGCGCCTTGGTGGTTAGGAACGGTTTGGTTAGGATGACTTGGGCGATGGTAGGTTGTGAAGCTTTGAAGGCGTTTGGGTTGATAGAGCCGTCAGGGAGGCGCGGGTCGGTGCCGTCGATAGTGAAATAGGCGGTGGTCGTGGTATGAATCTTAATCTGAAGTTAAACCGCTGCGATCAAGCTAAGTTATTGAGGAAGAGCGACTTTTGAAAACCAGAAATTGACTCTCCTGGCTACAAAGACTGGTT
>JBLHHN010000514.1:0-3918 GCA_047616785.1 Verrucomicrobiales bacterium
CTCCATTTGGCAAGGGCACTGGAAGCATCGCACCGAGTGATCTGGGAACGCTGCGTTCAGCCCGCTTTACAGTGAGAAGCGGCCCTGGCTGAGCCTTCCTGCCGTTTAAAATGGAGGTGGGTGTCCCTCGGTGGCCTTCTCAGCCGCATTTTTGGCCCCGCCACAATTCCTAACACGAGCACTATTATTTAAACGGCCCTGACACCCCTCACGCTATCCTAGGTGAATAGGACAGGTTAGGGCACTGTTGGCATGCCTCCAGCGACTTCTGAGTCAGACCTAGAAACCCAAATCCCAATTCTATGAGCTTTGACTTACCTACCTTGACTTACGACAGCGCCGCGCTTGAGCCGGTGATCGACCGCCAGACCATGGAACTCCATCATGGCAAACATCATGCCGCCTACGTGTCCAAACTGAATGACGCTCTGTCAGGCACTGACTGGGAAGAGCGTCCTATTGAGGAAATTCTCCGTCGGTTGGACGCCCTTCCTGAAAATGTCCAGACCAGCGTGCGGCAGAACGGTGGCGGGCATTTCAATCACCGTCTCTTCTGGGCAATCATGGCTCCTGGTGAACATGCTAATGCGGTGGAAGCGGGTCTTGAGGCCGCGATTCGCGATGGGTTCGGCTCAATCGACACACTGAAAGAACGCTTTACTGAAGCGGCCATGAGTCGATTCGGGTCCGGCTGGGCTTGGCTGTGTCTGGCGCCTGACGAGACGCTGCACGTGTCGTCTACGGCGAATCAAGACACGCCCTTCATGCCGCAACCTCATGGAGGTCTGGGCAATCAGTATCAGCCCATATTAGGCTTGGATGTCTGGAGCACGCCTACTACCTGAACTACCTGAACTATCAGAATCGTCGAAAGGATCACGTCGACGCCTGGTGGGATTTGATTAACTGGCAAGTGGTAAGCCAACTTTACGAACAGAAGCGCCTCCTGAGTATCAGTGTGGGCGCTTGAAGAAAGTCGCGGAACGACCCACGACAAGGAGATTGCAAATCGCATGGTCCTTCGTGCAAATTGCACTCCAGAACGGCATGGTCAGTGCTCAACAGTAATCTAATCCTCTCATAGAGAGGGACTTAAGCTCATGATGGCACTTGGCACGATTCTAGTGAATAAGTAATCGATGAATTGTCGTCTAACCTCGCTCTGTTTGCTCGTTGTTTGCGTTCTCAGTTTACCCGCAACTGGAGAAGATTCGCCGCTCGCGCTGCAGCCGGGCTACAATGAGGGCTATCTCACCCTTTACTTCGACAATGATCTCTTTGGAGGCACGGACGAGGACTATACCAATGGCGTGCGATTGAGTTGGATTTCCGAAGCCAAACCGCTCGATCAGTTAGGCGGATTCTATCAGTTGCTTGATGGCTTCTCCGACGTCACGCGGATCCGCGGCAAATCTTCGCCTTGGGTCTACAACACAGGCGTTTCACTAACACAGTTGATGTTCACTCCGACGAGCACGCAGACAGCGCTTCTCGTCGAAGATGAACGCCCTTATGCGGGTTGGACGGGATTGGGCTTCTCCTTGCACGCCAAGAATGAAGACGAGATGCATCAGTTAGAGGTAAGCGTCGGCATCGTGGGGCCAAACTCACTAGCAGAGAATTC
Organism: Verrucomicrobiales bacterium; assembly: GCA_047616785.1. GTDB lineage: Bacteria > Verrucomicrobiota > Verrucomicrobiia > Verrucomicrobiales > DEV007 > JAACDM01. The sequence goes on from JBLHHN010000514.1 coordinate 1,625, forward strand.
TCAAGACTTTATCCACAGCGTTCGCGATATCGAGAAGTCGCAGGGATGGGACAATCAGTTAGAAGATGAGTTTACGTTCAACCTACATTACCGACGAACCAAACGTATGTTTGAGTATTCTCTCTGGAATGATCGCTTCGAGTTCGAGAGCATGTATCGCTGGGGTGCTGATCTGGGCAATGCCTGGATTAATGGGCAGGCCGGTCTTTGGACCCGTTTTGGATTCAATTTACCGAACGATTTCTCTGACCCGAAACTCAGTCCGACAGCCTACACCAACCAACTCTTTACGGAGCAGTGGGAAAGAATCAATCCCTGGAGCCTCGTCTTCACCTTCGCGGCGGAGGGCCGTGCAGTTGCGCGCGATATATTCCTTGATGGAAACACCTTTGAAGACAGCTATTCCGTGGATAATAAACACTTCGTGGCCGACCTCACCGGGGCCGTTGGTCTCCGTTACAAGGCTTTGAATCTAACCTACGCTCACACCTACCGGACTCGAGAGTATGACGAGCAGGATGAGGGACAGTTCTTTGGATCGCTCTCGTTAGGCCTTGCCCTTACATTTTAGATTTCTAACAGCGACTCAACATCATGGACATCCTCATTGTAGACGACGAGAAGGGCATACGCGATACGACTAGCATCGCGATCGAAGACGAAGGACACTACACGGAGACCGCCTCGGATGCCACGGTAGCCATGATCAAGCTGAAAGAGGAGCAGTTCGATCTCGTGCTCCTGGACATCAACCTCGGTGATGAGAATGGGTTAGACATCCTGCCAGAGATTCGAAAGCGTTATCCTAAGACTGCTGTTGTTGTTTTCACTGCCAATGCGTCGATTAAGACCGCAGTGGAAGCTACCAAGCAAGGGGCGATGGATTACTTTGAGAAGCCTTTCACTCCGGATCAACTTCGTGGAATCTTGGCTCGTGCACAGAAGTTTACCCAGCTTGAATCACGGGTGGAAGAGCTGGAGACGCAGGTGGCGCACTCAACGCCGAGGTTAGAGTTTGAATCGGAGGATCCAGTCATGCGCGACCTGTATGAGCAACTCTTCCGCGCCGCAGACTCGCCTGCCACGATTCTCATCCTAGGCGAGAGTGGCACCGGCAAGAGCGTGGCTGCCCGTGCTGCCCATGAACGGAGCCACCGCCCCAAGAAGCCTTTCGTCACAGTCAGCTGTCCAAGTCTTTCTAAGGAACTGTTAGAAAGCGAACTCTTCGGGCATATCAAAGGCGCCTTCACCGGTGCTATCAAAGATCAATGGGGCAAAGTGAAAGCCGCCGAGGGTGGCACCTTGTTTCTTGATGAAATTGGCGATCTGCCGATGGAGATCCAGCCGAAGCTGCTCCGTCTTCTTCAGGAGCGCGAATATGAGCGTCTCGGTGAGAACAAGACACGTCAAGCCAATGTTAGGATCATCGCTGCGACCAACCGTAACCTGCATGATCTTGTCGAAGCTGGAGAATTTCGTGAAGATCTCTATTACAGGCTTAACGTTATCACTGTACAGATGCCTCCGCTGCGCGCGCGTCCTCGGGACCTTGAGCACTTCGCCGAGATCTTCATCCGGCACTTTAGCAAGGAGATGCAACGCTCAGTCAAAGGGCTCTCGAAGGCAGCCCACCAATTCCTGATGAGCTACGACTGGCCTGGCAACCTGCGCGAGCTGCGAAATGCACTGGAACGGGCCGTCATCCTCGCACGTGGTAAAGAGATTGAACCTAGCGATCTCCCCTCAGGAAATGATTCTGTTATGAATAGTAGCGAAGGTACGAATAGTTCGGCAAGCCAAGTGTTGCCGGGCGCGCTCGTCAGCCTGGAAAAGATCGAGGGTGAACACATTCGCAAAGTGGTTGAGAAGACCTCCAGCCTAACTGAAGCCGCCGAGGTGCTAGAGATCGATCAAGCGACGCTCTATCGCAAGCGTAAAAAGTTGGGTGTTGTGTGAAAGGCGTAGATCGCTGCCCAATCCAACGCCATCCATAGGATCGCGGAGGGTGTGACCGGCGAATAATTTGGTGGCTATGGTGTTCAATAGAACAAATATGACCACAGGCTGTGCTTTGTGTTAATTATATAAAAGATGCTATGGCATGACAGCCGGGGTCTTACATAACGACGACGAGACGATGACCATCAAGGTGACGGTTAAGAAAAGTAGGCCCTCCGTCAGATTGGCTGGATGGAAAGCTGTCGAAACTTGAGCCAGGCGTAGTCAAGGTTGACGATTCCGCACGCCCGATGCACCACCCTTGAGACAAGGTTGTTGAAGCCTTCGATCTTCCC
>JBLHHN010000515.1:0-3888 GCA_047616785.1 Verrucomicrobiales bacterium
TGCTTGGATCAAAATTCAGTGCTCGGGCGATCTGGGAGCTCGTCTTTCCTTCCTGGAGCAAGCGATGGATGGTATATCGGTCTTCTTGGCAGAGGCGTCGGTAGGTGCTTGGCATTGTTTGGTTTCAAAGTTGAATGATGCTTTAACACACATCCGCGCCTCTGCCTGCTTCATTTGTGCGCTAGGAGTATGAATCCGCCTTTACTTATGGAGGCTACGTTTAAAGAATTTCGTTCTTTAGAAATTGATTCTTGATAGGCGGCTCTTCTTGATGTGCCGCAGAAGTGCGATTTGTCCCGGACTTGGGTCTAAAGTTGAGTAAATATTGGCACACGGGCATCTCCTGTGTGGAGTTGTCGTCATGAAGTGTCTCGCCTTTGCTGTCTTTCTCAGTTCCCTCAGCAGTTCAACGGTCCATGCCGATTGGCTTCAATGGCGTGGGCCTTCCTTCAATGGATGTGCGGCGTCGGATGCGTCTCCTCCCACGAGCTGGAGTGGGACGAAGAACGTCGCTTGGAAGCTGGCCATCCCTGGTCATGGATCCGGTACGCCAGTGATCGCGGGTAATGATCTCTTTGTTGTGACTAGCGTTGATACTAAGAAAAAGCCGGACGGATCTCCAGCGGTGGCAAGCTCTGGGGAAGGGGCTCCCGAATCGGTCCATCAGTTTGTGGTGATCTGTGTGGATCGTATCACGGGTAAGGTTCGTTGGCAGAAGACGGTGGGGGAGATCGTGCCACATTCTGGTCATCATAGTGATCACTCGTATGCCTCGGCTTCTCCGATCACTGATGGCAAACATGTGTGGGCTCACTTCGGGTCACGTGGCACCTACTGTCTGACCATTGCTGGTGACCTTGTTTGGTCCCGCCAAGACTTGGGACTCATGGAGACGCGTGGTGGATTCGGTGATGGCTCGAGCCCGGCACTCTATCAGAATACTTTAGTGGTCCCTTGGGACCAAGAACGCGGCTCCTACATCACCGCTCTTGACGCATCCACGGGGAAGACTTTGTGGAAAACGGAGCGTCCTGACGAACCAACATCTTGGGCAACACCCTTGATCATCGAGCATCAAGGGAAGGGGATGGTGCTGCAGAACGGCAAAGGATTTGCGAGGGGCTACGATTTGAAGACGGGGGAAGAGATTTGGCGCGCCACGGGGCAAACGACGCGTCCGATTCCAACTCCGATTATCTATGAGGGAATGGCGTTTCTTGCGAGTGGACACCAAGGCTCATTCATGGGAGCCTACAAATTGGATGGGGCAAAGGGGGACATCACTGGCACGGCGCACGAGGCTTGGACGCTGAATAAGCACACGCCGGACGTGGCTTCGCCCGCGTTGTCACAGGACCGTCTCTATTTCCATGCCGCTCGGAAGGGGATCCTTTCCTGTGTGGATGCGAAGACGGGAAAAGTGCACTTTGGCCCAGATCGTATTCCAGGCTTACGCGAAGTTTACGCTTCGCCCGTGGTGGCTGGAGGTCATGTGTATCTGACTGGGCGAGATGGGACGGTCGTGGTGATCAAAGATGGGACCGCTTTGGAGGTGGTGGCGACGAATAAGTTAGGGGAGCCGATGGACGCGAGTCCTGTGGTCATCGGAGGCACGCTTTACCTTCGTGCCGCCAAGCACTTGTATGCGATTTCGTCTAAAAGCTAGACTCGGCTTTGTCGCTGTCGTTGCTGCTGCTCGCAGGAAGCAGCTTTTCGACAATGTCCTCGATCCCTTGAGCGGCCAGGTCGCTTTTCATATGAGCCTGGCGTGCCTTTAAGTACCAGCTGAGACTGGAACCAAATTGTTCGTTCTCGAAGTGGCGTGACGCCTCTTCTATCATATGGACAAAATTCGCAGACTTAACCGTGAGTTTGGAATATAGCTGAGCGTAGTCTGGGTCCTTGCCGAACTTCTCGGCCCCTCCGTGCAAGGTCTCCCAAGCAGCTTCAGGACTGCCCGCGTCAACCAGGGCCTTGGACTTTTCCATACGCATTTCCAGCTCTTTGAGAGTCTCTTGCACTTTCATTAAATCTTCTAAGCGTTTTGGATCATTTGATAGTCCTACCGCTGCGGCGAAACGAGCCTGATCTTTCTGAATGGCTCGATAGTTGCCCTCAGCCATCAGACGATCGAGATCACTCAAGGCCTGACTCTCCATGTCGCTGCCTTTTAAAATGAGGTCAGTGACCTTCTTAAGCTCAGGATTCGTTGGATAGAGTGCGTGAGCTTGTTCCAGATTCTTCTGCATTTCTTCATCGTTGCCACTGCGGGCGGCGAGCAGCGCTTTCTTTAAGAGCATGTCTGCCGTCATGGTCGTGGCATTGATCATGCCCTCGGCTTTGGCGTAGTCGAAGTCCTTGGCGAGTAGCTTCATCTTTTCGACGAGCTCGCCAGCCAAGTGGTAGTTCTTCACATCGATTGCGGAGAGCAGTTGATTGGAATGCCGGACAAATTCTAGAACGCGCTCTTTCTTTTCTGCTGGAAGTGTGCGGATGCGGGGCAGGTACTCGCCGATGGCGAAGGACTCCGACAAGCGCTTGGTCGCACTTTCAAGTTCACCTTTTTCGACGAGATGGAGGAATGACTGAACCCCTTCGTCCACGTCTCGAATGGATTCATTGGCCAGGGCATCGAAGGTCGTGATCGTGGGATTCAAGCCAAAGCCTAACTTAAAGCTCTTATAAACGGCGGAATCCTCATCCAGCTGCATCCTGGCGTTCCCATCTTGGAAGAGCAGGCGATAGATTCTCGTCGCGATAACGACGTGTTCGAAACGTCGCTGCATGAAGTACTGCATGATCAGCCCCTGATACTCAAGTTTCTGCTGGAACTCACTCGCGGCCATGCCGATCTTGTTTTTTATGGCGAGTGATTCAACCTCGTTGGCTTTCTTAAGATAATAGGCCGTCCACGAAGCAGAGCTGAATTTCTCCTGTGCGAACTCGGCCTTCTTCTCGGGATCCTGCGTAAGATTATCTAAAGCTGACTCTCCAGGGATGACGGAGACCTTGTCAGAACCATCGAAATTGCTGTTGCCTCCTGAAGAAGATGGACTCGCCCCTTCTTTCTTCTTGTCCATTTCGCTAAGGTCTCCTGATACACTAGCATTCCAAAGATGAAGCTTCGCCTGCTTCTCTAGCACAGCATTCGCTTTCTTTAGAGCACTGACGTTGCGACGGGCTAACCAAATTCCATAAATTGTATTAGAAAGTGACTCACAAAGACGCGCGTCATGATAGTAGGCTGCAGCGATGGGAAGCAGCCCCACCGCCTTGGAGAGATTTCCTTTCTGTGCTTGATGTGGAGAGAGCGCATCAAGGATCTGGCGGAGGACATCACGGTAGGCCTTGTCCTCTGCGGCGTCGGCTGCAGGCGCACTGAGATACTTTTCAAAACGCGCTCCAAACATGCGATTGTTCACGACGTTCCAACTCTTTCCATTCCAAGAAAGCACTTCAGATCCGGGATCCATGAAGGGCAATTCCATACCAAAGAGGGATGAACTACTTGCGGGTTGCGCCGCAGGAGCTGCTGCCGGCTGTGCTCCACCAGCTGCTGGTGCTGCTACGGGCTGCGTGGGGGCGATCGTCACCGTGGGTGGTGGGGGCGCTGGGGCTGATGGAGCTTGCGCTAAAACGTTAGAGATAGAGGCAGTGACGACCAGCGCCATGAGGATGATGCGAGAATGCATGGTATGAGAATTCTTTAGCGTTTACGCTGACATCGTTCGTCAATTGGCGCAAGGCTGCAATGAGTGCTCTCTAGCAGCCTGTCGGACTTAGGGTGACATCTACGGCGCGAGTCGCTAAGGTGCATCCATGGCCGCAAGATTCGTCAACATCGACCACGACACCCCGCTACTGCTACCGCCCGACATCCGCGACTGG
>JBLHHN010000516.1:0-3883 GCA_047616785.1 Verrucomicrobiales bacterium
AATCAAGAATCAAAGATCAGGCCGAGATCGACCTGAAATATGCCATCAAAGTGGCGCATCACTACGAATGAAGCCAGCGAAAATCATTTGCAAAATGATAGTCTCCGCTCAACAGCAGCATCGACGGGTTTTCGGAGGTGCCCTTAAGCAAGGTTTCGATCTCAATTTCGACAACGCTCTGATGCTTCTTAGAAAAGCGACGCAGAGAAGCGAGCCCAAGCGCGGCTCACGCCTCGAAATACGTGTATCCCCGCAAGCCTTCGTCGTAAGCGTCGGTGAAGGCACGGCGTTCTTTCGGCGTGATGCGTCCTTCTTCGACGGCCTGCTCGGCGAACCGGCGGAAACGGGAACGGAGATCCTTGAGATCGTATTCCACATAGGTCAGCACCTCGCCCACAGAATCGCCGTCGACCTCGTGGGTGTAACGAAGCCGCCCTTCGTCGTCGAGCTCCACACTGACGATATTCGTATCGCCGATCAAGTTGTGGAGATCGCCAAGAGTCTCTTGATAAGCTCCGACGAGGAAGACACCGATGAGATAGTCTTCATTCTCTTGCAGCTGATGGACCGGCAACGCATGCTGCACCCCATTTGGGCCAATGAATCGGTCGAGGCGACCATCACAATCACACGTGATGTCGGCCAGAACGGCTTTCCGCGTGGGTTGCTCTAACAGACGATGCAACGGAACCACCGGAAACACTTGATCGATCGCCCAGGCATCTGGGAGCGATTGGAAGAGACTGAAATTTCCGTAGTAGAAATCCACCCCGAGTTCCTCCAGTTCTTTCATTTCCTCGGGTATCTGTTCGAGATCGTCTAACATGCCCGCGAATCGCTTCATCAAATGGGCGAACATGTGCTCACCTAGCGAACGCTCACGCAAAGTGATGTTCCCCAACACGTGCATCTGATGCAACTGATCGCGATAGAAGATCGCATCATTGAAGCACTCCTGCAGGTTCTTCTCCGTAAGCACCTCCCAGACTTCGTAAAAATCTTTGATGATTCCTGAGGCATTCTCGGGAATCTCTCCGGGCTCTCCGCCGGGAAAGAACCCATTCACGTCCACTATATCAAAAATAAGGACCGAGTAATAGGCCACCACAGCACGTCCGGATTCACTGATGATATCAGGATTGGCAATGCCTGCTTCGTCGGTGATGCGTTTGATCACATCCACAATGTCCACGCAATACTCTCTGATACCGTAGTTCGCACTGCTGCCGCCACTTGAGTTGTTTCCCTCGTAGTCGACAGCGAGGCCACCGCCAAGATCTATCAATCCCATGGGCGCACCTTCCTTGACCAGATCCACGTAGACCCGGGTCGCTTCCATGACGGCTTCACGAATCGCACGGATGTTAGGAATCTGGCTACCTTGATGGAAATGCAGCATGCGCAGACAATCCAGTTTTCCCACTTCCCGAAGTTTGTCCACGACGGCCATGAGCTGGGTCATGTGCAGGCCGAAGACGCTTTTGTCGCCAGCAGAGTGACACCAATGCCCACAACTCTTCGCCGCTAGACGCACGCGGATGCCGAGAATAGGATCGATGCCTAGCAAAGCAGCACGCTCTAAAATGGTGTCCACTTCACTCGGCATTTCGACCACAAGCACCACCTTCAATCCCATCTTCTGTGCGCGCAGAGCCAGATCGATGAACTCAGAATCCTTGTAGCCATTGCACACAAGGTAGGCGTCTGTGTCAGTCAGGTAGGCCACGGCTGCGACAAGCTCGGGCTTGGATCCTGTTTCCAAACCGTAGTGATAAGGACGTCCATAGGTCGTCACACTGTCCAGCACCTGCTGTTGTTGATTGACCTTGATCGGGTAGACGCCGTTGTACTTGCCAGTATACCCCGCTTCATCGATGGCATTCTGAAACGACTCATTGAGCATGGTGATGCGTGACTCTAGGAGTTCGCCAAAGCGTAAGAGAACGGGCAGATTACGCCCACGGTCACGTACACCTTTGACGATCTCCGTGAGTGGGATGGGCGTCGGTTGATCCGCTTTTCCTTGAAGATGGACGGTGACATTCCCCTCCTCCGACATCCCGAAGTAGCCCTTCGCCCAGTTATCAATCGCATAGAGATCTTTCGCGTCTTGGAGCGTCCAAGGTGAAGGGGAAGGCTGATTCACTGGAAAACTTGGTGGTTGGTGTTATAGGAGAGTGGCGCGGAAAGTAAGTGGTACTGCCGTCAGCGCTAGCGAAATAACCGCTAGATCGACGGTTCCTCACTTGATTCAAAGGCCTCGATCTTCCGGCGATCCCTCTTCGTGGGACGTCCTCCTTCTTCGCCCACATAGACACGGTTCTGGCGATTCTGAGCTTCGGCTTCTCGTGCCTTCTCCCAGACCTCGGGCAGCGTAAGATCTTCGAGAAAGCTCTCCACCACCTTAGCTCCCATGCGCTTCTCCAGCACTTCCTTCACTCTAAGCGTCCGCGTGACCGGTGCCTTCTCCACCACGAGGATCTCATTGGCTCTAACGCAGCGTGAAGGCTTCACCGGCTGCCCCAGAATCGTCACTTGATTCAGCCGACAAGCCGTTGCCGCATCACCGCGCGTCTTAAAAATCCGTACTGCCCACAACCACTTGTCAGCGCGCACCGAGGGTTGTATCTCTGCGTCCATGATCAGAACAACCCATCGCAGTCAGCGAACGTCAACCCGAGGGGCGAGATTCCCTTGGAAAGTCTCACTCTGAGTGGGATGTAGAGCCCAATGGCAGATTTCAACACAGAAGCTCTCTTCACCCAAGCTTTGAAGAAACGCGCCGAGCTCTCAGCCGATTCCGAGACGAACGCCTTCCGCTTGATCGATGACGAAGGCGATCAATTCTTTGGAATCACCGTCGATCAATACGCTGACGTTTGGCTAGTCTCAACAAAGGACGACTTCCTTCATCCGATATTTAAAGAACCTCGAGATAACGTTAGGACACTCTATTGGAAACGGTTGGATCAAGACAACAAGCAACCTCCCGCATGGGTGTGGGGCGAACGAGTCGAAGACGTGTTCTTGATCCGTGAGAATGGCATGGCCTTTGAGATCTCTATGCAAGCCGGCTATTCGCAGGGGATCTTTCTAGATCAACGTGAGAACCGAGCTCGTGTCCGGGCGCGTGTCGAGCCTAGACAACGCGTGCTCAATACCTTCAGTTACACCAGCGCTTTCTCTGTCGCGGCCGCGTGTGGCCAAGCCATCACCACGAGCCTCGACCTTTCCAACCCCTACTTGGCTTGGGGGAAACGCAATCTTCAAGCCAACGGCATTGATCCTAGCGAACACTATTTCTGCAAGGGAGACGCCATGGGATGGATGAAACGGTTCGCCAAGCAAGGACGCAAGTTTGCCGGTGTCATTCTAGATCCTCCCACGTTCTCGCGAAGCGATGGCGGCGTCTTCCGCACTCAGAAAGACTACGATCATTTGGTCGAGGCGGCGGCTGCCATTACGGAATCCAATGGCTGGATACTAGCAACCTGCAATGATCGAGGCATGGAGCATGGCCAGTTCGAAGAACTCGTTCGCAACGGTATTCAGAAGGGTCGGCGAAGCATTGCTGATCTTAAACACACGTTCATGCCTCCCGATTTCACTGGGGAAGACTATCTGAAGTCCATCTGGATCGATCTCTAGCCTAGCCCCTCTCCGAAAACCCATTTTTTGAAGTTCTCACTAGCTTTATTGCTAATCTGAAGTAACGCAAGTAATTTACAGTTCTGGAGAGTGAGTAGTTCTATCCCGGGGATCCAAGCGGCGAAGCGCTCTCCATCGGCCCGTGTGAAGTCTATTCTGTCGAGGATGAATTTTCGGAATGGAGCCGCTATGACGCTACGATGCAGAAATTCAGCAAGCGTATTCTTCAACGCTT
>JBLHHN010000517.1:0-3871 GCA_047616785.1 Verrucomicrobiales bacterium
GTACAACACTTATCTTACGTGAATAATTCAGGCTAGGCTCCTTTGGTTAAAGCCTAGATCAACTAGCTCCTTCAGTTGGCCTGGTTATCAGAAAACCCCATAGGTCCGGCAGAAATGAGGCAAGGTTGATTTTAGGCAAACATGCGTCATGATGTCGCCAGACCCTGCCTCAACCAACCTCATCAAGACGTTATGAATGACACCCACACCATGGATCCCACCAGCGGAGATTTGAAGTCACAAGCCGTTCAGGCTGCTGAGGAGCTGCGTTCTGCGGCCGCCTCGCGTGTGGGCCAGCTTGGAGAAGAGGTCGAACGCCAAGCGGGCCAAGTCTCAGAAGTGGCGGCGGAAAAGACGGAGCAGCTCCGCCAGGCCGCCGAAACGGGTTGGGAAGAGGCCAAGGTCAAGGCGCAGGATCTCCTTCAGGAAGGTGAGGCCTACGTCCGGGAGAATCCAGGCAAGTCGGTCGCCACGGCGCTCGGAGTGGGGTTTGTTCTTGGTCTTCTCTTCCGCCGATAACGCCTGATGCCTTCTCAACGGAGCTTGAGCGAGGACGATCTCAGTCAGCCAATCCCCTTCGGCGGAATTCTTAGCACGCGTGAATCCTCCTCCTCGTGACGGCAATCAAGATGACGCCTCCTCTCTTCAGACGCGGTTTCAGAAGATGCTGCGCGGCCTGGTGCTGTACACACAGGCTCGGCATCGCCTCTTTCACATTGAGGCTCTGGAGGCCGTCCAATTCTTCTCGAGGAAATTCATCTTCGGCTTGGTCGCATTCCTCTTCCTGGCATTCGGCTACGCCCTCCTTCTTTCTGGAGCGATCATTGTGGTGGATCATTTTACCCCCATCCCATGGTGGTTCGTCTGCCTTCTCCTGGCGCCCGGGCATTTGCTCATCGGATTTGTCTTCTTCCGTATGGCCAAACGGCCTCCACCAGCCCCTCTCTTTGAGGAATCTATCAACGAGTTAGCAAAGGATCGCGAATGGCTGTCAAATCCAACGAAACCCTGGTGGTAAGCAAGTTAGAGCTGATCGCTCAGCTGGACAGCGCCCGTTGGCAGCTCAGCCGGGGCGGTCGCGAGTTCGGGGATGATCTCGCGAACAAATTGAGCGTCAAAGGACAGATTCAGCGCTCCATCAAAGGCAGCCCTTCCGCCTGGGGAGTGGGATTGATCGTTCTAGGACTCTTGGGCGCTCGCCTCATCTTTAGGAAAAAAGTCCGTGCAAATGATAAAAAGGCTTCCTATGAGAAGCAGGGCTCTCCACTCTTAAAATCTTTGACTGGCACCGCCTTGAAAACTGTGTTTTTAGCTTTTGAACCTTTCATTGCCAGCCTGCTAAAAGAGCAACTCTCTAGCTCTCGCGAGCCAACCACGCCTCATGTCTGAAATCGTCAAGACCCTCGAACACGTCGATAGCTACCTGAAGATCGGTCAGGATTACGAAGCATCGGATATTCATTTGCCCGTCAACAGCATGCCGCACTGGCGTCGCTTTGGCACGCTCACACCTATTTGGGAGGAGGCGGAGACGCTCACCTCCGAAGACACGGAGCGTTTGGCCATGAGCTTTCTCACGGAACGCGAGATCACCCGCCTGAATAAGACGGGTGATGTGGACTTCGCTTACGCGAACGATCTCGGTCGTTTCCGTGCCAGTGTTGTCCGCCAACGGCTCGGCTTGGACATGGCTTTCCGAATCATCAACACGGAGGTCCGCTCGATGGATGACCTCAATCTTCCGGAGACGCTCAAGCCGCTCACGAGGTATCATAACGGACTCGTCCTCGTCACAGGAGCCGTGGGTTCTGGCAAGTCGACGACGCTCGCCGCCATGGTCGATGAAGTGAATGGCTCTCGCCAGGATCACATCATCACCTTGGAAGATCCGATCGAATACATTTTCTCATCCAGAACCTGTCATGTGAATCAGCGTGAGGTGCACACCCACACCGCCTCCTTTGCCGCCGCGCTTCGTGGTGCCCTGCGAGAAGATCCCGATGTGATCATGGTCGGGGAAATGCGCGACTTGGAGACCATTCAGCTCGCCATCACCGCCTCCGAGACCGGTCACTTGGTCTTGGGTACCCTGCACACCGGAAATGCGCCGCGAACACTCGACCGCGTGCTCGACGTGTTCCCGGTGGATCAGCGAGATCAGATCCGTATCATGGTGAGTGAATCCCTTCGTGGCATCGTCAGTCAGCAGCTCGTGCCAACAATGGATGGCACCGGCCGTGTGCTTGCGCTAGAATACCTCGTGAACACGCCAGCTGTCGCCAACTGTATTCGTGAAGGCAAGACCTTCATGCTCGGCGGCATCATGCAAACCGGTAAGAGCGTTGGCATGATCACCATGGATGACTCGCTGAAGAATCTCTACAATAAGGGCCTCATTTCTCAAGAAGAGTGCATGAGCCGCGCGAATGACATCGATGTCATGCGCAAGCACTTTGAAGCCTAACCAAACCAATCCCTTTTCTTCTAAGACCGTAACCTCCCTCTAGATTCATGGCTGTTATCGATCAATATTTCCAAGCGCTCGTCGAGCAAGGAGCTTCCGACCTTCACCTGAGCCAAGGCTCACCCCCGAAGCTTCGTTTGCACGGGAACATCGTTCCTATGAACGAAGGGATCCTCACAAAGGACAAGATCATCCCGATGCTCCAAGAGATCTGTGATCCCGGGGCCTGGGAAAAGTACATGAAACGGGGGGATCTCGACTTCGCTTATGCGATGGATGAAGACTCGCGTTTCCGTTGCAACTATCTCAAGCAGAGTCACGGCCTCGCCGCTGTCTTCCGTTTGATCCCGACAAAGATTGCAAGCCTAGAGCAGTTGGGCATTCCTTCCGTGGTCAAAGAGTTCGGTCACTTGCGTAGTGGTCTCGTGCTCGTCACCGGTCCTACTGGTTCTGGCAAATCCACCACGCTCGCAGCCCTGATTGATTACATCAATATCAACTTCGCTCGCCACATCATCACCGTGGAAGAGCCGATCGAGTTCGTGCATTCGAACAAGAAATCCATCATCACCCAGCGTGAGGTGCCGATCCAAACACCCACGTTTGCAGACGGTCTCCGAGCAACTTTGCGTGAGGACGCGGACATCGTGCTCGTGGGAGAGATGCGTGACTTGGAGACGATCTCTCTGGCACTCACCGCCGCAGAAACGGGTCTGTTAGTGTTCGGAACCTTGCACACGAACAACGCTCGCAAGACCGTTGACCGTATTGTGGACGTGTTCCCTTCCGATCAGCAGTCACAGGTGCGGACGATGCTCGCCGCTTCGCTGCAAGGCGTCGTCGCACAGCTTCTTTGCAAACGCTGTGATGGCGGTGGACGTTGCGCGGTGAACGAGATCCTCGTTTCCACGCCAGCTGTCGGAGCCATCATTCGTGAGGGCGCCACTCAGAAGCTTTACGACATCATCACTGGTGGTAAGGCACGCGGCATGGTCTTCATGGACGAAGCCATCAATGAGAAGCTGCAAGCCAAGATGATTTCTCCGATGGAAGCTTACATGAAGTCCATCGATAAGAATCGCTTCAAGAAGTTTCTCAGCGACGAGGACCAAGCCGTTGGCAACGCCTCCGGCGGCGCCCTCGAGTAAGAAGCAACGCTTCCTATCCCGGAAGGCTGCGCTCCGTCGCAGCCGTGATCAAAGAGGGCGACCTCTAAAAGCAGTAGTCGTCTGCATAACCACCACCGTAGCCGCTTCCTCCGTAGTTGGAATAGCGTTGTTGTACGTCGGACGATTCCGCTTGTATGAGCGTTCCTGCGAGTGGCCCACCAAGCCACCCACGGCGGCGCCAGCGAGGCCTCCGGCAATGAGGCCTTCTTCTGTGGTGCATGAGGTGAAGAGGAAGCTC
>JBLHHN010000518.1:0-3871 GCA_047616785.1 Verrucomicrobiales bacterium
ACGGAATCGATGATAGGTACACTGAAAGCCGAGATGGTCCGTGACGGTGTGTTTGCAACAGAAGAGGACGCTCGGACCGAACTGTTCGCATACCTAGATTCTTAATATAACACTAAACGAAAGCATTCCTCGCTTGGGTATCAAACCCCAATGGAATTTGAAGATGAGACTAACATTTGGCTAAGTAAATATTGGTCCAAAAATCCATTGCATCTCAGAGATTTCCTCATCGGTTACGGCTTGGCTGTTGATTAGCGAACAAGGATTGATGAGGGAAGAAGTGAAAGGACGTTTTCCTCTGTGGCTTCCTGTAAGGCTCTTTCCATTTTAGCACATCGCGAACACGTCTCGACGGAATGTCCAATGTCGAATTCATCGTTCGCTCCATGCGCAATCGAGCAGGATGATCCAACCCCGATTGGGGTTGGAGAATCTGATCTCTTTCACACCAGAGTCGGGCGCAAGCGCCCAGCCTTTCGCTAGCATAAGAATGCCGTTGGCATTCACATCGGGATTCAGCAGGTCACCGCCAACCAGGTCTCAAATGGCTCTCCCCGAAAACGGTATCATCAGAATTTTGCCTTCACTGAGTTCTAGAACTACGCCGATAAGGTTAACTGATCTTGTGTTTCTCCCTGGATGAGTTCTCGGGCCAGGGCACTGATGGCCGTGATCGAGAATGGCTTTTGCAAGAACCGAAGCGGGACTTCATGGCTGTCGTCTACGGAGGGTTGGGCCAGGCCGCTGCAGAGGATGGTCGGCATGTCAGGGCGTTCGGCGTGCATGGCGCGAAGGGAGGAAAGACCGTTGCGATGCGGCATGTCGAAGTCGCAGATGACGAGATCAATTTCGTCAACGTGTTTATGAAATTGAGTGAGAGCTTCGACGCCGTCGGCAGCCTCGATGATGCGGTAGCCTTCTCGCTTCAGTGTCGCGACAATGACTTTCCTGACATGCGGTTCGTCTTCTGCGATGAGAACACATTTCCCGGCCAATGACGCGGAGGTATCAACGAGTTTGTTCTGATAGATGGCCTTCGATTCCGGCACTGGTACTGGGCACAAAGGGAGATCGATGAGGAAGCTCGTTCCCTTTTCCTCTTTCGATTCGATGCTGATCTTACCGCTGAGTTTGGCCACAATTCCGTGAACGATGGACAACCCGAGACCCGTTCCTTTACCACGGCTTTTACTCGTAAAGAAAGGCTCAAAGAGCCGTTCCTTTGTTTGGTCGGTCATGCCGGATCCGGTGTCCGAGATGGTCAGACGGGCTTTGTCATCGTGTCGATCGAGAGCAAATGTAAGGGTTTTCTTTTCGCTATCCTCCATGGCGTCCCGGGCATTGACGGCAAGATTGATCAGCACTTGTTGCATATTGCTAGGATCAATCTTGCAGAATATGGGTTCGTTAGGAAGTTGGGTTTCGATTTGGATGGTGGCGGGGATCAATCGCTGGACCAATTTGACAGAGCGTCGAACGATGGGCACGAGGTCGCAAGGTTTGGTCTCGAGATCGCCTTTCCGGCCGAAAGTGAGGAGTGATCGTGTGATGTCGGAAGCTTGCTCGGAGGCTTCGATGATATTTTCGAGAAATTCTCTGCGCGAGTCAGGATTGCCTTCGATGCGGGCTAGTTCGGCGAGGTTGGAAATCGCACAGAGTGAGTTGTTAAAATCGTGGGCGATGCCGGAGGAAAGGGTGCCGAGAGCGTCCATTTTCTGAGCCTGCTGGAGCTGCTGGTGGACGAGATGCTTCTCTTTCTCTGTCTGAAGTCGGCTTTGAGTTTCTTCTTGAAGTTGGCGGGTTCTTTCCTCCACACGGTCTTCCAATTCGCGATTGGCTTTTCGGATGGCACGGTTCCGGCTGACATAGAGGATCCCGAAGATCAAGGCCGCCGCGATGGCAGCAGCAAGGAACGCGATGCGGGCGATGATCCCGTAATCACGACGGATGGCGATCGGTATTTTTTCAACGGCGGAGTAATTGAGATCGCGGTCGATGAATTGGAACTCGAGTGAATGATCTCCAGTGGGCAATTTGGGAAGATCGATGAAAGATTTCGTCGTGGATTGCCATTCATTCATGACTCCGGGAAAGCGATAACGGCGGACCATGCCGTTCTGGCGAGTTTTATGGCTGACTCCCCAGAGGGCAAATTTTAGGGTAGGGTCGGAAGATAGGAAGGATATCTCAGATGGCTGTTTGCCAGTCGCAGTATGAAATCGATTGGTTTGATAGATTACACAGCCCCGCGATGTTCCGATCACCATTCCGAAGGGACTGGACTGGAGATGTTTGACCTGACCGCGAGGTATCCCGTCGGCAGGGATGAGGGACTGCATGCTTTGGCCGTCGTAGCGGTTGGCTCCGGATTCGGTTCCGATCCAGAGGTGGCCATGTTTGTCTTCTGCGAGAGCCTTGACACTATCGCTGAGTAGTCCTTCTCTTGTCGTGAACGTGTCCTTGATCACGCCGTCTTGCAGTGATTGTAGTCCTTTGTCGGTTGCGATCCAGAAGGTGCCATCGTGTCCTTGAAGGAGGTCGTTGATGAACGGGCTGATCAATCCGTCTCGGGCAGTGAGGTGGGTAATCTTCAGATCCTTCAGGAAAGCGAGACCGGAAATAGTTCCGATCCACAATCGGCCATAGTTGTCCCGGGCAATGGCCCTCACATCGTTGCCGGGAAGGCTGTCGCGGATCTGGTAGTTGGTGACTTGTTGGTTGTGATAGTGAAAAATGCCGCTGGATCCGGTGGTCATCCAGACAGAGCCGTCAGTGTCTTCGAAGAAACGCGTGATATGATCTTCAGGCCAGTCTGGATGCTCGTGCATTTGGACTGTGTTGTTGTCACGCAGTATGGTAGTGCCTTGGTCGTGGCTGAGCCAGGTATCTCCGTTACTGTGTTGAAAGACCGCCCAAAGGTTTGAATACGTGGGCATTTTTTTAGCTTTATCACCGCCATAGCGAAAGGCTGATCTCTTGTATCTCTTGTGGATCGGCTTGGCCACAAAGTGAATGGTATCCTTTCCCGCAGAGATCGAACTTACGTCTCCACGGGTGATCCATTTGATGTTTTCATCGATCCTGACAAGACTCTCGTCGGTGCCGATCCATAACTGGTTCTCCGAATCCTTGAATGCGAACCTGCAGTCAGGTGAAGGAAGGACTCTCTCCAGCTTGGCTTCCGGGCGCTCCGGATTGTGAATGAGGTAGGCGCCGCTGCGAGTGGCCGCGTATAGTTTTCCCTGCCGGTCGCGATGGATGGAGCGGCAATAATCACCCAGATGACGGTCTGTGGAAGCCGGAGTCAAGACAGGCTCGAAGGAGTTCATTGTCCCTTTGTAGAGGCCGAACATCGTGCCTAACCATACTGTTCCATCTTTGGCCAGTCCCATGGCCAAAAGCTCCGCGTCAGGCATACTCGGGCAGGGCGTGTGGATACGGGCACCGTTAGCATCGATGACGGATATGCCTCTCTTGGCACCGATCCAGAGTTCACGCTGATCGGGACTCACGGCGAGGGCGCGAATCTTCTGGAATGGAACATTGGCTTCGTCAAAATGGCGAAATTCTGTCCCATTCCAGGCATGGAGTCCTTGGTTGGTCCCAATGAAAATGTCGTTCTTAAACCGTTCGATCGAAGTGACCGCCGTGCCATCGAATAGCAGGAATCGTGTGATGGCCTGATCGGTGATTCTCAGCAGCCCATCTGGCCCGCCTAACCAGAGGTGCGGTGCGTCCCAATGGAGGCAGGAATAGTAATTTTGCTGACTATGACGTTTTCGGGGTGATCAATGGCTGGCAACCAGCAGAGGAGGAGGCCACTCTGAAATTTTCTAGCCAATTGTCACGGTAGCGTTTCTTTGTTAGATAC
>JBLHHN010000519.1:0-3840 GCA_047616785.1 Verrucomicrobiales bacterium
GGCGAAGGAATTCAAGGCTCGCCAAGCCTTGGAGAATGAAGCGCAAGAGTCAGTCCCCGCCTAAAAACAGCCAAGCTCAAACCCGAATCGCAAGCGCATTCATACGGAGGTTGCTCAGGCGCTTACATGTGATGGAAATTTTCATATTCTTATATGTCGAGTGATACTCAGTTTGAAATGCATTTTACTCCTTGATGACGGACATTTATACCCCAAACGGATGAAGAACTTGGTCTCTGCTACCGATCGCGGCACTTTTGAATCAAGGGATCCACCGTGGCCTCGATGAAGATGTCTTCGTGGGTGATGGGATGTTGAAACTGAAGGCTCTTGGCTTGCAGGAGCATCCGAGTGCCGGTGCCGAGCTTCAGGCCGAGCGTATTACTGCGTTCAACACCTGAGTAGCGATAGTCACCGACAATGGGTTGGCCTGCCTCTAGCAAGTGTCGACGGATTTGATGGTAACGGCCTGTTCTCGGTTTTGCCTCGATCAATGAGAGGTCATCAGGAAGACACTCTAACACACGGAACTCGGTTTCCGCGGATTGCGGGATCGCGTCTTCTTCTTTCTGAAGAGGCGTATGACAAAGCCACTGTTGATCGGTGGGTTGTCCATCGGCGATCGCCCAATAGATCTTCTGCAGGGCGCTTTCCCTGAAGGCAAGGTGCATGACGCGCGCGGCATTGCGGTCGGTGGCAAAGAGCAGCACACCGCACGTGGGCCGGTCCAGGCGATGCAGCACGTAGACATGCTGGCCAACCTGATCCCGAAGAATCTTCATGGTGACTTCGTCGGTGGGTTCCGTGTTCTTTCCTGGGTGGACGAGTTGTCCCGCGGGTTTGTCGACCGCGACGATCCATTCATCCTGAAAGAGGATGGCGAGAGGTTGCGGTGGTTCCATCGGCAGCGTTTCGCGCGGTAACTCGAATTCTGCAAAGGAGAAAGGAATGAAAGTGCGCCCTTGTCAGTTTCGTCGCGTCGAATCAGGATGAGACCGTGTGGACCAGGTTCCCAGTTGAAGTTCGATGGCAGTGTTGGTTGATCGTGGTTTCGTTCCTGTCGATTTCCCACCTGCTTGTGTCGGGTGATGGGGTGCGTGTTGGTGCGGCGGCGGTGAATTTGAAAGCGAGCGATTCCATGGAGATTGCGGGCGGGATTCATCCCGGAATCGCGCAGGGGCAGGAAGGGGAATTGCGCGCCATCGCCATCGTGCTTGAGAAAGACGGTGTGAAGCTCGCCTTCGTCACGCTCGATATTCTCATGATCACGCGTGAGATCCTGGATCAAGCGATGAAGGAGATCGAAGAGGCGACGGGAATCCCTTTCTCTCACATCCTCATCAATTGCACGCACACGCACCATGCGCCGAGCACGATGCGCGTGCATGGCTATGCGCCGGATCTCGGATTCACGATGCGCGTGCACAAAGGCATCGTCACGGCGGTCAAGCGTGCCCACGCGAATCTGTCGGAGGATGAATGCGACTTTCATTTTCACCTCGGCCGGGAAGCCACGGTCGGTCAGAATAGTCGGCAACTGTTGCCTGACGGAAGCATCTATTGGATTGGTCGCCGAGCATTTGTGCGTCCGACAGGGCCGTTTGATCCGGAGCTTCCGGTGCTCGCTTTTCGAAACGCAGGAACACTGAAGGCGGTCTTGTTCAATCATTCGACCCACACGATCGGCACGATCAAGCCGGGGGTGCGTTCGCCGTCGTTTTATGGATTGGCTGGGCAGCGGTTGGAGAAAGAGCTTGGGGGCGTGTTTAGCTTCGTGGAAGGGGCGTCAGGCTCGACCCATAATCTGGATCTGTCTTGTGCGGAGGCGACGGATCGGATGGCAAACACGGTGAAGGAATCGCTAGCGAAAGCACAAGCCCGACCAGTCAAGCGACTGGCATCCCGCAAGAGTCTCTTCAAATACAAAGTGCGGACGTTTGATGAGGAAGCTGAAGAGGCTGCGGTGAGTGAGTATTGCCGCAAATGGGTCGGGGATTCCGCTGCTGATTTCGTTCGGGTCTTTCGGAACATGCGTCGCCAGTTAGCCTCCATCCAAGGAGAAGAACGCGATACATGGGTGCAAGCCATGGTCATCGGAGATGTCGCTTTCGTGGGTGTTCCTGCCGAGTTCTTCACCAAGCTTGGCGTGGATATTAAGAATCGATCACCCTATCGCTACACGTATGTTGCCGAACTCGCCAATGACTGGATTGGCTATCTGCCTGACAGAGATGCGCATGCGCTCGGCGGTTATCAAGTCTGGACAGGATTTCACAGTTACACCGAACCCGGAACGGGAGAACGCGTCGTTGACGAAGCGATCGCACTCCTCAATGAATTGAAATCGGCCGAGTGAACCAACATATCATCATGCAACCAGGACTGCCAATCACCCTCTTGTTAGCCACGCTTCTGAATCTCACGGCGCAGTCGGATCCAGTCATTGCGTACGTCGGGACCTACACGTCTCCTCTTAAGAACATGCGGGCGACCCAAGTTGATTTGCCTCCGGGAAATGGACGCGGCATCCACCTCTTTCAGGTAGATCGCGAGACGGGTGCGATGACGCCTTATGACATTGTGGAGATGGGGACGAGTCCTAGCGCACTGGCATTCAATGGTGATCAAACACGCCTTTATTCGGCGAATGAGACGGAGAGAATCGGCGACAATGAAGCGGGTTCTGTCAGTGCTTTCGCGGTCAGCCCGGCCGATGGGAAACTGACCTTGTTGAACAGCGTCAACTCCGGAGGCAAAGGGCCTGCGCATCTGAGTGTGCATCCGTCAGGGCGGTTTGTGCTTGTGGCGAATTACTTCGGCGGATCCGTCGCGGTTCTGCCGATTCAGGCCGATGGAAGTCTAGGCGAGGCGAGTGACGTCAAGCAGGATGTCGGAATCGTGGGGCCGACCAAGGCGACGAATGCACCGCCAGGAAGCTTTGCCATCAGCGGGCATGATCAAGCGCACGCGCACATGATCGAAGCCGATCCTGCGGGACGATTCGTGCTACATGCCGATCTGGGATTGGACCAGATCTTGATCTGGAAGTTTGATGACGTGAAAGGAAAGCTCACGCCTAACGACCCACCCTTCATCTCGTTGCCGCCAGGAGACGGGCCTCGACACTTCTACTTTCATCCTAATGGACGTTGGCTTTATTCGCTCCAAGAAGAAGGTTCTAACATCGTTCTTTTCGACTATGACGCGGCCAAAGGACATTTGAAATCAAGGCAAACGATTTCTAGCCTGCCTCCTGGGTATGCGGGCAGCAATTTCACTTCGGAGATCATGGTTTCGGCGGATGGCAAGTTTGTCTACGTGGGCAATCGCTTGCATGATAGTATCGGAATCTTTGTCGTTGGGGACGATGGCACCCTGACCTACGCGGGCGAAGAATGGACGCGTGGGGACTATGTCCGTAGCTTCAATACCGATCCTAGCGGAACATTTCTCTACTCCTGCAATCAGCGAGCGGATCACATTGCTGTGTTTCGCATGGAC
Organism: Verrucomicrobiales bacterium; assembly: GCA_047616785.1. Lineage (GTDB taxonomy): Bacteria > Verrucomicrobiota > Verrucomicrobiia > Verrucomicrobiales > DEV007 > JAACDM01. The sequence continues at coordinate 3,502 of JBLHHN010000519.1, forward strand.
CGAGCGACGGGCGGTCTTGATTTCACGGGTCACTATGCGCCGGTTGGGAATCCTTCGATCATCGTGTTCCGCGATCTCGGGAAAACGAAGTAGCCCGATCATGCTGGCCGTGATGCGATTGATAGTGTTTGTGGCGCTAGGGATGGCCTCGGTTCACGCCGCGCGTCCGAACATCGTTCTCATTGTCGCCGATGATCTAGGCTACCAAGAACTCAATGTCGTTGCTTTAAGGAAAACTGCAGAATTGGGGCTTGAATCGTGAGGGGTGGATGTTAGAAATACGTCACCGATAGACCAACTTCAACCCATCACTACTAACCATTCTATAATTACCATGGA
>JBLHHN010000520.1:0-3788 GCA_047616785.1 Verrucomicrobiales bacterium
CGGTGATGTTAGGCTCGACGACGGACACCCAGGACAAGGAAGGCGTCGTCCTCGAAGAGAAGCCGGTTCCCGAGCTTGCCGAAGCGCAGATTCGTGTGCCCTTTGATTCCATGATGGGGGACTTTTATCAGACGCCTCCCATGGTCTCTGCGATCAAGAAAGACGGCGTGCCGCTCTACAAACTGGCCCGACAGGGGAAGGTCGTCGAACGCGAACCAAGACTGGTCCATATTTTTAAATACGAACTGCTGAAGATCGCTCTGCCTGAGATCGATTTCCGAGTCATTTGTAGTAAAGGATTCTATGTGCGCACCTACGCCGACGTGGTTGGAGAGCAGTTAGGCTGCGGAGCCCACCTTTCTGACTTGCGACGCACCCGTTCGGGGAACTTCAGTACCGAGCGCGCCGTGACGGTCAGTGCCATGCGTGAAATGAGCGCTTTAGACCTGGCGACGAGGCTCATCAGCCTTCCAGAAGTCTCCCGCATGCGAGGAGCCTAACGGAACCCTGCCCATGCGCTTCTTGACGTCCATTGATGGCCTGTCTCGCCTTGACGGGCCTGTGCACTTGGCCATTGGGGTGTTCGATGGCGTGCATCGGGGGCATCAGGCCGTCTTGGAAAGCGCGAAGACACAGGCCGCTCAAGAAGACGGCGTTGCCGTGGTCGCGACTTTTGATCCGCATCCTGCGGAAGTCCTCGCGCCTGATCATGCGCCCCAACGTTTGACAGGTCTCGCGCATCTACAGCATCTCTTTTCCAAACTAGGCATGGACGCAACCTTGGCCATTCCATTCGATAGGACCATGGCTGCTCAATCTGCTGAGGATTTCGTGCAAAGCCTAACGGAATCATGTGCGCTTGCGAGTATGCATGTGGGTGAGGATTGGGCCTTTGGAAAAGAGCGACAAGGCAATGTCGAGTTACTCCGGGAAATGGGCGAAGAACACGGATTCACGGTGCATGGCATTGCGCCTGTCTTGGATGAAGGTGAGCGCATTAGCAGCACGGCCATCCGGACCGCCGTCTCTGCTAGAGATCTCGATCAAGCTGCGCGTCTGCTAGGACGGCCTTACAGCCTTCATGGTCCCGTGGCCATAGGGGATCAGTTAGGACGGCAATTGGGATTCCCCACAGCGAACATCGATTTCTCAGCCAAAGCTCTCCCCCCCTATGGGGTGTACGCTGTTCGCGTGCTTTCGCATGAGAATCTCCCTGGCGTGGCCAATCTCGGGATCCGCCCATCGATCAATGGAGAGATGTCCCTTCGTTTCGAGGTGCATCTTTTCGATTGGGAAGGTGATCTCTATGGCCAGACCATGGAAGTCGCCCTTTTGCACCATCTCCGCGCAGAGCAGCGCTTCGAAAGCCTGACGGATCTGAAAGGTCAAATTGCTCGCGATGTCAGTGCCGCTCGCGCGTGGTTGAAGAGGTGATTCGATCGTCACTTCAGGGCCCGATGGAGGTCTTCCATTTCTTGTTCGATGTCGGATCCGGGGACGGTGTTGGCGACTTCTTGTTCTAGCAGTTTGCGGTAGCGCTTGCGCATCCGGTTGACGGCGACTTTGACCCAGCCTTCGCCACGACCGATGCGTTGAGCGATTTGTTGGTAAGTGAGGGTATTCTCATTCCAGGCCAGGCAAGGCTGAAGGACGACAAATTCGCGTTCTTTGCCGGAGTTGGCAAACTCCTTGCGGAGCATGTCTAACACACGGTCGAGAACGGAGGTGGCCCAAGCGCGGTCGTAGAGTTTGTCTGGCGTCATTCCAGCATCGACGGGCTCGGCGGTGTAGCGTTCCTCCACTTCTCCGAGATGGATGGTGACATGAGTAGCGCCACCGCCACGTTTCTGGGTCTCGCCTTTCTCGCGTTCGTCTTTGAGAAAGCGTTTGAAGCGGATGAGCAGAAAGGAACGGAAGGTACAGTCTTGCTCGGAGGCTTGTTCGACCCAGTGCTTCTCGATGAGCTTGGACACGAAGGATTGTGTCAGGTCTTCCGCGTCTTCCGGAGTTCGGCCGCCGTGTCTAGCGTAGGCATACAAGGGATACCAGTACTGCGTGCAGAGGACTTCGAGGTCGGCGTGGCTGCCTTGGCCAGCGCGTTGGATCATGGTCCAACGCGTGACGGGAAACTGTTCTGGTCGGGGATTGGGCAAAGTCGAAATGCTAAAGCTCAACCCTAGGCGATTCTGCACCGCAGATGAAGGAAATTCGGATACCTGTGTGGCCTAATTGTGGCTGCCGATATGCTGGTGATAGAGACGGGCCGTGGTGCGGTAGCGGGACAGAAGCCGGATGCCATGGCCGACGGCAGCACCGGGTGCGATTCCCGATATCAGATAGAAGGACACCCGACCGAGCCACCCTTTATTGGGAATCGACATCCAGACAATCCCAGCGGTGAAGATCACGCTGATGAGCCCGAAATAGGGGTAAAGCGTCGGCACGGTGGAAAGCGGGTGGACCACGCCTAACATACGCATGAGGCCGGTGACGTAGAAGGCGGAGAGGACCCAGGCCAAAGAGACACCGATGGCGAGGAGGAGCAGGGCTTGGACGAGCTGTTTGCGTTGGGGGGCTTCGCCATTGAGGAAGACGGGTCGAAGTTTGGTGGAATTCTGAACTGGCGATTGAGGATCTGGAGCGGCGGGAAAGAGCATGAGCCGTTCGCAATTCGGGCAAGCCCCGATGGTGAGTGAGAAGTCGGATGCGTAGGAGATCACCGTCTGACAAAAGGAGCACTGTCTATCCATGAGAAATGAAATTGTTTGGAATGGGATTTGGATGGTCGGTGCCATCCGCTACCCTTTACCTGGGGAAGAGTGGAAAATGGTCTCCACTTTTCTGAAGAATTTTTGAATAAATGGAGATGTCATATCCTAGGCTTGTCGTTTCTCGGGCCTCACCATTCCTAAAGCACTCGTGAGCAAGCCCTTGACCACTCTCCTTCCGGCAAAGACCTGCCAAGGCTGTGGTGTGGCGATGCCGCTGGGGAAACCAGGCCTCCTCTGTTCCCCGTGTCTCTGGGCGGGGGCGGCCAAGTCGGCGACGGTGCCTGATGAAGATGATTCGCTGGCGGAATTGAGCGAGTTGCTGCCGGATTACGAATGGTTGGGGGTGATCGGTCAAGGTGGCATGGGCACGGTTTACAAGGCGCGGCAGAAACGGCTCGACCGGCTTGTGGCGGTGAAAGTGTTGTCTGAGGAGATCAGTATCGAGTCCCGCTTTGCGACAAGATTTGAGCGTGAGGCGAAGATCCTCGCGAGTCTGAATCATCCTCACATCGTGACCATTCATGACTTTGGTCAGGAGCTGGGGCTCTACTATCTGGTGATGGAGTATGTGGATGGCATCGATCTCGCGAAGCTCCTCCGTCAGGGGCCTCGGACTGTGGAGAGCGGTGTTAGAATGGCGCGGCAATTGTGCTCGGCGCTCGTCTTCGCTCATGAGCGGAGTGTGCTTCATCGGGACATCAAGCCAGCGAACATTCTCGTGGACGCCAATGGCTTGGTGAAGATCGCTGACTTCGGATTGGCGAAGTTAGGCCGCGTGCAGGAAGCTGCGGCTACCTTGACGGTGCCAGGCACGACGATGGGGACGCCGCGATACATGGCACCGGAACAGTGGGAGCGTCCGGATGACATCGATCATCGTGCGGACATCTTTGCCTTTGGCATGATCTTCTATGAGTTGCTCACGTCTGAGGTTCCGTCAGGAATGATCGAGTTGCCCTCCACAAAGACGTCGGTAGACAAGCGCGCCGATGACATTGTCCGTAAGTGCTTGGCGCC
>JBLHHN010000521.1:0-3781 GCA_047616785.1 Verrucomicrobiales bacterium
CTTCACGTTGCTTCCCACCCCGCCTCTTGGCGACGCAGTTACGCTTGAGTTATCAACTTTCTTCATGGTTTGTGTTGTGCTGGGTCTCCCACCCAGCGGGGTTGTGCTGCTTGACGGCGCACGAGTGCGATGCCGCTGGCTTGTTATTGGGAATTAGAAACTTCATTGTTAGCTTCACCTAATGCTAACAATGACATATCTCGCAACTCATAAGCTTCATGCGCGCTATTAAATTAACGTTTTCTATTAGCATTGTACCCGAATTCCGGCAGAATCAGGAAATTTGGCGACCCATATCATCAGTCTTCTCGGCACTTCCCTGGACCGATCCACCGAAATGGATCGGTGGAGTCGTTGGCGTCCCTCCGTCGCCCTCTGCCAACAGGGAGACCTCATCGTCGACCACTTCACCCTCCTCTATCCCCCAGCCCACAAAAAGCTGGCGCAGCAAGTTGCGGAGGATATTCAGTTGGTCTCTCCAGAAACAGGCATCACACTGACCCTACTACCATTGCGAGATCCTTGGGACTTCGCTGAAGTCTATGGCGCTTTCTTCGACTGGGCTCGGGAGCAGCCTTTCGATAGCGAAGCCAATGACTATCTTTTGCACATCACCACTGGGACGCACGTGCAACAGATCTGTCTCTACCTGCTGAACGAAGCCCATTACCTCCCCGGCCAACTCATTCAAACAAGCCCACCGCAAGGCGCTCGGCTCACCTCGAAACCCTACGGTTCCTACTCGATTATCGACCTCGATCTCTCGAATTACGATCAGTTGGCCAGTCGATTCGAAAGTGAATCCCTGACATCACAAGATTTCCTCAAATCTGGCATTGCCACGAAGAGCAAAGCTTTCAACGCTCTGATCCAGCGTATTGAAACTGTCGTCCTTCGATCCACCGCTCCCATCCTCCTCTCTGGTCCGACCGAGGCTGGCAAATTTCAGTTGGCGAAACGCGTCTACGAACTCCGACAACAACGACGCGATCTGAACGGGGCCTTTGTCGAAGTGAATTGCGCGACCCTGAGCGGAGACACCGCTCTCTCCACCCTCTTCGGGCATGTCAAAGGCACCTTCACCGACGCCCAACGCGATCGCTCAGGACTCCTACGCGAAGCCCACGGAGGCTTGCTCTTTCTCGACGAAATCGGCGAGCTCGGTCCCGATGAGCAAGCCATGCTCTTGCGCGCCCTGGAAGAGAGGGTCTTTCTACCATTCGGAGGGGATCAACCAGTGAAGAGCGATTTCCAACTGATTGCCGGCACCAACCGCGATCTTCAACAACGTGTTCATGAAGGTAAGTTTCGTGAAGATCTGTTAGCGCGCATCAACCTCTGGCATTTCACTTTCCCCTCGCTGGCCGATCGCCGAGAGGATCTCGAACCGAACATCGATTACGAACTCAATCTCTTCGCCCGGAAGGAAGATCGCGATGTCACCTTCAACAAAGAAGCCCGCGAACGCTTCCTCAAATTCGCCCGTTCACCCGAGGCCTCATGGAAGGCGAATTTCCGCGATCTCAATGCTGCCATGACGCGCATCGCTACCCTAGCCCAACGCGGCCGCATTTCTGTCAGGGAAGTCGATGAAGAGATCGCCCGACTCCAAAGCTCCTGGCAACCTCAGGAGAAACCTGAAGGTCGCGACAAACTTTGTCGCGCGATCCTCGGCGAAGAACGCTTCGCTGAACTCGATCCCTTTGACCGTGTTCAGTTAGGTTACGTCATCGAAGTCTGTCGCCAATCAAACTCCATCTCCGACGCAGGCCGGAAACTCTTCGTCAATTCACGTAGCAAGCGCGCCAAACCCAATGACGCCGACCGACTCCGAAAGTACTTGGCCCGTCTAGAACTCGACTGGCCAACGGTGAGTCGTCCGTGATATCGACTCGCTAGAATTCTTGATCATCAAGGGGTTGGTTCTAGGTGACCGATGATCCTAATAGCCAAGGTGAGGGGATGCTTTGCATTAACGAATCCATCGATACGTTAACGGATAAAGTGAGTAAGAGACAGGATCATGTGTGACAGGATCATGCTTCTTTATCGGAAACCCATGATCCTGTCCCACATGATCCTGTTTTCTAGCTGAGCCGCTACTAGCAAGTTATACCCCTAAGCAGAGGCGGCTATACTCAACGGCATCACTATTTTCCGGTGATACCCGCCAGTAACGTAGCTTGCCACCTCATGGCGAGAACCAGGTGCGGCAACTCGCCATTGGAATGGCAAGCTACGTGCCACCTCATGGCCCTCAATTGTTGCGCCCCCACCCTAGCTTAAGATAGGATGTACCTATGAATGGTCTTGGGTTCTCTACATGGTCGTACTTCACCTGGTTCTGCATGTCAGGCGTGTCCGATCGATCAAGGGAACCCCTCTGAGAACGTTCGACTACAAACTGAATTCAGTCAAAAGACCCATCCCGATCCAGCAGGTGATCGATCAAAGATCGAGGCAATGCGCGACGCGGTCTCTCCGTATTACGGAAGTCAGGATAAGCGTTAGAAGCATGCTCGGCAAAGTCTAGACCATCCACCTGTTCCTCATCGGTTGCTCGAAGGCCGATATACACATCAATGATCTTTAAAGAGGATGAACGCGACGATGAAAGAGCCACTGCCAATAGCGGCTGTTCCAAAGATCTGAACGCCAATCTGCTTCACTTGAAGGCCTTCTTCATGGAAGAGCGCCACAGCGATTGTTCCCCAGATTCCATTGAAAAGGTGCACGGGAACAGCACCAGCCACGTCGTCCAACCGCAAGTGTTCCAGCAAGACCGCACCAAGCGTCGCGACAGTCCCTGTTGATCATGCCTATGATAGCTGCGGATGCAGGGTTGATGACATCGGCTCCAGCAGTGACCGCTACAAGTCCACCAACAAGTCCATTGATCGTGATAGCGGGGTCCGGCGTGCCTCTCATCTTCCAGAAAAGCACCAGAGCGACCAAAGCACCAAAGCAGCCACCGATCATCGTCACCACCGCGATGCGACCCATGTTAAGATCCGCAATCATCGCCGAACCAGCGTTGAAACCAAACAACCCTCCCCAGAGCAGAAGGGCACCCAAGGCAACCATGGGAAAACTGTGACCACTAATCATTCTGGGAGTCCCATCCTCTGCAAACCTGCCGGTTCTAGCACCGACAACAATGACACCGGCGAGGGCGCATGAACCACCAATGCCATGAACTACTGTTGAGCCCGCGAAATCATGGAAGCCGAGAGCTTCAAGCCATCTCAAGCCATCCCAAACCTCCACCGAAACCGACGCTTCCGGCGAGACTACCCCAAGCCCAGTGACCAAAGATAGGATAGATCAAACCAGCAAAAATCGCCGTGTAAACAAGGTACCCCATGAAGCGGGTTCGCTCCGCCATGGCCCCAGGTGTGTGGCCGAACAACGCTCAAAAAGTAGTCTCGAAACACCAGCAAGCAGGCCCACCTATGTGGGTGGTTCTTCCGATCCTTTTAGCTTTCCCGGCGAAAATGAGATCAATCTTGATCCTTTCTTCCTAAAATTGAACGCCCATGATTTCGAGCAAGCCGAAGCATTTCTGAATGAGAACTCGGCCAAGATGCCTTCGAATCTGAAATCGAATCTCATGGCGACACTCGTTGCTAGACGTTCCGAGAAGGAAGCCTTGAATAGTGTTCCGTGCCACTCCAGACCGTGTGAACGGGGCATCTCAGAGGCACTTAAGGCCGTAGATCTTGTTCCACGGGAAACGATGACTCTCCTGCGATTCTCGTCCCGCGAAAAAAATGAGAAAACG
>JBLHHN010000522.1:0-3778 GCA_047616785.1 Verrucomicrobiales bacterium
GGGTAAGACGTTCACCACCGTTGCTCAAGGACTCTGTCCAATTGCCCCCCCCGTAGCGGTCGTGACTTGGTAGCATTGGCGAAACTGGCGGTGTTGGCGGCGACAATGAGATAGTTTCCTGCCAGGACCGTCACATTGGGAAACATGAAATGGATCCCTCGTGTGAACTGCCATCCTGACAGATTAATGGAAAGGTTGCTGACATTGATCAGCTCGATGAACTCTTCTTCAGAAGAACCCGAAGCCGGTTGATACATGATCTCGTTGATCACGACATCCCCAGCACCGAAGGAAGAGGCGATGCTACCCAATGCGATGGCAGCTTTCCAAAGTAGCGAATGAATGGTCTTCACCCTCCTATCATATAGAAGACTTCCAGAACGGCGAAATCCATCTATCAGGAAATCCACAAATCTGGATCGCGTCTTTCCTATCCGAGAGAATGTCCAAGATCGCGAACCAACGATGAGAGGGGGACGATCAGGCGTCGATGAACTTTACCGAATCTAGGCCGACCAACACCCTGAATTTCGGCTACGCGTTCTTGGTAGGCACCGCATCATCAGCGTCGGCTACTTCTGGGGCGGCGACTTCGGCCACATCTTCCGCTTCCGCTTCGTAACGCTCCGGATCCATCTTCTTCTTCACCTTGAGTTCGATTTCCTTGTAGAGTTTCTCATCTGCCTTGAGCGCATCCTTGGCAGCATCGCGGCCTTGAGCGAGTTGCGTGCCACTGTAGCTGAACCACGAACCGCGCTTCTGCAGGATGTCGTACTCCAACGCCAAATCTAGCAGAGATCCCACCGCCGAGATGCCTTCATTGTACATGATGTCGAACTCCGCTTCGGTGAATGGCGGGGCGACTTTATTCTTCACCACCTTCACGCGCGTCCGGTTCCCCGTCACGGTGCCATCCGTGTTCTTGATCATGCCAATGCGCCTGATATCAACCCGCACACTGCTGTAAAACTTGAGAGCACGGCCACCTGGAGTGGTCTCAGGATTTCCAAACATGACGCCAATCTTCTCTCGGATTTGATTGGTGAAAATGACAGTGGTTCTCGCCCGCGAGATCAGGCTCGTGAGCTTCCGCAAAGCGGCGCTCATCAAGCGCGCTTGAGCGCCGACTGTGGCATCCCCGATCTCGCCTTCGAGTTCTGCTTTGGTGACAAGAGCGGCGACAGAGTCGAGCACCACCACATCCAGCGCATTGGAACGCACCAATGTCTCACAAATACGCAACGCCTCTTCGCCAGAACTCGGCTGAGAGACGAGCAGATCCTCTAGATTCACTCCCAGACGCCGCGAATATTCGGGATCCAAAGCATGCTCCACATCAATGAAGCCAGCCAAGCCACCCATCTTTTGGGCTTGAGCGATGACCGTCAAGGTGAGCGTCGTCTTACCAGAAGACTCTGGACCATACACCTCGACAATGCGTCCCCGAGGGAATCCTCCGACACCGAGGGCCCGGTCGATCAAGAGATTGCCCGTCGGAATGACATCCACATCAGAGCGATGCGTGTCTCCCAGACGCATGATCGCTCCCTCTCCGAAGTCCTTCTGGATTTGAGAAATAGCGAGATCGAGATTCTTAGAGCGACCATCCGTGATCTTGGATGAAGTGGGAGCAGCAGTGTCTTTGGTTTTCTTAGCCATGGTGATGTCAGTTACTGTTCAAATGAGCAGTCATGAGAATTCTTTGCAAGCCTTTTTCTGATCGCCTGGTGAATTTTCGAGCCACCTCGGGAATTTCCTGAAGCCAGGGAACTCACTAGCAACCGTTGATTGCGGGCCATTGAAGGCCGAGTATACTCCCCAGACCTATGCAAGCCCTTTCAGTCATTGGAATCATTATAGAGATCGTTATTCTCTTCAATTTCGTCATCCTGGTCCATGAGCTCGGACACTTCCTCGCCGCACGCTGGCGCGGACTCCAGGTCGACAAATTCCAAATCTGGTTCGGCAAGCCCATCTGGTCGAAGACCATCAATGGCGTGCAATGGGGAATCGGATGTATCCCTGCGGGTGGCTTTGTGGCCCTTCCGCAAATGGCTCCCATGGAGATGCTCGAGGGCAAATCCGAGTATAAAGACATGAAGGTGATCAGCCCGATGGATAAGATCATCGTGGCCTTCGCTGGTCCGTTGTTCAGTTTCATGCTTGCTGGTTTCTTTGCCGTCCTCGTGTGGTTTGTGAAACATCCCGTCAGCAATGACGGCGTGACTACCGCCATCGGCTACGTTTCCGCAGAGTACGGCGTCGCTGGATCAGAGCAATTGCAAGCCGGTGATGTGGTTCTGGAAGTAGACAACAGGCCGGTGAAGACCTGGCGCGGGATGGTCGACAGTGTGACGTGGAATGTCATCAGCAGTGGCGGCGATACGATCCCTTTCAAAGTGCAACGTCCTGGTGTTGCAGAGCCGATTGTTGTTGAACTAGCACCTCCGCCAATGGGCGATGCCGTTCTGCTGAAAGAGGGCGAAGCAGCCCCTGAAGAAGAGACCGGTTTGGTTGCGGGTGCCCAGTCTGCCATTGGTGGCTTTTTCCAACGACCAGCCCTGCGGCACGTCGAGCGGATGGGAGTCTCGCCGAAATCACAACCCATGACGGGCAAGATCTATCCTAACAGTCCCGCGGCCCAAGCGGGGCTTCAGCCGAGCGATGTGATCATCGAAGCCAATGGGCAGGAAGTGACGAGCGCGCAGATGATCAACGATCTGGTTCAAGCTGCGCCTGACAAAGCACTCGAAATTGTTGTCCAACGTGGCGAAGAGAAGTTGAATTTCTCGGTGCTCCCAGCGATGCCAAAGAACGCCGAGGCCATCAAACGCGATCGTCCGATGCTCGGTCTGCAATGGGATCTCACCGGTGTGACGGTGCTGAAACGCACACCTCCCTTGGAGCAAATGCAAACGGCTGTGAAGACCATGTACAACACCTTGGCAGCCGTCTTTACGCCGTCCTCTGGCATCAGCGCCAAACACCTCAGTGGCCCTGTCGGCATCATGCGCGTCTACTACCTTCTCTTTGAAGACAAGGATGGCTGGCGACGCGCGCTTTGGTTCAGTGTCATTCTCAACATCAATCTTGGCATCATGAATTTGCTACCATTGCCAGTGCTAGACGGTGGTCACATCACCATGGCCATCCTCGAGTCCATTCGTCGCCGTCCATTGAGCAAGCGTTTGCTAGACGTCGCCTACGGCGGTTGCGCGATCCTCTTGATCGGCTTCATGATCTTCATCACCGGCTTTGACGTCACCGATATCTTCGGCGGCGATAGCCGAAAGAATGAAGGCAAGGGTGGGCAGATGGTCGAGCCAGTATTTTAGCCTATGCAAGTAGGCCTGCGTGTCCCCGCGCTCAACTAAACCAACGTCTTCTGCAGGCAGGCGTCCACCTTGTCGGCGTTCTCAACCAATTCGCCAATCGGATCCCAGCGTCCATGGATCAGCCCATCGCGTGCTGTTTCTGGGATGTGCACCGTGAAGTTCGTGTCGTTGTAGAACACACGCGCCTTGTCCACATCCACGGTGACCTCGGTCTGTGGGTCTGCCTCTAACACACGGTTCAGTGTGGCGATATCTTCAGATGTCGCGGTCACGCAGGGGATTCCCAGCGTGACGCAGTTGCCAAAGAAGATCTCGGCGAAACTCTCGGCGATCACCGCACGAAAGCCGGCTCTGTAAATGGCTTGCGGCGCGTGCTCACGCGAGCTGCCACAGCCGAAATTCACACCAGAAACCAAGACGCTCGCGCCTATGAAGCGTTCCTC
>JBLHHN010000523.1:0-3742 GCA_047616785.1 Verrucomicrobiales bacterium
AGGTGCGGAGAATGCCGACGGGGTTCTTCCTCGAAGTCTGAATCTCTAAGTGAAGATTGCCGTTACGGGTTTGCATGGCCAATAGATCTCGCTCTTGAGCAAATATGCAAGAGTGAATATTTCAAATGCATGGCTATATAATGAAATAATTATAATTGCGATAGATAGCATTAAACGCTTATTTTAAAGACTCCAGTCAGTCGGAAGTGCCCAATTTAGCGGGGTAATGTCCGTCTACACCCCGCCCGAAGGCGAAGCCGTTATTCGCAAGAAACTGGCCAATCTCGAGGCCTTCTGCAATGACGCTGAGGATGACCTCGACCCGCTGGTGAAGATGGCCGTGCTTCACTATCAGTTCGAGGCCATCCATCCTTTCTACGATGGCAACAGCCGCACTGGCAGAATCCTACTCATCCTCTTCCTGCTATTCGAAAAGCTCCTCGACCAACCCATCCTCTACCTCAGCCGCTACATCATCGAGAGGAAAGCAGACTACTACAAACTACTACAAACTGCTCCGAGGCGTGACCGAAGATGGCAACTGGCAGCCCTGGTTGCTCTACCTTCTCGAAGGCGTGAAAACGACCGCGCTCCAGACCTCCGAGAAGATCCTCGCCATCAGTGCCCTGCTAGACGAATTCAACGAACGGGCTAAAGAAGAACTCTCTATCCGAGTGGCGAAAGAGCTGATCGAACTCCTCTTTGTCCGCCCTTACTGCAAGATCAAGTTCGTCATCGATGCCGGGATCGCCAAACGCGTCTCCGCTACCTTCACGAGCTTTCCGAGAAAGGCTTCGTCATTGAACAGAAAGTCGGCACCGAGATCCTCTTTATCAACCATCGCCTGCTCAGTCTCCTCAGTCTCCTCAGTAGCTGAAGAGCGACTCTGACATTTCTCTTCTATGCCAAATCCTCTCAGCGAGAATCTTGAGTCGCCAATTGCCGCAGCGTTAGAACAATTCCTTGATCGGCTGCCCGTCGAGGATGGTCTTTGAAAGTTCGGGAGGCAAGAGGTCTGGTGAGACGCGGAGTTCGGACGCGTCAAACATGGTGTGCAGCACGGTGGCGAGGAGGTTCTCTGGACCATACGGCTCGGTGACGGGGCGATGCCCCGTTCGATCTGACTGGCCGATCACTTGCCCCATGTTCAAGCCGCCTCCGGCGAGAAGCAGTGGCGTCAAGTCGCCATGATGTTCGGTGCCGGCGTCTCGGTTCTTCTTGATCGGCGAGCGCCCCATTTCACCTGTGACGACTAACAGGATCTTGTCACTGAGACCGCGCGCTTCGACATCGTCGAGGAAGGCCGCGACCGCGTGATCCATCTGAGCGCCCAGCGTTTGCATGCCGACCAAGGTACCGGGATTGTTGGCACCGCCTCCGTGAAAATCCCAACTCGAGTCGACGACCGTCACGAATCCGCATCCTGCCTCGCACAAACGCCGAGCCAATAGCATCTCTTTGCCTAGCAGATTCGTCCAGCGCGCTTGATCGACGAGCTTCTTGGTGCCGTTGTAGAGGTAGTGCTTCCCGCCTTCGTGGTAGTCGGCCATGTTGAAGAGATGGCTGGTGTCGTACTTGGCGATTGTCTTAGGATCTTCCTTAGACAAATCAAAGGCATCGGAAACACCTCGAAGGAGTAAGTCGTAGGCCTGGCGTTCCACTTGGCTCATTTCATTCACCTTGCCAACCTGATCCAGATGTTGCTTCAATCCGTCGAGTTTGCCCATCAATTGGAAGCGATCGACAAAGCGATCACGGGGCAACTTCAAGTCGAAGTTGCTCAATTGCCCAGGGCCGCCGTCCATGACCATTCCCTTAAACGGACTGCCAAGACTTCCCGCGCCCGCCACTTGCTGCTTGATCCGCGGAAGACCGAAGGTTGCCGTTGGTGAACCGAGCGTCAGACCGGGCTGGACCGCCTCGGGAACCACGACGGCATTCATTGGCACGCCTGTTAGGGGATGAAAGGCTCCAGAGCCAAGGGCGCACATGGCTCCCATCGCAGCTCCGGAAGAATGTCTTCCCGTTAGGATAGGGATATGATTGTGACTACCATCGTTGCTGGCGAAGGAACGCACGACAGCCAGGCGATGGGCACGCTTGGCCAATTGAGGCAGCGTGCCGCCGAACCTAACACCTGGAATCGACGTCTGGACCTCGCCGGTGCAACTGCGGTTGTCACTGGCGACGTTGATCTTGGGGTCGAAGGTTTCGATCTGAGGCGGGCCACCTTGCAGAAACAGAAAGACGACGGACTTGTTCTTGAATAGATTCTGGTCCATCGCCGCCTGCGAGCGGGTTGTCAGCAAACCCGGCAATGAGAGGCCGCCGAGGCTGCCGATCCGAAGGAAATCGCGGCGGCCCATACCAGACCGTCCTTGAGCAAATCGTTGGTCTGTGATCGTTAACATGATTCAGTGGATCCGATCTTAGGAGTTTGATGGCGTCTTATGCAATCTAGATCGCTCGGATTTGGCTTTGAACTTAGGGGAGGCTGCTTTCGGCAGCCAGCGGGGGCTTTGCAAGGTGGGGCGTTCGCTAGACCAGTGGAGTTCTGAGCGAACTTACGAATATGATCTAATGTTAGATCGGGTTCTCTAATCTCAAACCGTCAAAACGCGCGAAGTCGCTGTCGTTCGAGTAGAGCGTGGCTTTGTTCACGATCGCATAAGCTGCTAGGATGGCATCCGAAGCACTTTGCCTGCAGAATGAGACTGCGTCATAAGATCCAGCACTTGCGCCCCATGATCTGGGCCCGGGAGCAGAATTCTAACATGAGCAAGACCAAGCCAACTTTCAACGACGTTTCTGGCATTTCCTAGGGAGACGGTGGCAGTTGCCAGCCGTGGATTCGTCGCGATACCCACGAATCCAAACAGGACGTCATGAGGCAAGCCCATGAATTCCGTGCCATCGACAGCTCTTTGCCTCCAGTCCAGCGCTTTGGCGAGTTGTGCCACATGGGGATTGTAGGGACGTTTTCATGTCGGAGAGGCTATCAGGATGATCCTAGAAGGCCCATCTAAAAAACATCGAGGGTCACCGTGCGTGGCGACTCCGTCAGGCACCTCCGGGTCCCAAGTCTCGAGATCGATTGGATGACTCAAATAAAGCGTCAGACTCGCCGGCCAGGCCACGGTGATGGCTTTCAGAGCGCTTGTGGCGCGTTTCTCCCTCCTTCTCACCGTTCCACACGCAGACTTTCCTGCCTTTACCGCCGTTCGATCCAGAGCGTTGCCAAGTCAGCGCACTCCAAGACCAAGGAGTGTGACCTGAATATAATGTGATAAAGAGAGGGCTATCGGGAGCTTGTTTTCAAGGATGTTCCATGAGTCCTGAAATCGTGATTTATGACGAAATACCAAATTTGGAGATATTTTTCCAGAATTCGTCCCACCGTTTTGTCGTCTGCCTCAGGGCGCTTAAACATAAAACCGTATCAGCCCCTTTTTCTTTCCACTTCATCCCTAACCCACACATCCGCTCTCTGACGATCACTTTGCAGGCAGCTTCGGTCACTCCCAATCCAATTGGTAAGTGGCCTTTTCGGTAACTCGCATAGTTCATGCGTTTTAGATTGTTTTCAAAATAGGAAATGGCCTTTCCAAGGTCCTCACGTATTTACTTTGTTAGACTCTTCGATTGCGCTTCCTGGAATTCCTCCAATATGGCGGTCGCCGCACTATGGTCGTGCTTGAGGCTATGACATGCACCCTCAATCCATTCGATTCGGTCTTTCTTT
>JBLHHN010000524.1:0-3736 GCA_047616785.1 Verrucomicrobiales bacterium
TTTCGCTAGACTGAGATTCGGTAGTGAAACCGCAAGGCCGGTTGTTTTCGAGCCTGAAACTGCCTACTGGGCCCTGTCACCCTCCAGAGGTAGGCGAAACCATCCAGCCAACCTGACGGAGGGCCAATTTTCCTGTGATCCCATCGAGCCTCAGATACAGTGTATTAAATGTTCTGGTAGTGCGAAGTGGGTTTCTGTTCAGCAATGCGCTCAATATTCTTTCGATGAGCCTCGCTGAGTAAGCCGTGGATATAGGAGGCAATTGAATCAAGGGTTTGACGGTCTACGTTATCAAAACGTGAATCCAAACCCTCGATGAAATGGCCGGGCCGATCCATGGCTTGATCCAAATAGGAGTAAGCAACTTCAGCGACATCAAAACCGTTAGTTGAATTAAAAAAAAAAGCCTGGGATTCTCTCAAACCGTCAGGCTCTCTGGCGGAGATTCTAATATGTCGTGAGAAAGTGCAAGCCAAATAGTTAACAAAGTAGAAGTAGGCAGGAGTTGTCGTTTCGAAGTATCGAGTGGGATGGTCAGTTTCCGATTCCGATTCCCTATAAGGTCTTTAGAAAGGCCAGGAGAGCGGCCTTATCGCCATCGGAAAGTCTAAGACCCAGTTCGTGCTTGGCGATGTTTGGATCTAGAGTTTCGGACAGTGTGGGAGGCGCGTTGTAGTGATCGAGCACTTCCTCTAGTGTGGAGAAACGGCCGTCGTGCATGTATGGCGCCGTCTTAGAAACGTTGCGCAATGATGGCGTGCTGAATTTGTAGCGATCACTTGCGAGTCCTGTCGTCCTCCCCAGGCCTATATCATCGGTGATTGCCAGTCCATTGTTGTGGAAAGCATGATTTGTAAAGTGAGCGCCACCATGACAGTGAAAACAATCGGCCCCGCGTTTTCCTAAACGTGGTTCGGTCTCGGTGAAGAAGAGTTGGAAGCCACGTCGTTCTTCATGTGTGAGGCTCGCTTTCCCCTTCATTGAACGGTCTAACTTTGTATCAAAGCTGAGGCGTGTCAGCAGGAAATTCTCGATCGCCAAGCTGATGTTCAATGGGGAGATCTCGCCCGAACCGAATGCAGCGGCAAAGAGAGGCGGGTAGGTGGAATCCGCTTTCAGTTTGGCCACGACGTTGTCTAATGATTCGTCCATTTCCAAAGGATCCTGAATGGGCAGCAAGGCCTGTTCACGCAGTGAGGATGCGCGCCCATCCCAGAAGAAGCGAGATTTCCACGCTAGATTGAAAAGCGGCATGGAGTGCCGATCCCCATGTTTCCCACCGACCCCTGGGCTGAAGCGCCGAGAATCCGTTAGGGTATCTCCCTGATGACACGAGGCGCAGGAAATAGTGTCATTACGTGAAAGTTTGCTTTCCTGGAACAGCTTCTCACCGAGGGCAACGCGCTGGGCGAGAATGGGATTGTCCATGGGCAGTGCGGGCACTGGGATATGTTTGGGAAGACGGATTGGATAAGACTTAGGGTCTGCTGGTAAGTCGATCGGTGCAGGGCGGTCAGGAGACCGAGGCAGGCCACCCTTCTTGACGCCAACGATACGGAAAGCGTTTGGCAAATTTGTTTTGAGTCGATCAGACACTGGATCGCCCTTGGATGAGTGCGTAGTGGCCCCGTCTTTTGCGAAGGAAAGCCCCTTGAGCAGTTTGAGCGGATCCAGTGCGATGCCAACGCGTGATTCGGCACTCAGATCTAGCTTGACCGGAAGCGTGATCGCAATGCGGTTGGGATCACGGGCAAAGTGATAGGCATAGCCTTTGGGAAGCTTCTCGCCAGGGGCACGCCAGTGGCCTTCGATCGCCACAAAGATGTAGCCACCCTCCCAGTCCCAGTGAAGAGCGTTGATGTTAGGATTCAAAGGGCTGTTGGCATCATGGCGGGCGGGGTCACCGTGATTGGTGGTTTCATCCGGCCCCAAGTGAAAAGTGATGGTTGTGATCGCTTCCGCTGGGAGGTCGGGCAGCGTGATTGTCGTCCCGTGGTTTGGGACAAAGGCAGTCGTGTGAGGAACCACGAGCGTGTCCCCACCGGCCGTCGTCAGTGAGAATTCGGTTGCCAGCCAGGCGAGCCGAGTGATCGATATTGTCTCGCCACTATCATTATCATATAGGAGTGAGTCGCTCAGAAGTGGGCTAGAATCAACTTCGTGGATGAAGTCGATATGGAGTGGCGCGGCGGAAACCAGCGAAGTGAAATCGTGGCCCGTGAATACACACACGAACAGTATGAGGCGCCACGTCTCCGCAATGATTCGCACACGTAAAAGGCATTCAGTTATCCTCGCTTTGATCATGATGCTCACCTGATTGACAAAAGAAAGACCTGCCTCAACTCATCACAAGTGCAATCTGAATGGGACGAAGGGGGACCTTGGCGGGATGAACGCGAGGAATCGCAAGGTGAACTCTTCTACCTTCCTTCAGCGCCTCGGCGACCGGCCCGCATAGACATCGCTTTCACTTCTTCTTTGGACAGCTCGCCGTTCTTGTCTGAATCGATCCGGTCAAACATGGGCTCTGGCCCGCGAAACTCGCTGCGAGAGATCTCCCCACCCTTGTTGGTATCGGATTATTTAAGCATGGCTAACATTCTTCCTGAACCACCACTTCGTTGTCCTCGGCCACCGCCACGCGCTTCAGCAAGTCGCCCAGCGTCGCGATCCGGCTCCAAGTGAATGGTGTAGGATTGCGTGACTGGCTTACACCATCCTTCTTTATCATTGCAGGCAAAGCAGCGTACGGTGGGATTGAACGAATCACCACGTTTGAGATCCTTTGCTTCGAGTAGGAACTCTCTGGGATCGACATCCGATTCCACCTCAATCTTGGGTGCTTTGATGGTCGCCGCAGTGATTGAGCCGTTGGTTGCTTTGGGTTCAAATTCGAGTGGCGCCGCGAGGTTATTCCAATGCACGTCGTAGATCGGGTCTAGATGGAATCCGAGGTGCAGCTTGCCGTTTCCTTCGGTGATGACTTGCCGCTCAGCCTCTACCCGAAGTTTCGCGTAGAATGGCATGTCTTTGTCAGGATCGATGATCGGAGATTGCTTCAGCGCGTGGCCGTCCTCAAGTCTCGCTACCCGAGTGACGATCCCCGATGCCGCAGATCGCGGCATTCGTGCAATCTTCTTTCGTTTAAGGTTAGTGATAGTTGTTGGCTTCTCGATTGGCCCAACGAGCTTGGCGAGATCTTTACGCAACTGATCCGGATCACTCCAAGACCGCGCATGCAGAATCTTCCCTTCAGCGGCGATGACAAATTCCGAGTCGTTTCGATCTCCAAGCGCGGGCTTCAACGCATTGCCCATAGAAATCGCAGATCCACGGTATTTCGGTCTGCAACTGCTCCTTGGCTGTATTCACATGGGTGAGTCGTTCTTTCAATGTGAATGGCTGCACGAGCCCTTCTCGTCCAGGATGAGCAAGCGTTTTGTAAATGTAGTGTTCTGCTTCAGATGAAATGGGAGTTTTGCCGGTTGAGTTTAGAGGAATAGTTGGGGCGCTCGTAACCCAACCCAACCATGACGAAACCAAGCAAGAAAACAACGCGGCGGCGCTTCAAAGCGACCGAGAAAGTCAAGATCCTCAAACGGCACATCGTCGATCGGCAGCCGATCTCCGCAGTGTGCGATGAACACGAGATTCAGCCCAGCCGGTTCTACAGTTGGCAGACCTATCTCTTCCAGAATGCGGCCCTCGTCTTCGATGCTCCACGTGGTCCGAA
>JBLHHN010000525.1:0-3680 GCA_047616785.1 Verrucomicrobiales bacterium
TGTGACCGTCTTCGATGGTTCGACGGTTGCTCTGGGTGGTCTGATCCGTGAGGATGTCCAAGAGGTGCAGGATAAAGTCCCCATCGTGGGTGACCTGCCTTACATCGGTCGTCTGTTCCGCTCGAATTCTGAGCAGCACTTGCGTCGTAACTTGGTGATCTTCGTCTCGGCACGTTTGATCGATCCAGCTGGCAATGCTTTCCGCAAGCAGTTGGAGAGCCAACTTGAATCAACACCAGGTGAGTAGGGTGATCGACTAGTTAGAAACAATTCCGAGGGGTGGAAGAGAAATCTTCCACCCCTTTCTCTTTTTCACCGACTGTTGCTAGATTGATTTTTATGACACGCCTGATCCTCACTGGCGGCATCGCTACAGGAAAGAGCAGCTTTCTGGGGCGTGTGATTGAGAGCCGACCATCTTTTGGTGTCTTTGACTGTGATCAGGCCGTCCACCATCTCTTGACAGAACGACCGATTCTGGCAAGGATACATCAGTTGTTTGGCGACCGCGTCTTTGATGACGAGGTCCTAAACAGATCCGCAATGAGACAAGTTGTCTTCGCGGATGAGTCGTATCGGCGGCAGCTAGAAGACCTCTTGCATCCTCAGGTGAGAATTCGATGTGAGGAGTGTTTCGTTGATTATTCTTCGGAGCATCCAGAGGGCCTCTTTATCGCCGATGTGCCTCTCTACTTTGAAACCCATGGCGCATATCCAAATGACATGGTCGCGGTAGTGGCCACGACCCGACTGACACAGCAGAAACGTCTCATGCTGCGTTCTCAATTGCTTCAGTCCGAGGCAGAATCGATCATTCAGGCACAGATGCCGATCGAAGAGAAAGTACAGCGAGCCGATCTTCTCGTCTGGAATGAGAGCCCAATTGATCGGCTTGATGATCAAGTGGCGCTCTTCTGCGGAATGTTTCCATCTCCTAATTAGTTCCTAACATCATGAATACCGAAACAGAAAGCGACGATCTTGCGAGCGCCCCATCACAGGAGGGCAAGGTTGCCGTTTTGGAAGAATCTCCGACGAAACGCCCAGACGTTCCTGAACAGGTTTGTTTGAATGACTTCCATCTGAAAACTCTTGCTGAAGTGCATCAGATTGCGAGCAAGCTCGATCTTCGAGTGGGAAATCGGACCAAGGCTCAAATCATTTACGAGATCCTGAATTTCTACTCACGACATGGCACCAGGGTCGAGGCGGAAGGTGTATTGGACGCTGCGGAGGGTTCTGGTTACTTGCGTTGGATTCAGACGAATTTCGCGCCCAATCAGGACTCTGTTTATGTTCCGAATCACATCATGCGGCGCTATGATCTTAACGGAGGCATTTCACTGCGCGCCGTCGTGCGATCTCCACAGAAACGGGAGAAATTCCTAACCGTTGAGGAAGTCCTCTTCATCGAAGGCGTGCCTGTTGACGATTACGAGGCCCCAAAGCCTTTTGAACGTCTGACCGCCTTGTTTCCTTCAGAGCGCATCTTGTTAGAGAATAAAGGCGTTGATTCTGTCAGCGCCAGAGTGGTTGATATCGTGGCCCCGTTAGGCAAAGGCCAGAGGGGTTTGATTGTGGCCTCCCCGCGTTCTGGTAAGACCATCCTTCTGAAAGACATTGCTAGAGCCATCAGCAAGAATCATGATGAAATCGAGCTGATCGTTCTGCTCATTGATGAGCGGCCAGAGGAAGTCACGGACTTTCGTGAGACTGTGGATGCGCAGGTCATCAGCTCTACGTTTGATGAGACACCCATTCGGCATATTCAGGTGGCCGAGTTGGTGATGGAGCGTGCACGGCGCTTGGTTGAGATGAAGAAGGATGTCGTGGTCTTGCTCGATAGTATCACACGTCTCTCACGCGGGTACAACAATCTCATCGGAGGGAAAGGCGGCCTAACCCAAGGTGGCGTCAATCCAAAGGCTTTGCAGAAAGCCGGTCGATTCTTCAGCGCTGCGCGTAATGTCGAGGAAGGCGGCAGCCTAACCATTCTTGCAACGGCGCTCGTTGAGACGGAAAATCGCATGGATGATATCATCTTTGAAGAATTCAAGGGCAAAGGCAACATGGAGATCTATTTGGATACCGAGCTTGCTGAGAAACGCGTTTACCCAGCGATCCACACGCTGAAATCTGGTACGCGAAAAGACGATTTACTCTATCACCCAGACGAGTTCGCTCGTATGACCACCTTACGACGGCAGCTGGCTCAGGTTCCAGCAGGGGAAGCGATGGAGAAGCTCGTACGCAATGTGAAACGGACAAACTCGAATATCGAGTTGCTGCTTTCAGGTCTCAAATAGATGTCCGAAGGAAGCCAGAGTCCCGTTCCCTTTATCACTGCAGAGGCCACTTTACGTGACTTTCTTGCACAGTGCCCAAGCGGCGTGCCCTGTTGCGTGGATACGGAAGCGGACAGCCTTTATTCCTATCGAGAGAAGATTTGTTTGATTCAATTCGCCTGCGCGGATCACATTGCTTTGATTGATCCGCTGACGATCAAGGATCAGACACTGCTGCTCGATTTCTTGGATGCGGCACCGGAAGTCTGGATGCATGGAGCAGACTACGACATGAGTATTCTGAACCGGACCTACGGACGCGTTCCCGATGTCGTGTTTGACACTCAGATCGCTGCACGACTGATTGGCTGGCGTACCTTTGGTCTGGCCCATTTGATCAAAGATTTGATGGGCGTAGAGCTTTCCAAGCAATCTCAAAAGAAAAACTGGGGCGAACGGCCGTTGCCTGAGAAGATGTTAGCCTATGCCGCGAATGACGTGCGCTATCTCATGCCAATCATTGAGATTTTCAAAGAGCGGCTTGATAAGCTCGGGCGTTGGGATTGGTTCCTCCAGTCCTGTGCGGCAGCGAGAACTCAGGTCCTTGGCCGACCGGAGAAGAGTCGTGAAGAATCCTGGCGAATCCCAGGATGGGGCAAGATCAGTTCACGTGGTTTGGCCTATCTTCGCGAGATCTGGCGTTGGCGGGATGGCATTGCCTCTCGGCGGGACAAGCCGCCGTTCAAGATTATCTCCAATGATCAGCTCATATCAATGAGTGTTAGCCTTTCAGCTGGAAAATCTGTTAGCCTGCCTCCTCGGTTTCGTCAGAGTCAACAAGAGCGCTTTGAAGAAGGCGTGGCGATCGCTCGCGCTCTGCCAGAGGCCGATTTGCCCAAGTGGGAGCGCAAGAAACGTTTAAGTAAAGCAGGCGATTGGGAGCGAGTTTTCCAGTTCCTTAGGCAGAATCGTGAGAACGCCGCCGAAGAGTTGGATATCGAAGCGGCACTCATTTCGTCGAAGGCGTCTCTAGAGCGCTATGCTTTTTCCGAGAGTGAGGATCGGACGCCTGAATTACGAGGAACGTTGTTTCTTCCATGGCAACAAAGCCTCCTCTTCCCAGAAGTTCACGCTTGATCGATATGAAGGTGTTAGAAGGCGATCTTGATATGCTTCGTCTTGAGATACTCAAAGATCGCATGCCGTGAGAGTTCGATCCCGAAGCCACTGTCTTTCCAGCCCTCGTAGGGGCCATAACCTGTGTTCACTGGACCGTGATTGACGCAGACCGTGCCAGGATCAAGCGCTTCACATAGTTGCAGCGCAATCCGAAGGTCCTGAGTGAAGACGTAGCTGACCAGGCCGTAGTGAGAGTCATTGGCACGAGTCACGGCC
>JBLHHN010000526.1:0-3673 GCA_047616785.1 Verrucomicrobiales bacterium
ATATCATTGTAATGCTATCCCCTATAGCCGCGGTCATCCATCACCCCAGTCATTTCTGCCCGAGGTAGAAACCGCTCCCTTTCCCATCGACATGGAATTTGGTAAGTTCTCGTTGAATGAAGCCCCTCCACGTCCTGGCCGCGATCATCTTCCTCCCGTTAGTTCCCTTGTTGACGGTCGCCGAAACAATGAGCCGTCCCCTCGCGCCGCAAGGAACTCTCACGGGTCGCTTCACCCAGCTCCACCAGAAAACGACCGGCATCGACGTTGTCTATCAGTTTCCTGAGAACGCGCCCTTTGCGCTTATGACAGATGCCTACTACGGAAATGGCGTGTGCCTGGGCGATGTGGACGGTGATGATCTTCCTGACATCTTCCTGACGCACTATGATCAGGGGAATAGGCTTTATCGCAATCTCGGCGACTGGAAGTTTGCCGACATCACGAAGCAAGCGGGCGTGTCGGGTGATGGCGCATGGTGTGCGGGATCGAGCTTTGTCGATATCGACAACGACGGCGATCTGGATCTCTATGTGTGTGTCTTTGATGGGCCCAACTTGCTCTATCAGAATGATGGGAACGGTATTTTCACTGAGGCGGCTGCCAATTATGGGCTCGACTATCGAGGGCCCAGTGTCATGATGGCCTTTGCCGATTACGATCTCGATGGCGACATGGATGGCTACCTCGTCACCCATCGCATGCCGTTAGGTGAGGAAGCCAAGCCACCTCGGAGTTCGAAGGAAGGCCTTGATCGTGGGATTTTTCGCGTGGATCGTTCAGGAGCAAAGCCCAAGGCGGTCCTCCAACCCGATTTCCAAGATCTCTTCGCCATCATGGATAAGGGTGAGGGCCGAATTGAACTCATCACTGCCGGTCGTGAGGATGTGCTCTATCAGAATGACGGGAAAAGACGATTTGTCAATGTCAGTAAAGCCGCAGGCATCGGAGGGAATGACATCGGGTTGGCTGCCACTTGGTGGGATGCGGATGGTGATGGCTTTCTCGATCTCTATGTGAGCAATGACTACAAAGGGCCGGATCATCTCTACATGAATCAAGCGGATGGCACCTTCAAAGATGTGGCAAAGACGGCCCTGCCACACATCCCTTGGCTTTCCATGGGGAGTGATTTCTCCGATATCAATCGGGATGGACGCATGGATTTCATGGCCACCGACATGGCGGCGAGCACGCATTATCAACAGAAGGTGTCCATGGGGGACATGGAGAAGGATCAGTGGTTCCTCAACATCTCCAACCCGCGGCAAATGATGCGCAATGCCCTCTATCTGAATGTCCAAGACTCACGCTTTATCGAAGCTGCCTTCCTCACGGGACTCGCATCAACCGATTGGACGTGGTCGCCCAAGTTTGGCGATCTGGACAATGACGGATGGGAAGATCTCTTCGTGACCAATGGGATGTCGCGCGACTTCATGAACAGTGATCTTGCTAGAAAGATGCCGTCCGGTTGGCGCAGTGAAGAGTGGGGCAAGACGCCCGTTCTGCGGCAGAAGAACGTGGCCTTTCGAAACACCGGGGACCTGCGATTTGAGAAACATGGAGCCGCTTGGGGGCTCGATCAATTGGCCGCCAGCTCTGGTGCTGCCTATGGAGACCTCGACCAGGATGGTGATCTCGATCTCGTCGTGGTGAATTTCGATGATCCCGTCTCGATCTTTCGCAATGACATCAATGACCGCAACCGACTCGTTGTTTCTCTGCGAGGAGGAAAAGACGTCAATCACTTCGGGATCGGTGCGGAAGTCACGGTGGAGACACCGTTAGGCATGCAAGTGAAACAGCTGGCCCTGGCGAGAGGATACATGTCGGCCAATGAACCTGTCCTCCATTTCGGGCTCGGCCAAGAAACGAAGATCACTCGGCTGATCGTGCGTTGGTCCGCCAAGCAGGAAACGATTCTTAAGGACGTGAATATCAATCAGCATCTCACGGTTGTTCAAGACGCGGGCCTCTCGCCTCCCAGTAAAGAAGCGGCGACGGAAACCCTGCGCTACAAGCGAGTGAAGTTTGCCACGATGCCTGCGCCGCATCGCGAGACGCCGTTTGATGATTATGCCAGACAACCGCTTCTGCCGATGAAACATTCGCAACTCGGCCCCGGACTCGCGGTGGGGGACGCCAATGGTGATGGCGTTGACGATTTCTATGTCGGCGGCGCCCGAGGGCAAGCAGGACAGCTTGTGATCGTGTCTTCGAAGATGGAAATCCTGACAAAACCCTTTGAGATGCACGCTGCGCGGGAAGACATGGGAGCGCTTTTCTTTGATGCCGATGGTGATGGCGATCAAGATCTCTACGTGGTGTCTGGTGGCGTCGAATGTGCGCCAGAAGATGCTCTGTTAGGCGATCGGCTTTATCTCAATGACGGGAAAGGCGGGTTCACGGATGCGACGGACCGTCTGCCTGTCCGCGCGTATTCAGGAAGCGGTGTCGCTGCGGCTGATGTGGATCGCGATGGCGATCTCGATCTCTTCGTCGGTTCGCGATTGGTCCCAGGGAGCTATCCCGAAGCTCCCCGAAGCCAGCTTCTGATGAATGAAGGCGGCAAGTTTCAAGATAAAGGCGAATTGCTAAACACCGGAATGGTCACCAGTGGGCTCTGGACCGATCTCAATGACGACGGTTGGCAGGATCTGTTAGTCGCGGAAGATTGGGGGCCGGTGAAGTGCTGGTTCAACAAAGAAGGCACGCTTGAAGACGCCACCGCCAGCAGCGGACTTGCCAGCCACTCAGGTTGGTGGAATGGGCTGGCCAGTCGGGATCTGGATGGTGATGGTGACATCGATTTCGTGGCCACAAATCTGGGGTTGAACACCAAGTACAAGGCGTCTCCTGATCACCCATTACACTTATACTATGGCGATCTCGACGGAACAGGAGAGAAGCACCTGGTGGAAGCGGGGTATGAGAATGATGTCTTGTATCCCAAGCGCGGGAGAAGCTGCTCCAGCCGTGCCATGCCCGGACTGTCGAAGCGCTTCCAAAGCTACCATGACTTTGCCAGCGCGACTCTGACGGAGATCTATGGGCAGGAACTGGAACGCTCCATCGAGAAATCGGTGACCACCTTGGAGTCAGGCGCATTTCTCAATGACGGCCAGGGGCACTTCACGTTCAAGCCCTTCCCTCGTGTCGCTCAGATTTCCCAAGGTTTTGGGATTGTCATGGCTGAAGTGAATGGTGACCAATACCCTGACGTTTATCTCGTGCACAACAACTACCATCCCCAGGCTGAGACGGGGCGGTTCGATAACGGGGCGAGTCAGCTCTTGTTAGGTCAAGGTGATGGCACCTTCACTCCCGCGTGGGCGGAAGCCCTTTCGATTCCGGGGGATGCCAAGGCTTTGGTCATGATGGATTGGAATCGCGATGGCTCGCCCGATTGGTTGGTCACCCAGAACGACGGGCCTATGCTAGCATTTCAACACCCAGGCGGCATGCAGATGGTTCGGCTGAAAGGGCCAAACGCAGTCGGTGCCCGCGTGACGGTGGTATCCAAGGACGGTTCGCAGCAAACGGCGGAAGTACACGCGGGCGGAGGTTACCTGTCCCAGTCCACCGCCGCAGTGGCTTTCGGTTCTGCCGGCGATGGCATTTCATCGGTCCGCATCCGCTGGGCGGACGGTAAAGTCAGCCAAGAAACACC
>JBLHHN010000527.1:0-3660 GCA_047616785.1 Verrucomicrobiales bacterium
TGTTCGCTGCGTAGGATGTGAGGGTCAAGTGATCCCGGAGGCAAGGAAACGAGCAAAGTGCGTCAATTGTGGAGGGACTTGATCGAGTATCCTTGTCGAGGACAGCACTTGATGCTCACATCCGGAGTGGTAAGTGACCAGGCGTTTTGACGATGCTTCGAGCCGTCGGTTACCCACTGATTTAGCTGTAGACCCCAAATAACAAAGGGACTGAAGTCCCTACTATATTGGGTGAAGGTGGCAGGAACTTTAGTCCCTGAGCTATTTCGGTAGGACTCATTCGCTAACCAAATGCCGATTGGCGGTTCGATCAAATTTCAGGATAGACCCAAGGATATCGATACTCGCGCTTGAGGAGCGCGTTGGCTTCGGGATCGCCAATGATCTTCTCCTTTTCGCCGTCCCACTCGATACTGCGGCCCACTTTCAGCGATAGCATACCAAGCAGGCTGAGATTGGTCGACAAATGACCGATCTCGACATCGGCCACGGGTCGTGTGTTGGTCTCGATTGCGGTTAAGAAATCCGACCAGAGGAGCTTCACATTGTGACCATCCTTCACATGATCAAACTGAGGATCTTGGTGGATGACCTTACCGCCTTTCTTTGTGGGGTAGAAGGTCCAACCATCCCGCCAGCCCATGTGAAAGGTGCCCTGACTCCCGTAGAAGTAGCATCCCACATCGGCGTTCTCCGCGCCTTTCCCGGCATACTTCCGATGTTCCCATGTGGCGTGGAACGATTCGAATTCGTACACCGCGATCTGAGAATCAGGCGCATCGGTGGTCTGTTCGGCCTCTGTTAGAATCGATTCACCGCGAACGTTTCGGCTTCCGGTGGAATACACGCGCTTGGGATACTTCTCCTCCGTCCACCATAACACTTGATCGAGCCAATGAACACCCCAGTCACCGAGCGTTCCGTTGGCGAAATCGAGGAAGTTGCGAAAGCCACCGGGATGAATCTTGCGATTGAAGGGGCGAAAAGGTGCTGGGCCGCAGTACATGTCCCAATCCAAGCTTTTGGGCGGCGCACTGTTAGGACTGGGCTGTTCATTTCCGCCACCGCTCTGAACAAACATCCTAACAGAGCCAATAGTGCCTGCGCCGCCATCTTTAAGGAAATTCATCCCGGAGACATGGTGCGGCCCAATGCGGCGATGCAACCCAACTTGCACCACGCGATCGGTAGCGCGAGCGGCGTTCAGCACGGCACGGCTTTCTTGAATGGTGTGTCCGGTAGGTTTCTCCAGAAAGACATGAGCTCCAGATTCCACAGCAGAGATCGAGATCAAGGCGTGCCAGTGATCCGGCGTGGCGTTGATGACGATCTCCGGCTTCTCTTTCGAGAGCAGTTCGCGAAAGTCGTTGTAGATCCGAGGCTTTTCCCCCGTCATCTCTTCGATCTCTTCGGCCGAGACCGCCAAGGCATCCGCATCGACATCGCACAGGGCCACCACTTGAGAGTGTCCCAATGATAGAGATTCACGGAGAATATTCATTCCCCACCATCCAGAACCAATCAAGGCGGTACGATAGCGCTTAGGGCTCTTGTAGGCAGCGAGAATGAATGGTGCTTGTGATAGTAGAGCTCCCGTGGCAGCAGCTCCAGTTGTTTGAACAAAGTTTCGTCGTTTCATGGCATTGATGGATGATTCTAGATAGAGCAGTTAGCGATTAGCGTCTGCGGCGCTAGGTGTTTCTGAAAACCATGCGGACTTGCTGGCAGTGAACGGCTAATTGCTAAAGGCTAACTGCTGTTTTCAGGATTATTCTTGCGGCTTAATGGATCGGGCGTCGATACAAACTAGTTTGCCATCTGCATTCCGGCAATAGATCCTACCGTTCGAAAGTACTGGACAGGTCCAACACTTCCCTCCAAGCACTTGTGCCCGTGTGAGGGGTTGAAAGCTCTCTGGTGAGGCAGGTGCCACAATCAATTCGCCCCGTGATGTGAGCACAATGAGATTGCCATCCGCCGCCGTCACCCCTCCGGTGCCGACCGCTTTCTGCGACCATTTCACTTCACCAGTCTTCCAGTCGATGCATTTCAAGGTGGCGTCATTTCCGGCATCGCCATCGGTTCCGTAGAGGTAGCCCTTGATGAGCACGCTAGGGTTCATCTGCGTGCGCAGTTCTTTGGACTTCCAAACGAGCGTTGGTTCCTCGCTGCCTAACTGAAGCAGCGCAGAACCCTTGTTGTAGCCTGATGAAATGAAGACCTGATCGCCATTCACAATGGGATCGGCCGCATTCACACCGTAGCGGGTGAGCCAACGATAACGCCAGAGTTCTTTGCCGGTCTTGATATCCACGGCGACATAGGACTTTGCCGAGCCAAGAATCACGGCCCATTGATCTTCGGTTACTTTGTAAGGATATGGAGTCGAGTAACCAGACTCAGTGGCCTCCGATTTCCAAATCACCTCACCACTCTTCTTATCAAGCGCTACCCCGGCATCTCCCATATTGATTACTAACAATGATTCGTGTACTAACGGTGCTCCGGAGAATCCCCAACTTGGAATCGCCGCGCCGGTTTCTTCTTGAACGTTCTTGGACCAACGGATCTCTCCTGACACAGCATCGAGGCAGAACAACTGCCCGGATCTGCTCAAGGTGTAGACCGCATCGCCGTCGATGGTTGGCGTCGACGTAGGCCCGCCTTCGAAAAACTTCGGATCAAGCGGGCACGCATACTCGTGTTTCCAGAGGACCTTGCCGCTGTTCGCATCAAGACAGAACACCGTCTCGACGTCAGCTTCATTGCCCATGGTATAAACGCGCTCTTGGGAGACGACCACGGTCGAAAAGCCGGTGCCGACCGACGCTTGCCACGAGATCTTGGGTTCGTCTCCCGGCCATTTCGTGAGCCAGCCCGACTCACTTGAGATGCCGTTCAGCATGGGACCTCGCCAACGGAACCAATCTTCCGCCGTCACGCGCACGGCTGAGGTGAACAAGATGAAGGCGGAAAGGAGAACGTTCATACGCATGATCCAGATTCCAACGCAGAACATTCGCCGTCAAGACGGACATTACCCCGCTAAATTGGGCACTTCCGACTGACTGGAGTCTTTAAAATAAGCGTTTAATGCTATCTATCGCAATTAGAATAATTTCATTATGTAGCCATGCATTTAAAATATTTACCGTTGAGAGTTTGCTCAAGAGCGAGATCTATTGGCCATGCAAACCCGTAACGGCAATCTTCACTTAGAGATTCAGACTTCGAGGAAGAACCCCGTCGACATTCTCCGCACCTCCTTTCGCGACAAGTCCACAGGCAAGATCTCACACTCTCAGCATGGTCGTATTACAGGGTGCTCTCTTGAGCAACTCAGGCTCTTGCAAGCCGCCTTTCGGGATTAGGTTCAGCCTGTCGGTGATCCTCACGCTTTCCGCATCCTGGGTTTCAAGGAATACGGCGCTTTTCGCGTCTTGCTGCAGTTGGCCAAAGACCTCGGCCTTCACCGAATCCTCTATTCTCGCACCGAACCTTGGGTTGATTGTGTGCTCGCGATGATCGTCGGGCGCATTGTTTATCAAGGCAGCAAACTATCATTGTGCAATCAATGGGCCAATACATGCCTCTGGGATCTCTGCTGCATTCAGGATCGACCCGATGTCGATGATCATTGCTACTTGCCCATGGATCGCT
>JBLHHN010000528.1:0-3654 GCA_047616785.1 Verrucomicrobiales bacterium
TCGTTGGCAGCGGCTTGAGTTCATTCTTCTCACCGACAGAAATATTCTTTTCCTTATCCGAATTGCCCTCTTTTGTATCCATAAAACACTGTAAACCAACAAGTTACAATGTACAACGCTTATCTTACGTGAATAATTCAGGCTAGAGCGCATTCGTGTCATGGTTGAGGCGGGCACGATTCGTCGCGTCCAGCAGACGCTCCTTGCTAACAAGCTCGCCGAGGGAGCGTTGGTTGCCTGGCAGGTTCCCGGCTCTAAGCTGACGTCGGCCTTTCGTTTCCTTGTCGATCAGGATCCTTTCTCCGGTCATGTGGTGACGCGTTCGACGGATCACGAACTTCCTGGTTCCCAATACAATCTTTGGACAACGCTGAAGGTGCCACAGGGAGAGTCGCTTGAGGCGCATGCCGACGTGCTGCAGAAGATCATCGGTGCGGCGGCCTACCGTCTCATGCCAGCGAAAAGCGTCTTTACGATAGGCGTTGGTCACATGCGTCGACGCGGATTGCCACCAGGCGCCCGCATGGACGAACCTGCGAAGATGATGCAGACGACCAATGTCGCTCTGTCAGATGAGGAATGGCGGGTCTTGTTGGCACTTAAGAGTGAGCTCTCGTTGGAAGAGATCCGAGCGTCTCCATGGGAGGGCCGCGCTGCCGAAGCAGGGATTCCGATGATGCCGTTCTGTGCGATTGCTAAGAACCTGAATGATAAGAAGGTCATCGGTCGATTCTCCACCTTTCTCGAGCACGTCAAACCCTCGCCCATCGGGGCTCGGGTCACCCGTTACAATGGGCTCTTTCACTGGGCGCTGCCTCGCGGCCAAGAACTGCAAGCAGGGGCAGAGGTGGGTCGACACCACTGCATGACCCATTGTTACTGGCGTGAAGGTGGGCCGGACTTTGGTGATGTGAATATCATGGGAGTGGTGCACGGCACGGCACGGAGAAGAGCAAGGTGCTTGATCACAAGGCCGCCATTGATCAGCATCTTGTAGAAGAGGGAATTCCTGTCACTTACACGAGTGTCTTCTGGGGCGGTCAATCGGAGATCAAACCGTCAGAGATTTTTCCCATCGTCTACCCATCAATGGCATGAGCGCTTTTGTGGAATCTAACATGATTATTGATATGTCGGTAGCGCAAGAGTTCTCGTCCTGAAAGTGTCGGTTGGAGGGGGTGGACTCAACCGCGTTCCTGGCATGGGGTCGCTATTGAGTCTCCTTGCTCGGTGTGTCAGCCTCAGATTGGCAGTGCAGTGTTAGGAGGTTCAGAGCCTTGGACAGGAAAGGACATGCGCAAGGTACACGCTAGCCTCGATGTTACGGAGGATGACTTCAATGTGATCGTAAAGCATCTGCAGAAGACACTGGAAGAACTGAAGGTTGAGAAAGCATTGGTCGGTGAAGTCATGGCAGTGATCGCAACGACGAAGGAGGCCGTCTTGAATCGCGCGAAACTCGAAGCAGAAACGGAGCCAGTCGAGAATCAGAGTAGTGAGCGTCCGGGCATCGCCTTCCCACAGGCCAACCATTATACTCCAAACCTTGAGTAGCGAACTGTGACAGCCTGCTCTAGATCGTAGGCAATGCTATCGGAGAAAGAGAGAACCGTTTTTGAGGAGGATGGGTATGTCGTGCTCCGCCACTTGGTAGGCGAGGAGGACATCACGCGACTGCGGGAAGTGGCGATGCGTGACTGGCGAGAGGGGACCTTGCCGGTGGAGTACGAGTCTGAAGTTTCCCTGCCCGATGAGGACCTTAAGCGAACGGATACTCGACGGGCGACGATCATCAGAAGGCTGAGCAATGCATTCGTGCGTGATCCCACGTTCTACAAATTGATAACGGGTGCTGCCATTGCAGGCAGCCTTCGGAAGCTTCTGAAGACAGACGAGGTAGTCATGCCGTTAGGGCATCACAATTGCATCATGACGAAGGCGCCAAACGGCGGCACGGAAACGAAGTGGCATCAGGACTTTCGATACTGGCACTTTCAGAATCCCAACCTGGTGTCTTTATGGCTCGCTCTAGGTGAGGAGTTTCCTAGCAATGGTTGCCTACGGGTCATTCCAGGATCTCATCGTGTGGCATTCAGCGCCTCCAGTTTCGATAGCCACAAGTTCTTCCGCACGGACTACGAAGGGAACCAGAGCTTGCTAGAGAGCGCGGTCGATGTGGAGTTGAAGCCTGGCGACGTGCTTCTCTTTCATTGTTTCACACTGCATAGTGCGGGCCCCAATACGGCGGCTGCTCCCAAATTCTCAGCAGTCTTCACCTTCCGGGATTCCCGAAACTTACCAAAGCCAGGTAGCCGGTCGGCGATTTGCGGAGAGTTCGTTCTGCCCCGACCAATTGAGGCTTGATGGTGAACAAGAAGCGCGCAGTCGTGTTCCGAGGCGCTAACAACCGTGGAGATCAAGTCGATTGGCGCTGTGTGAGTTTCGTTCTGTGCCGTGGGGATTCTTCGGATGAGTTTTCTTAGGCATGGCAGGAAGCAACAAAGAGATGTTGATACAGTGAGAGACGCATGGTTTATTCCATGCGCCTCTCGGGTTTAACGAATTCCTTCGTCGTACCTGCCTGGCTATCCCTTGGTCTGGTTGCTCTCCAGCAGAAGCCAGCCTCAGTTTCACCAGAAAATACTTCTATTAGGTGAGCGGTGGGCGTTGCCCTTCGCTCACCGCAGGGACGGTGACTATGATGCTTTGCACGTGCTCAGCCGTGATTTGTGTGGCTTTGTCTTGGCTCGCTTTGATCCAGGCTGCTTGGGCTATTTGCAGCGCTGTTCGTGGGGGGCCGTTGCTGGCGCTGATGATGAGATCTTGGGCGCCGGTGTCAACTCAATGTCATTGACTTAAGGCGCGATGAAATGCGTTGCGAATATAGCAGGCGATGTTAGGATGGGCTTGTAACTTACGTCAACTAACCAACATCCAAATAATCCAAAAACCATAGTGGCTATGGCGTGAGGGTGACTATCATTCACGCCAATGCGGAGAAGCCTTGTTTCAATCGCTCTCTGAGTCTCTTTACGATGACGATTTCATCACGAAGCATCGCACCAAACCTTCCGCGTTCACTCGTGAACGCAAGCTTCCCTTTCATCGACTGTGCTTAATCATGATATGGAATCTGCGGGCTGCTTTGCATCTGGATTTGGAGAGGTTCTACGATCAGATGGATGCGGGCACGCTTTGCCCTGATCCTAGCGCATTCAGTAAAGCTCGGATTCACTTGAAGGCCTCGGCCTTTCGCGTAATCAACGATCAGTTAGTAGAAATTGCTGGAGAGTTCCGACTTCGGGACAACACATGGCATGGCTTACGGTTGCTTGCTGTTGATGGATCGACCTAGCGTCTTCCCAAGGCGAGTCCTAAAATTGCCGTGCATTTTGGAGGGCTAACAAGTCGGCATGGCACATTCCTGCCCATGGCTCGCATGAGCTGTCTCTATGAAGTTCGAACCGATCTTGTGATCGATGCCCGAATATCTCTATATGATGAAGGAGAGCAAGCACATGCACACAAACTGATCGGCGGTAATGTGTGGGAGGATGATTGCGTATTGTTTGATCGTGGTTATAACGATCCCAGAATAATCGCATGGTCAATAGCTCAAGATTCGCACTTTGTTATTCGGGTAACAGTTGGAAA
>JBLHHN010000529.1:0-3600 GCA_047616785.1 Verrucomicrobiales bacterium
GAGGTCACGCTCTATGTCGATGGGACCACCGCAGGCTCTGCTATCATTGTCAGCTTTGCCGATGACACCAAGAACAGCCTGCAGTTCGGCGCCGCGAACGGCTCCCTCGGCTTCAACGGTCGCCTAGACGACATCCAGATCTACGAACGACCCCTCAC
Organism: Verrucomicrobiales bacterium; assembly: GCA_047616785.1. Classification (GTDB taxonomy): domain Bacteria; phylum Verrucomicrobiota; class Verrucomicrobiia; order Verrucomicrobiales; family DEV007; genus JAACDM01. The sequence continues at coordinate 159 of JBLHHN010000529.1, forward strand.
CGCGAACCATGCCGCCTTCTTGTTCGCCAACCCAGGCGAAGTCGTTGGCGCCAATCAAGGCAGCGGTGGCCTCGACACCCGAACCTCCTTTGTCATCACCGAAATCCAAACCGGCGCCGAGGGCAATGTCAGAGTCAATTTCGTCTCCGAGCCCGGCAAGACCTACGCCGCCGAGTTCTCCACTGACCTCGTCAACTGGGCCATCACCGTGGACGACATCACCGCCCAAAGCACGGTCACCGTCGTGCGCCAGGCCAGACCAGCCGGTCACGCCGGATACATCCGTATCCGCGAAAAGGAGTAACTGACTTCAACAATCACAAATCAACACTCATTTATCGTCATTCCCCAGCGCAAATGACCAGGACCGCTGGATTCATCCGGATCAGGGAAAACGAGTGACTCACCACGATCGGCCCAAACTGTCGAAGGATTGCCAAAGGTGATCCTTGAGTTGGCCAGCGCAACGGACTAGGGATCATTGTTTGGACACCATGCCGATTCGAAGTGACATCCTTGAAGAACGCCATCGTGAAAACACGCAGCAGACGATTACTATCGTCGCAGCGTTAGGATGCTTGCTCGTTGCTATGCGCTGGATCATTGCCGGATTCTCTGGGGTCTTTCTCGCCCTCGGCTTACTCACATTAACCGTGCTTCTCACGCCAAGAATTGCCCCTGCGCTGATCTTCCGTTACGACAAAGAGAAAGAGATCGACCCTAGGCGCAGCGCAGGACTTTACGAAACAGTCATGGCACTCGCACGTCGAGCGGATTTGCCCACCGCCCCTCGCCTATTCTACATTCCCAGCCCCATACACAGCGCTTTCGCCACTGGCAGCGGAGAGCATGCCGCCATCGGCATCACTGATGGGATCCTTCGCAATTTCACCCCACGTGAGGTCGGAGGTATCTTGGCCCACGAGATCAGCCACATCAAACATCGAGACACCAATGTCCTAGCCTTGGCCGACACCATGAATCGACTCACGGCAGCCGCTTCGCAAATGGTCCTATTCCTGCTGTTGATCAGCATACCCTTGATTCTATTCAACGGCTATAGCATCGCTTGGATCCCTCTCCTCCTGCTTCTCGCCGCTCCTTCAGAAGCAAATCTACTTCAGTTAGGCCTCTCCCGGACGCGAGAGTACGCCGCCGATCTCGAAGCCGCTCGCCTCACGGGAGACCCGCAGGGTCTAGCATCCGCTCTCCGGAGGCTTGAAAGACTGACCCCAGGCCGCTGGGAACAAGTCCTCTTGCCAGGCCGACGCATTCCCGAGCCTTCACTGCTGCGCACCCATCCACCAACGGAAGAACGCATCGCACGACTGCTAGAATTACGCCAAGAAGATGCAGAGCACCTGCTCCTACCCAGTGATTGGCATCCTCATCCTGCCCATCTCCCCAGACAACATCCTACCATTGCCTTAGCTCCACGTCCGACTTGGCATCTCAGCGGCCTTTGGTATTAGAATAACCTTTCCTTCTCTTCCAATGACAATCGACACGCTTCCTGAAGAACCCTATCTCGGCATCCCCACGGCTCCAAGCGAGATCGATGCAGGTCTCCGCGCTCTGTGGAAGGAGAATGAGACGGCCACGCGAGCCTCGCTCATGAATCTGGCGATCTACAGCGAATCTTCTGAAGCGCTTCGGATCAATACACAGTGCGTGCATCAACTCACCCTTGAGCATGCTTGTCGCGTGCTTCTGATAGAGGCTCGCCTCACAAGCCCTAGTGCACCCACCGATGCCTGGATCACCGCGCACTGCTCTCTGAGACCAGATGGACGGAAAGCCGTTTGCTGCGAACAACTGGCCTTTCGAACCCATGGGAACTCCCCTGCCCGCCTCACCAATCTTCTCTTCGCCAATCTTGACTCGGATCTCCCACTCGTTCTGTGGTGGCAAGCGTCTTTGTCAGGACACTTTGATCCACGTCTCTACACCCGTATCGATCGGTTGATCATTGATAGCCAAGCATGGGAAGAGCCGACCCTTGAATTCGAGCGGTTGTTAGCCGCCTATGCGGATCGGACCCAGCACTTTGTCATTCACGATCTCAACTGGACGCGTACCTTTCATCTTCGTCTCGCCATCGCCGCAGGATTCGAAGATCCGATCGCGCTGAAAGCCCTGGGTTCATTGCAGAGTATCCAGATCACCCATTCCACTGGTTATGAGACGACCGCCTCCCTGCTCGGTGCATGGTTGCTCGGTCGGCTACCAACCCAGACCCCGCCCAAACTCCTGCTCAAGGAATCCGTTGGAAGCCATCCTGTCACAACCATTGTTTTTAATGCGATGTCAGAGAATCTGATCATCGAACGCACAAACGATCGATTCTACACCTGGATCGGCACCGGCACTCCACGCCATTTCCCAGCGGATAAGAATGATCTCTCTTTGCTACTCATCGATCAACTTGGCCGTGGCGGAAATAATGCCGCCTACCTACAGGTCGCCAAGCGAGCGATGCCGTAGGAAGCTGAGCGAGAATTGACACCGATCAGCAACCGATATATGTATATATATTACATCATGACTCGCACTCAGATTCAGTTCCCTGACCCGCTTTACAAAAGACTCAAGGCGATTGCCAAGCCGCAGGACTGGTCACTCGCCGAGGTTCTGCGTAAAGCCGCAGAGCACTTCGTTACTCGTTTCCCCGAGCTAGATCGTATCCGAAAAGGATTTTTGGAGACTTCAGTGTTTTAACCAGTGATAGTGACAAGTAAATTGGTCGGATCTCGTTGCAGACTAGCTCCCAACTGTGGTGGCTGGGAGATTTCCAGAGTGGGTTTCCCGGGGGCGAGTGGGTTTCGAGAACGCTGGTGCCTCAGGCTACTTTCTTCAACCGAGAGGGCTCTCGGGCCGCGCGCTCCTTCTGTCCTCCCACCCACACCATACGGCGGATATTGCAGGATAACACTTTGGTGAGGTGCTCATGCCTTACAGCATGGATTCCCCGTCGCATGACTTCGCCGTACCCGTGATTAAACTTGAGTGTGAAGATTCTTGATTCAGCGGCACTGCGATCAGATCGCGCCTTCTTAAACTCTGCGCTTTCATAGGTTTCTTCTCCAATCGCTTTGCTCCCCTTGGATCCTGAGAAGCTGAACACTTCGACCTTTCCTTCATGTTTGGTTAAGTAACCGTCTCTCACTTTACTATTTGTGTAGCCGTCATCTACGATGACGCGCTTGGGGACAACGCGAGTGTTGAATTCGTTTTCCTTAAGAGGATTTGTGAGTTGCCCAGAGTCAGCAGCATTTCCTTCTGGTGTAATGTATACAGTGGCGAACCCGTTTCCGCTGAAGCCTAACACATGATCTCGCCCGCCTTTCTTGATAATCGAGGCGGCGTCATCGCTAATGGAAACGATTTTCTCACTGGCTGAGGCTTGTTTGTCTCGAAACACGCGCTCTCGACTGTAGGCACT
>JBLHHN010000530.1:0-3566 GCA_047616785.1 Verrucomicrobiales bacterium
ATCACCCCACCTTCTGGATTGATAAGCTCAATCGCTTCGCTGCCATTGGTCAGGCTGCCACCATAGGTGCCTGCAATGGCGATGGCATCGCCATAACGGAAACGAAACGCCGCCTCATCAACGACGAGGATCAAACTCGCTCCAGTCGCTAACACAGCATTCGGCTCCTCCGCAAACTCATAACGCAACCCACGACTGAAGCGGCATCCGGTGAGATCCACGACTTGATCACTGACATTGTGCAACTCAACATACTCAAAGTCGTCACTACTCACGTGGCCCGCTGCCGACTCCTCGCCGGTGGGCGGCGCTGGATGATACATCACTTCAGAGATCACCGTGTTCTCCGCACTCGCTGGCGTCACGCCCACGCGGTAATAAGATTCCGTGAGGGCACTCCAGTTTCCATTCGAAGCCCGGACACGCGCTTTCACCCACACGGATTCCGTGAGAGTCACCCCACTGGAATATTCAATCGCTTCCGGATCGATCTCGTCGACCGCCGTGCTCGGATCATTCCCATTCAACGTGTAGTAGATCTTTCCTGGGCTGAAAAGAGAGACTCCTTTAGATGACAGTTTCAGAGAGAAATCACGTTCAACCGCACCACCGACCTGACCCAGATCGACGCCAGCAACATTCGGGAAAAGCCCCCACCCTTGAAAGTTATCGAGTGCTTCATCACCACGGTTGGGGAAGAAGTCTTCGAGAATGCGCTTCTGTTCCGTCAGCCATTCGCCATCGCGTGTGTAGGGATTGCTTGCGCGGCGATAGTCACCCCATCGGGCACTTTCTGCAATCATGGCAAGGTTGAGTTCGTCTGCGCGTTCCTTCCATCGGCTGATGTTAGAGTCCGAAGTGAGCGGTCCCCCATTGAACATGTGCTTTTGTAATCGATCGCCAAAGCGACGCACAAATTCCGGTCGATCACTGAGGTCATCGAGAATACCCGTTGGGTCAGCCACCGGCGTCGGCGTGCCGAAATTCACTTCCTCGATAATCCGCTCGGTATCCCACAGGAAGAAACGCCAGGGCAAATTGTCAGGACCACCACCGGCAGCCTTCCAGTTGCCATCATTCTTGAGGTCGTGATTCCCCATCCAACGCTGAACGATCGTCCAATCAATGTAGTCATCAATGTCCACGAGTTCTTCAATGCGCTCCCAAGGCGTATTCGCGTTAGACACCGTGCTCTTCATCGCGTTGTACTCAGACAAGGACCCGTTGGTGGCGCTACCACCATTCAGCGCATCAATCTCACCCGCCTGACCGCCATAGTAGTAAGCATAGTGCGTATGATCCAAGCGTTCATGGACGTTGTAAATCCCCCAGTAAAGTCCGTTCAAATAGAGATGGAAATAGTTGCCATGACCAGCCCCCTCGAAACCCATGTCCAGCGCCGTATCGCGGGCGAACTGATCACGCATCAGCTGAGCACGCCCTTGCTGGCCGCCGTTGCTATGATGCCACGTATTGTTATAGCGGGCACGAAGCTGGATGGAGTTGAACTCCGTTTGAGGTGAATCCTTCAGCAAGGGAAAGGCGAGCTTGCCAGCACCATAGGCGTTCCTGAAGCGCAAGCTCATCGCGTGCTTTGGTGAGCTTCCCGGGTTCCGGCTCGCACCTCCTTGCGAGCGAAGGCCACAATCAATTTGCTGCGCTTCCCCATCCGCAGAAATGAACTCGGCGGAGACACCATACTCATACTCGAAATCTGCACCCTCACCTTGTTGCGGTCTTCTTGTCACATTGAGATACAGCCCGTCTCTTCCAAAGAGATTGCTAGGATCCGAGACGACCGAGATCGAAGGGATGTCTTTGAGAGCGGCTTCGATCTCATCTTTGTAATCTGGATCGTCCACCACATCTGGGTCCATCTCGTAGTCCGCTCGCTGTCCTTGCTCCCATGAATCTGGATACCCCTCGGGATCGTTCGGTTGACGGATCACACTGCTGGTGAAAATGTAGGTATTGGTGTCAATATTAGTCGACTCAAGCCCATCCATGAAAGCGCGTGCACGCAGCACCGTCGTTTCATCAATGACCAATGGCTCCGTATACACTTTTCCCGGGACGAAGACGGATCCTTTGCTCGGTTCACTTCCATCAATGCTATAGTAGATCAAGGCCCCTTCTGTTGCGGTGGTGATCTCGACCGTGATCGGTTCATCATAGAAACCGCGATTCACACTGAACTTCGTGTCGGCAACACGTGGTGGCAGATCCACTCGGCCTTCACCGTTGGTCGCATCCGGCGTGGGTGTTTCGAAATAGCGCCATTCCGTGCCTCCCGACTCGTTGGTCCCGATACCAAATGAGATCCCGGTGCGCTGGTTAGGATAACGACTCGCGAATTCGCTCAGAATCGTCTCACCATCTGCAGCGACCAAGGCGAGGTACTTGCCACTGTTGTTCAGCTCGAAATTGGTGTGAAAGGTCGGTGTGAAGATCCCGCCGCGATCTTTCCCAGAGGCGAAGACCAAGCCGTAGCCTTTGCTGGCAAGATTGACATTCCCTGGCACTCTCCATTTCCGTAGATTGCGTCGATCATCTGTCAGAAAATGGTCTTTCAGGTTGATGGTGCTCAATCCCGGATTGTAGAATTCGATCCAATCAGAGGGATCGCCATCTTCGTCCTCGAATGCCGTCAGATTCGACGCCATGAACTCTGATATGATCGGCGTTTCCTGAGCGCGAACAGCAAATAAGGAGGACGCAAGTAGCGTGAGAGTGAGAATCGTGGTCTTCTTCATAAGGGGTAAGGGGTCGATGGTGAACAGGAAACCCCTCGCTGCCAAGCGTAACTTAACCATGAAGCTGCGATGGAACAACCGAGTCCTTGTTAGGACGCCGCGATTTCCAACTCAATCTGATGCGAACCTTGGCCAGGCACCGTCACCGCATCCTCGGCCGCATTGGTCGTTTCCACGCAGACCATTTCTTCATACTCGTCATCGCCAAAGTCCGCCATGCGCTTGGCTTTAGCGATCCATGGGTTCCAGACGACGGTGGACCGGCTTCCGCTCTTCACGATGCGGGTGTCTCGCTTCCACTCTTCATCCCGGATCACACAGGAGTCCTCCGTATCCACATAGATGCGATCCACTTCCTCCGCGAAACGGATTGGCCCTTCTTGGGTCTTACGCTGGCCACCATCGATCGAGTCGATGTAGGTACAACCTTTCAGCCCTTCCACGCTGACGCGATCAATGTGAGACACCGCAAAGTAAGTGTGCAACGCGCCCGTGTAAGTGAACTCTGTTTCTCCTAGATTGATCACGGTGAATTGGAGCTTCAGAGTTTTTGATAGAATGACTCGCATCTCCAACTCAAAGGCATGCGGGAACCACGCTCGTGTCTCTTCGGAGTCCTTCAAGGCAAGCGTCAGTCTCGAGAAATGAAGATCTTTCCCCGTCTCCACCACTTCCCACGCACGCGTCCTAGCAAAGCCATGCGCCGGATAGTCCGGCTCACTCGGATGATCTGCAAACCACGGCCAGCACACCGGGATCCCACCGCGGATCGCTTTTCCCTTGGCAAAGATCGCTTCCTCACTCAGCCACAGA
>JBLHHN010000531.1:0-3564 GCA_047616785.1 Verrucomicrobiales bacterium
ATTCTGCAGTGGGATCGACAAATGCCTCGATGATCTATCCGGGCCTCTCAAGGAAGAGCTCACCAGCTTAATGAGCCTCAAATTCCAGTTCTTTCAGAATCACAAATCTTAGTGCGTGCCAGTATACCTCGCGATGGAGAAATGGCAAGCAAGCTGTAAGAATCTTCGTCTTGTCAGGCCTGGGCATTTCTCTACGCTGGGTCCATGCATTTACGAAGTCTCCTAACGCTGTTACTGGCACTGCCTTGGACGGCTGTCATTGGAAAAGACCTGGCGGGCAGTCGGCCCAACATCATTCTTGTCATGACCGACGACCAAGGCATGGGCGATCTTTCGTGTCTAGGCAATCCGTTGATCAAGACGCCTAATCTGGATCGATTCTATGGGCTCTCGACGCGGTTCACAGAGTTTCATGTCAGTCCGACGTGCGCACCGACCCGCTCGGCGATCATGAGCGGGAGGCATGAATTTCGTAACGGGGTGACACACACGATCAAGGAACGCGAGCGCATGGCCTTGAGCACCACGGCGTTTCCGAAGTTGCTCCACAAGTCTGGTTATGAGACGGGGATCTTTGGCAAATGGCATCTCGGTGATGAAGAGGCCTATCAACCTTACAATCGTGGTTTCAGTGAGGTCTTCATTCATGGGGCCGGTGGCATTGGTCAATCCTACGAAAGCAGCTGTGGCGATTTCCCGCCTAACCAGAAGAATCGCTACTTCGATTGTCATCTTTTGCACAATGACACGATCGTGAAAACGAAAGGGTTCTGCACGGACGTCTTCTTTCAAGGTGCTCTCGGATGGGTTCACGAGCAGAGAGAAGCGAAGAAGCCGCACTTTGCTTACATTTCGACCAATGCGCCGCATGGACCGATGCTTGCGCCTGAGGAATATCGACAGCGTTTCATCGATCTCGGTTACGACGGGAACACCGCGGGACGCTATGGGATGATCGAGAACATCGATCACAATTTCGGTCTCTTGATGGACAAGCTCGATGAATGGAACGCTTGGGACGACACGCTGGTCATCTTCATGACGGACAACGGGCAGGCAGGACGTGGTGGCAAACGTTTCGGCGAGCGGGTACCGATGTTCACAGCGGGATTCAAAACGGGCAAAGGGTCGCCCTACGAAGGCGGGTCTCACGTGCCAGCCTTCTGGCGTTGGAAAGGTGTGTTAGGAGAGGGCGTGGATATTTCCAGCATCACGGCTCACATGGATCTCTTCAAGACCTTCTGTGCGTTGGCGAACGTCGACATCCCGTCAGACATTCAGAAGGTCGATGGGCGATCCCTGATGCCGCTTCTTGAGAATCCGAAAGCAGAGTGGGAAGACCGGCACCTGTTCACGCATCAGGGCCGATGGGAGAAAGGATCGGATCCCAATGAGAGCAAGTTTAAGAATTGCGCGGTGCGCACCCAGCGATGGCGTTTGGTGAATAACGCGGAACTCTATGACATCGAGAAAGACCCTTACGAAATGACGAACGTCATCGAGGTTCATCCAGTAGTGGTGGTTGGTTTGAGAGAGGCCTACGATGCCTGGTGGAAGGAAACGGTTCCTCTGATGGTGAATGAAGACGTGCCCTATGCCGAAAGGCAGCCGCAGACCGTGCGCTATGAAGCGCAACTGAAGGCGGGCGGAATCCCTGACTGGAAAGCGCCATCCTTATGAAACACATGCCGCTACTCATTCTCGTTCTGACGAGTTCTTGGAGTTTGGCTGCAGAGCGTCCGAATTTCGTCTTCCTTCTCACAGATGATCAAACGATCTACTCGATGGGTTGTTATGGGAACAAGGACGTGCAGACCCCTAACATCGATGCCTTGGCCCATTCAGGCATGACGTTTGATCGGCATTACGACACCACCGCGATCTGCATGGCGAGCCGCGCCAGCATCATGACAGGAATGTATGAGTACAAGACGGGCTGTAATTTCGAGCATGGCCCGCTTCTTCGTGAGCACTGGCAGAAGTCCTATCCCATGCTCTTGCGTGAGGCGGGGTATCGGACAGCCATCGCCGGCAAAATCGGATTTGAGGTGGCGGATGCGCCCAGGCAGAAGAGTCAGCTTCCCGAGCGAGACTTTGACAAATGGGGCGCTGGTTCTGGTCAGACTCATTACGAGACGCGTAAGAACAAATCGATGGCGGCCTATGCCAAGGACTACCCGCATGCGAGTCGCTCTTACGGTGCCTTTGGCAGGGATTTCATTGCGGAATCGAGTAAGACGGAGAGTCCATTCTGTCTCTCGATCAGCTTCAAGGCGCCGCACCAACCGGTGCGCCCGGATCCGATCGATGATCATGTTTACAAGGGCAAGACCTTCAAGAAACCCGCGAATTATGGTCGCAAACACGGCGCCCATTTCTCCAAACAGAGCCGTCTGGGACGTCAGTATGAGCGGTTCCACAGTTGGGGATACGCCGACGACTATGACAATGTCATGGCGAAGTATCACCAGCAGATCTTCGCGGTCGACGCCGCCATCCGAATGATTCGCGAAGCCCTGGTCAAAGAGGGCGTGGCAAAGAACACGGTGATCATCTTCACCTCGGACAATGGCTTCCTCTGTGGCTCGCATGGCTACGGTTCAAAAGTCTTGCCTTATGAAGAAGCCTCACGCGCGCCTCTCATCGTGGTCGATCCGCGTCATCCAACTCACGGCAAACAGCTGCGTATCCAAGCGCTCACCGGCAATGTCGACATCGCACCAACTCTGTTAGAGTTCGCGGGCTTGCCCATTCCTGAGAACATGGATGGTCGCAGCCTCCTAGCACTCCTCAATGACCCTGAAGGAGAGATTCACCAGAGCTTGCCACTGATCAATGTGTGGGGACCAAAGGAGGTGCACAGCCTCGGCGTAGTCACCAAGAATCAGAAGTATGTATACTGGCCTTATGGCGGCGAAGGATACGAACCCACCGAGGAGATCTACCATCTCGACAAAGATCCTCACGAAATGACACCACCCAGCATGGGAGACGAAGCCTTGCCCGCCATGCGCGCGCTCTATGACAAAGCGGTGAAAGATTGGAAACGAGAGGCCGTGCCCTATCATCGTTACCAGGAATTTGGACCGTTCTTTGATCGCGAGATTCATTGGAAGGACAAGTCAGGCCCCAAACCTACTCTTTGATAAGGGATGACGCCAAGGGCTTAAGAAGTTTTGTCTCAAGGGCACCTCCGAAACCCCGTCGATGCTGCTGTTGAGCGGCGACTATCATTTTTCAAATGATTTTCGCTGGCTTCATTCGTAGTGATGCGCGACTTTGATGGCATATTTCAGGCCGATCTCGGCCTGATCTTTGATTCTTGATTGCGTAGTTTCGATTCATTGATCGATTTCCCATTGGTTTGGCCGCTCAGCAGATCAGGAAGGCAAAGCGGTCCATGTTGTAGACCAGATTGCTCAGCGTGTTGTGCTGTGTCCCTCGTTCCAGTCCGATGGTTCGAACTATTTCCATTCCCATTTGGCTCATCCTACCGAACACATGCTCGACTCTCACTCGGATGCGGCTGCGCAATGTGTTCGTTGCCTTCTCTTCCTCTGTGAG
>JBLHHN010000532.1:0-3561 GCA_047616785.1 Verrucomicrobiales bacterium
GAGCGCACTGGCGCGCTCCAAACATGTGGCCCATCTCATGCGAAAGCACTTTGCAGGCGCGCCTGAGGACCACGGGATTTGAGAAATCCACCTGCACCGTGCCGTTTCCAGGAAGGGTCGGATCGTAGCGGGCAAAGCTGAACCTGCGCGGATTGTTCTGATGAGAGTTCGGTTTGGTCCACGACCAAGGATGGGCCTTCTTGAGGGACCGTTGGTTTCAAAAGGGGGGCCTTGAGAAATGCAAACACGCTGACCGCTAGGATTGTCAGGCCGCTCATGGCTATCAGCAGGCGACGATCCTTTCCTAATAAGTTCCAAGGGCGCTCAGGATCCATGAAGGCCTCCAAAGCGTTGAAATCGAAGGGGGCGAGGAGCGGTAAACGCGAGATAAGGGATGATTTCTGCTGGGCATCAGTTTGGAATCTAGTCCCGCAATCACACACCACGGCAGCGAACACTGGCACGAAGCCGGCCATGAAGGCTTGGCCGCATTTAGGGCATGCTGCTAGAGACGTAGTGTTATTTTCCCTTATTTCCACTATTACAATATTCATATCGTCCTACTCTGCGAACGATATTGGATACAAATGGAGGCCTGAATTGTAATTTTACATAATTTGCATGCGTGATGGTGTATACTATTCTCGGATTCATTGATATAATCAATGTTAATGATCGAAACATACCTGAGCCATTGCCTCCAAAGCTTCCTTGCCAAAGCGCTGATCAATCCCTTACACATGAACAAGAATGCACCTTCATCCCACCGCCATCATCGATTCAAAGGCCCAACTCGGCAGCGGAGTGACGATCGGGCCGTTTGCGATCATTGAGGCAGGTGTTGCGATTGGTGATGACTGTGTGATCGCGGGGCATGCGCAGATTCTGGGTCGCGTGGAACTTGGCGAGGGCACCCGGATTGGCTCAGGGGCGATCATCGGCGGGCTGCCTCAAGACACTTCTTTCGATCCGGAGATCTTGAGTGGCGTCCGCATTGGGCGAAGAAATGACCTTCGCGAGCATGTGACGGTCCATCGCGGCACTTCAGAGGGCGCAATGACGATCATTGGCGATCGCAATTTTCTCATGGTCGGCTCCCACCTCGGCCATGACTGCAAGATGGGGGATGACAATACCTTGGCCAATCATTGTCTGCTCGGAGGCCATGTGCAGATGGGAAATGGCGGATTCCTGGGCGGGGGCGGCGGATATCACCAATTTGTGCGTATTGGAGATCGCGTCATGGCCCATGGTTTGAGTGCCATTTCCATGGATCTCCCGCCATTCGTCATGGCTAGCGGGCGAAATGGGATCGTCGGCCTTAATAGTGTCGGCCTCCAGCGAGCGGGTTTCAGTCCAGAGGCGAGGGCAGAAGTGAAGGCGATATACCGGATATTCTGCAGAGAAGGCCTTGGAAAAAGCCAAGCGATCATGAAAGCAGAAACGCGCATTTGGGGCCCTGAAGCGACCAGATTCCTGGAATTTGTGAAAGCCGAGTCGGTCAAAGGGGTGTGCCTCCGATCATTGTGACGAAATATTCTAAATTAATTACTGAAATAATAGTGGATATAAAGCAAGGTGTCTCCATGATCACGAACTCAAACCAGGTCAGACTTCACCAGCGTGTCATCGCTTTGGTTCTCGTCGCTGGGATAACCGTGATGAGCAGCAGTTCCCTCAATGCGGACAACGGGAACGGGAACGGTCACGTGAATCACCACTTTACGAATGAACAGGCGTCTCAAGATTTGATGGCGCAGCAAATCGCCACGGACGCACAGCCGCACGGCGCTACGGCAGCCCCTGAGAACTTTCAAGAGTATGCTGCTGACCTCGCACAGGTGCTGGCCCAGTTCACGCCCGCACAGCAGCAAGAGATCTTCTACGGGAATTAATCGTCCCGATCGCTGGCCTCAAGAGAGTTCTTGGCTAGCAAAGCTTGCCTTCTTATCCTCGAGAGGAGAGAACACTTTCATGCGTGTGATCTTGTTTCTTCTCTGCATGACCAGCTCTTTACTCTCACAAACAGACCAACCCAAGCCTCTCCCGCCGAGCTTGGCCCCCATCGAAGATGTGTCAGGTCTGCCACGAGTTCTCTTGATCGGAGACTCGATCTCCATCGGCTACACGTTGGCGGTCCGTGAACAGTTGGCCGGAGTGGCCAATGTCCATCGACCTCCGACGAACTGCGGTCCCACCTTGCGCGGCCTAGAGCATCTGGATACTTGGTTAGGCGATCAACCGTGGGATGTGATCCATTTCAATTGGGGTCTGCACGATCTGAAATACATCGACCCTGCTTCTGATCCTCGACACTCTGGCCAGATCTTTCCTGTCGAAGACGGCGAGCAGATGGTGCCCGTGGAAGGTTACGCGGACAATCTTGGTCGCTTGTTAGATCGCCTTCGAAAAACGGAAGCCTCGCTGATCTGGTGTTCTACGACTCCAATTCCCGTGGGTGCTAAAGGGCGGCTGCCCGGCGATTCTGCGCGGTACAATGAGGTGGCAGCTCGATTGATGCGTCGAAATGGGGTGCCTATCAATGACCTCTACGCCTTTGCTGCGGCTCGATTGGACCGAATCCAGCGCCCTCAAGACGTGCACTTCACTCCGGAAGGATCCAAGGATCTCACCGAGGAGGTGGTGCGGCATATCGTGCGTCAGCTTCCTCTGAAAGATCAGATCAAACGTCACCAAGGGCAGCTAACGCCACTGACAGAGTTGTCAGAAATCTCGGAATTGCCAGCCTTGTTAGGCAAGCCTCTGCCTACGGTCGATCAATGGCCGTCCCGTCGATCCGAGTTGTGTGATCAGTTGGCCTTTTACGAATACGGATTCGCTCCTTCAGTGCCAAACCGCCTTCGATTCCAAGTGATCCGTGAGGATCAGCGGGCTCTTGCTGGGAAAGCGACGAAGCGAGAAATCCGGGTTCACTTTGGTCCAGAAGGCACCCCAACGTTTGATCTCTTGTTGTATCTCCCTAACGAGAGCACCAAGCCGAGCCCAGTGATTCTAGGTTTGAACTTCCATGGAAATCACACCACGACGGATGATCCAGAAGTCACTCTTTCCTCAAGTTGGGTCCCTGAGCGTGGCGAAGGCGTGGTGAACAATCGCGCGACCGAGGCCTCTCGTGGCACGAGTGCCAGTCGATGGCCGTTCGAAGCGATCATTGATCGCGGATATGCGGTCGCTACTCTCTATCATGGGGATCTTGATCCCGATCTCAATGATCCCACGGACGGCATCCAGCCACACCTCACCGGTCCCATCGAGCCCGGGCAGGAAGACTTTGCGTGGGGCAGCCTACGCGTGTGGGCCTACGGTCTATCTCGCGCCGTCGACTATTTGGAACAAGCCCCTGACATAGACCCGAATCGCCTGGGTGTGATGGGGCATTCTAGAAATGGCAAATCTGCCCTTGCCGCTGGAGCCTTCGACGAGCGCATCTCCCTCGTGATCAGCAATCAATCTGGCTGTGGAGGAGCGGCCATTTCAAGACGGCGCCACGGCGAGAAAGTTGAGAGGATCAATACGAGCTTTCCGCATTGGTTCAGTGGT
>JBLHHN010000533.1:0-3498 GCA_047616785.1 Verrucomicrobiales bacterium
TGTTAGCGACTGGAGCGAGTTTGATCCTCGTCGTTGATGAGGCGGCGTTTCGTTTCCGTTATGGCGATGCCATCGCCATTGCAGGCACCTATGGTGGCAGCCTGACCAATGGCAGCGAAGCGATTGGGCTTATCAATCCAGAAGGTGGGGTGATTCAGGAGTTCGAGTACAGTGATGGCGGTTCTTGGCCGATCACGGCTGATGGTGAGGGCTTTTCTCTGACATTGATTGATCCGGGTTCGAATCCAGATGCCACGCGTTCGTCATCATGGCAGGCGAGTCAGACATTCCACGGCACGCCAGGAACTCTGGAGTCTGCTATTTCTCCGTCGATCGTCATCTCCGAAGTTCTGGCCAACTCGACGGCGCCGGATGTCGATGCCATCGAGCTGCACAATGCTGGCACAGAAGCCGTCGATGTGAGCGGCTGGTTGCTGACCGATGATCCTAATGAACCTAGCAAATATGCGATTCCGCAGGGCTCGTCCATTGCGGCAGGTGGCTACTTGGTCATTCTTGAGGACAATGACAATGATCTTGCGAACAATGATGCGCTTCCACCGGAGTTCTTTGGAAGTGCGTTCAGGCTGAGTTCTCGCGGGGATGCGGTGCATGTCTTTGCGGCCAATGCCGACGGTCAACTTGCGGGCTACAGCAATGGGTTCTCGTTCGGTGCCTCGGATGAAGGGGTGACCTTTGGTCGCACCGTGGATTCGCAGGGCCGCGTGGAGTATCCGGAGCATGCAACCGCGACGTTAGGATCGGCGAATGCGGCTCCAATTGTGGGTGATGTGGTCTTCTCCGAGATCATGTATCATTCCACGCAAACGGATGGTGATGTGAGTGATGCCGGTGAGTATGTCGAATTGGTCAATCGTTCGAGTAGCACGATCAATCTAGCAGGTTGGCGCGTGGATGGCATTGACTTCGATTTCCCTGAGGGGGCTTCGGTGGATGCTGGTGGCGTTGTCATCGTGGCTCGTGCCAGTGAGGCCATGTTCCGCACCTGGTACACGGCCGTGCCCGAAGGCGTGACCATTTACGGAGGCTATGGGGGGAAACTGAGCAACGACGGCGAACGCCTGACATTGCAACGTCCGGGTGAAACTTACTTGGACAACGGCGTTGAGAAAACGGTGCTGATCGCGGTGGACTCGCTTCGATACAACGACGCCGAGCCATGGCCGGCGATGGCAGATGGCCTTGGTTGGTCCATTGAGCGTCAGGTCTTGGATACCTATGCGGATGAGGTGACGAACTGGGCCGCTTCGGCGGCGGAGCTGGGCAGCCCGGGTACGGCGGATGTCGCGGTGGGGCCTGCTCCTGAAGGCATGACGTTTGCCGAATGGCAGGTGGTGACGTTCACAGCTGATCAGTTAGGCGATGAATCCATCGCGGGTCCATTGGCTGATCCGGATGGTGATGGCTTGGTCAATCGAGTGGAATTCGCCTTGGCTGGCGATGCTCTTTCATCACGCGCTGATGACGGGATCAAGGTCTCGAGAGGCGAGGGGGATATGCTGCAGTTAAACTATACTGTCAGAATTTCCGCTAGAGACACGATCAGCATCCAAGTCTCCAGCGATCTTCAAACGTGGGGGAACGCGGCGGGTATCTTGATCACGGTGACAGGCATTGACGCCACGCGCGCGAGTGCCATGGCGACCGTCATCACACCGACAGCGCGCTATGTGCGATTGATCGTCTCAGAATAATATGGGGAGTGCGCTGCTCAGTAACGCTTTGGATGGAGTGGCGAATAGATGTTTAACCTCTCACAGAGGCACAGGAGAGTAAGTGGCGGCCTCTCGGTTGCGCTCAAGGCTCTCTCAGAAGAGACGCGCGAGCGCGAGGATCACATGAGGAGGGCCGTTGAAGAACGCTTTCGTTAGTATTCGGTCGGCAAGTTGTGAGATTCGAGATCGCTTGCTGGAATCTGAGGCCTTTTGAGGTTATGATAGATGCGTGATTTTTTTTGAAATCTTTAGGCTGCTAAAAGGTCCGGTATTGGTTCTCTGGGGCTGCTCCATCTTGTGGGCACACTATGGAAATCTGATTCCCGAGCGCGAAACGTTGAAGCCGATTTCTGGGCGTTTTGAAGGGTTCGAAACCGAGGTGGTGGCGAAATCCTATGGGCAGGAAGCGTCTATCATTAGCGTCAAGGGCAAGAATGGGCGCTATCTGTATCCCTCCTGGTATCCTAAAGTGGATGAAGTGTTGTCGGGGCTCAATGAGGGCGATTGGATCGACGTTCTTTCGGATGTCGGTGATCGCTACTTCGTTTGGGAGCTGCGACAGAACGGAGAAACCGTGATCGACTATGCGTTGATTCGAGCCGTGTTCGATCGGGAGCGTGGTTCCGTCCCTTGGCATGGCAGTGCTTTTCTGCTGGCGGGAGCTGTCATGGGCGGGCAGAGACTTCGGAAATGGCTCACCCCTGTTCCTGAGATTGTGTGAAGTGATTAGTTACCACTTGGCGTTCTGAAGAAATGCTAGCAGGTCGGCGAGGTGTTGGGGTGTTATCACGGTGTCCAATCCGGGTGGCATGAGAGAGATGGTTCCTGGCTGGATGTCTTCGATGGTGCCTCTAGCAATGACACTCTCGCTTTCAGGTCCGGTGCGCAAGGTGAGGTGATCGTCGTTCTCGCTTTTCTGGATGCCGAGATGCATTTGCTTGTCCGTGGTGGTGAGGAGGACGGTCTCGTAGCTGCGGACGAAGCTGGCGCTTGGATAGATGATGGCTTCTAACAGATCACGACGTGACCGGATCTGCCCGATGCGGGTGAGATCGGGGCCTAACTTGCCGCCTAAGTAGCCCATGGCATGGCAGGTCACGCAGGCGGCCTCCGTGCTATTGAAAACGGTCTGGCCGCGTATCACGTCCCCTTCGGGGAGGGAGGCTAGCATGGACTTGAGGCGCTCTTCTTGATCTGCGATGGTCGATTGGGGAACCTTTTTTTCAAAAGCGACTCTCACCGCTTCGGTTGGCGCGGCGTCGAGCAGTTGCTGAATGGTCGAGGATGGCAAACTGGTGAGGCTCGGGTTTGTGGCGAGGGCTTTGAGGAGTGGTGTGGCCAGTGCGGTGTCGCCTTCTTTGAATCGCTTGGCGAAGTGACTCGTCAAGGTGACGAGTTCCATGGGGCCCACTTTGGAAAGGCACTGAATGAGAGCGAGGTCCTGATCTTGAGTGAGCTTGATTTGTGTGAGGATGCGGGTGGCGTTTCGTCTCTCTTGTGAAGGGACGGATGGCAGCAGGCGCTCGATGAGGAATGGGAATGCTTGTGTGGTCGGAAATGTTTTGGAAGATGCTAGGAGCTTGAGGATCTCCAATCTTTCCGCGGGGGTGTTGGCTTGTGCTTTGGCGAGGGAAGGAAGTTTGGCAGGGTCGATCTTCTTGGCATGGCCGAGTATCTTGAGGACGGTGTGACGGACGTTCTGATCGGGAGAATTGAGAAGGGTGTCCAGTGGTGTGAACCACGCTTGTGGGATCTCTGTGAG
>JBLHHN010000534.1:0-3453 GCA_047616785.1 Verrucomicrobiales bacterium
TTCTGCAGTGGGATCGACAAATGCCTCGATGATCTATCCGGGCCTCTCAAGGAAGAGCTCACCAGCTTAATGAGCCTCAACTTCCAGTTCTTTCCGAATCACAAATCTTAGTGCGTGCCAGTATATCACGCTTCGTCGTCGCCTTTCTGGCGTTCACTCTCAGTCAGACAAAAGCTGTCGACAATCCTCCTGACGTAGCCTCAACGAAAGCCATGCCTTATGACGTGGTGGTCATCGGTGGAACACCTGCGGGAATCGCTGCCGCGATTGCTGCGGGTCGTGCAGGAAAAACAGTGGTCTTGATAGAGCAATCTCCGGTGCTTGGCGGCGTGCTTTCGTCAGGCGTGATTCGATTGGATGACCTCTATGTCGAATCGAATAGCGGTGTCATGGAGGAATTTCGACAACGCGTGAGAACGTATCACCGCACCGCGCTGGCCGAGGATCCGCTGGTGAAAGCGCACCTCACGAGCGATCCTCGTTCCCCATGGAATGTGGCGGAAGGACGCGCTTGGGAGCCGCACACGGCCGCCAGGATCTATGCGGAAATGGTCGCTGAGTTAGACTCCATTTCCACACGCGTCAATGAAGTGCCGGTCGACGTGGTCATGAAAGAGAATCGCATCACAGGAGTGATCACCCAGGACCGTGACAATCAAGGGGAACTGGGAAAGAAGTATGCCTACACTGGCAGAGTCATCATCGATGCGACCTACGAAGCGGACTTGGCCGAGTTTGCCAAAGTGCCCTATCGCATTGGTCGGGAAGCCCGTTCTGCAGAAGAGCCTCACGCGGGACGGATCTACACCAACTTCTTCCGTGGTGTGCCGGGCACGTTGAAGGCAACCATCCTTCCAGAGAGCACAGGAGAAGCGGACGATCGATCACAAGCATTCACCTACCGCCTCACCGGAAAGGACTATGGCAGGCCCGATCATCCTTTTCGCGTGAAGGAACCACCACCCAACTACGATCCAGCCAACTACCGATGGAACCGGGATAACAAGCCCATCATTCCCAATCGGAAGTTTGATTTGTTAGGCATCAGCTGGGGCGGCGATCTCACAGGTTATGGAACGCGGTGGGTGCTGGCTGATTGGGAAGAACGCGTGGAGATCGGGCAGATCTTCCGCAACTACGACCTTGGTTGGCTCTACTACATCCAAACGGAAGGCGAGTCACCTAACATTGGCCTTCCAGACGATGCGTTTATCGACAACCACCACCTTCCTTACCGGCTCTACGTGCGTCAAGGGCGCCGGATTGAGGGCCGCTACACATTGACAGAAGGCGATCTCCACAAAGACCTTCGTGGCAATGGGCTGCGAGGACCGCTCAATCCAGACTCCGTGGCCATCGGCATCTATGGAATCGATGCGCACAACGTCCAAGGACCAGCGTCAAAGAAGGAACCGCGATCGGGAGAGGGCGCCGCCGAAGGCACGCTCCTCTTATTCGATGTCACCGGACCCTATCAGATTCCGTATGACGTCATGGTGCCCAAAGATCACCATGGCATCCTCTTTCCAGTAGGCATCTCTAGCACACACGTCGCCATGTGTAGTGTTCGGATGGAACCCGTGTGGTCCGCGCTCGGCCAAGCCGCCGGGGTTGCGGCCGCACTCGCGATCGAGCATGACCTCGAATTGAGCGATATCCCCGTCAGTCAAATCCAGGATGAGTTGGTGAATCAAGGAGGTGTCTTGTTCTTCTACACCGATCTCCCATCGAGCGCTCCCGCCTTCGAAGCCGTGCAGAAACTGAGCCTACGGGGCGCCTTTGAGAATACTGATCCAGATCGGTTTCAAACGAACGGACCCGCAGCCAGCCTCTCGGATTTGAACAAGGAAGTCTATCGATTCCGCTCTAACGAGTCCATCACGCTTGGCGAATTTGCCAGGGCGGTGGTGAAAGGCTTGCAAATCCCACTCAGCATCACCGCCGCCCACTTCAGTGATGTGCCGCGTGGGCACCCTGCATTCAAATTCATCGAAACCTTGTACGACTATTCCACCCAGTCTCAGGAACCCTTCTTCGATTACGAAGTGCACAACGACCCTGGGAAAAGCGTCAGGGTTCTCGCTTCCCCAGATCGGGAAGTCAGTGGCCATGATGCCACGAAGATGCTATCGGGTTTGCGGCAAAAGACACTTCCCTTACAACCTGATCCAAATGCCAATGTGACCCGGAGTGAAGCCGCTCAACTGATCTATAAGCAATTCGACTGACTAGGTCTGGATTACTACGGAGATCGCTCGCGAAGCCCGATGGCTTCAGGGAAAGTTGGATCCACTCACGAAACGTTTACCAGTGCGGTTCCTCTTATCGTTGTGGTTGATCGGTCCATCCGTTTTCGGTCAGGACGAGAGGCCTTTCGTCATCATTCACCGACAGGGTGAGCACGATTGTCACACCTTTCGCATACCAGGAATCGCTCGATGATCGGTGTGATTAGTGATCAAGAGATCTTTAGCGCTCGATCCCCACGCGATTCTGAGGCAGCGCCGCAATGGTGACTGGGAAAGACGGTGCTTTGATGTCGCTGGTTTCTCCGAGATCCGATGTCTGCGGTACTTTCGGCGTTGGATTTCGGAGAGATCCACGACAGTCTGCCACACGCGTATGAACTACAAATCTCTTGTCCCATTGATCTCACACGGTGTCACTATCTGGTGTCTCGCCTGTATGGACGCACTGCAGGCCGATGCCGCCTCACCTCCTAACATCATACTGCTCATGGGCGATGATCATGGATGGGAAGAGACGGGCTACAATGGTCATCCCTACGTGAAGACGCCCGTGCTCGATGAAATGGCCGCGCGCGGTTTGCGATTGGACCGGATTCTATGCGGCGCATCCTTCCTGCTCGCCCACTCGTGGCAGCGTGCTCACAGGGCGGCATCCCAATCGCTACGGAACCTTTGCACCCGGCAGGGCTATCCGGTCGCAGGAAATCACAATCGCACAAATCGTGGGCAAGGCCGACTACGCGACAGGGCATTTCGGCAAATGGCATCTGGGTCCCGTAAAAGTGGAGTCGCCCACCAATCCTGGCGCCATGAGGTTCGATGAGTGGTTCTCACATGACAATTTCTTCGAACTGCATCCCACCCTCTCATGAAACGGTGGCCCTCCCAAGCGCTATGAGGGTGAAGGCTCGAAGATCATTGTCGACGAGACCAAGAGGTTTATCGGAGAAGCTGCCAAGCAGAAGAAAGCCTTCCTCGCCGTGGTTTGGTTCGGCTCGCCTCACGAACATTAAAGCGGTCTTGAGCAGGAGCCTCAACTTGCTGACATTTCCAAAAACATCGACGTTTGCCAAACCAATCACCTGCCAGTCATCGCCGCCTTCTGCCGCGAACTGAGCATCGACAAGATCGTCAATCGTCTCGTCCCCTCTGAGATGAATCTTGATCCGGGCACTGCCGTCATCGGCATGATTCTGGACACCCT
>JBLHHN010000535.1:0-3408 GCA_047616785.1 Verrucomicrobiales bacterium
AGGTTGATCTTCATCCAGAGGCGGCATCTCCTGCTTGTCGATCTTATCAAAGACCGCAACCCAGTGATCGAAGATCTGCGAGTCCCCCGGCTGCCAGGAAAGTGCCTTGAGATTCAGGCCACCTTTATTCGCGTCTTCGTCATGACACTTGACGCAGTGGTTCTCCAAGAATCCTTGGAAGCTCAGGTCGGCGGCATGCGCTGGCGCCGTCAGCCATAGCAGTAGTAAAAGGGCGAAGGCCCTCCTCAAGAGCCCCGGACAGTTAGGAACCTCATTCATGAACAATTGGTGCACCTCCACTCAGTGAGGATGGAGGCCGCGTTTCGCTGATCCTGAGGCCTGGGGCAACAATTGCAAGAAAGCTTAGCCCATCTCAAATCCATTGTAGACCCACTCGAATGTGCGACGCTTCCACGGATGACACTCATTCTCATTGTCTTTGGACTTGCTTTGGCGCTTGCCGCCTTGCGGTTGCTGCTCTTTCAAGGGCCTCTCCATACACCCGTGACACCACCACCTGAAGGGATCCTTGACATGCATTGCCATACCGCAGGAATCGGTGCGGGTGATAGTGGCGCCTGGATCTCTGATGAAATGCGCACGAGTTGGAAGTTTGGTCTCTACTTGCGTGTGTTCGGCAGCAGCGAGAAGCAAGTGAGTACCGAGGGTGATCAAATCCTCATGGATATCATTGCGCGTTCGATCCGCGAATCGGTTCACGTCGATGGAGCTGTCATTCTGGCGATGGATGCGCCGTATTCAGATGACGGGGAATTGGACAGGACATCGGGCGAGATCTTTGTGCCGAATCGCTTCATTGGCGAAACGGTGAAGTTGTATCCCGAGTTGTATTTCGGCGCCAGTGTCCATCCCAACCGCGCTGATGCGCTCCAAGAGTTAACGTGGTCGAAGCAGAACGATGCCTTACTCGTGAAATGGCTGCCGAACATCCAGAACATCAATCCGTCAGACGAACGCCATGTGCCCTATTATGAGAAGCTCATCGAACTGAACCTTCCGTTGCTCACCCATGTGGGCGATGAGGATTCGTTCTCCAAGACGAACAATGCCCTTGGCGATCCTCAGTTGTTGCGGCTTGCCTTGAAGATGGGTGTACGCGTGATCGCTGCCCATGTGGCGAGTTCCGGAAAGTCCCAAGGTCAGGACAATGTCGAACGACTCCTTGAGATGATGCCAGAGTATCCGAATCTTGTAGCCGACCTATCGACGCTCACACAGACCAACCGACGAAGACATCTTCGCAAGGTGCTCAATGATGCGCGCCTTGAGGGTCGTCTGATGTATGGCACCGACTACCCGCTGACCAACACCCCGTTGGTCACGCCATGGCAGTATCCATTTAATCTCACGCTATCACAGCTATGGCGACTCGGACGGACGCGCAATTCGTGGGATCGCGATGTGCAGCTGAAAGCGGCGCTAGGCGTGAGCCCCGCAGTGTTCAAGCTGAGCCGGGAGTACCTCGGCCTGTAAGGATTTCACTTTGGGCAGACAGAAGATTATCAGTCACTCCAAAGCTCCCTTATCGTCTCCTCCTGAGAATAGCCTATGGGGCAAGCTGGGCTCTTCGTGTTGGCGCGATAACTGCCCGAGGTTTCGTTAGGACACGACAACATCCGGCAGCCAGGCATTTGTAGATGACCGTTAGTATCGGTCTCATTAATCCAGTCGCGGGCATACTTTAGCCACGCTTTTCGGTCGACGTCCGATTGTTGGGCAAACCAGGAGATCTCGTCCCATCCCCACACAAAGTGCGAATTCAGATCGGCCACATTCGGCTTCCGGTTGCGGCCGAAGTTGTCAAACTCCACCAAATAAGGCAGGTGATCGCATGGCCACCCGCTTGGCGAGATAGCGCCAAGGCTACGCTTGTAAAGGGTCCAAGTGATTCACTTCCAGCACGCCCGCCATGGGCTTCTCTGGGACTTCTTTGATGCGCAGTGGGAACGAGTTGAAATCGATCAAGCTCACGCCGTCCTTGACCATTCCAAATCGAGGAACATGCGCGTCTAACAAGACCCAATCACGGCGAGCATGTTTCGTGGCGCATTTGCGGATCTTCTGTATGAGTTCGGCCCAGGCATTTCGTTCCGAGCCGTTCATGCCCATGAGTTCGATCTGCCCGAGATGAAACGCTTCGCATCCGATCTTCATGTAGGCTCCTGCTAGATAGTAGAACCAGAGCTGCGTTTCTGCCGTGCTCACATCAGGGACGCTGCTTCCCTTCCGCCAGTGATCGACGAACTTCCCCTTGCCGTTGAGCATGGCTTTGTAAGAAAAGGAACGATCCTCAATCGGCAAACCCAGGTCTTCAAAGACCCACGCGGGAACCCTAACATTGCTCACCTCTTCAGTGACGATCTCGAAAAGACAGCCCTGAAACACGACCTCCGAATCATGCACGTGCACCGCTTCGATCAACGTCTTTGCGGTCGTCCAGAACTCCTCAGAATTCAGTCGACTCTCAACGCCCAACGGTAGATCGCGCGCCCAATGAATTTCGCTCCGATGTTCTTGATGAACCGAACATCGTCCGCATGGAATGGGTAGACTCGCCGACCTTCCGGCTTCTCTGGCACCAGATAGAACGCCATGGTCACCGAGCGGTCGAGGTAGTTCTCCAGAACCTCTCGCGAAATACCCTTCCCATCAAAACGATAATCATTCTTCTCTGCTGCGGCCAAGCTGACTAACAAAGACCAGGCTAACGCACTACCCATGACGGCTACCAAAGAAGGGGTTATCATAGATGTTTTTTAGCGAACTTGATATACTGCTCCCAATCGAAATCGGTCACGTCGTGCTTGCCATTACGAATATGGTAAGCAATCTGGCCTTGCATCGGCTGGTTCACCTTCGGCATCGCCTTCGCAGGCAAGCCATCGGTTCCTAACAAGCGGTAAACGGGATCCGCTGCCACGCAGGAGAGAAACTCGCCATGAGGATCTGCCCATTGGTCGTCTTCCGCACTGGCCACGTATAGAGGACGCGGGGCCATGAGAGCGAGGAGCATGTGTTGGTCAAAGGTGAGGGCGCTTTCGTTGTTGGCATACTTGTTGTAATTGCCGCTGAACCAGTGCGGAAAGGCCTTGGTGATCCGACCCACGGTTTCACCAAAGGCACGTTTGGAAAGGGCCGCCCCCCCACAACCAGAGTTGTTGGAAATGATCATGGCAAACCGCTCATCCGTTGCGCCTGCCCAGAGCGAGGTCTTGCCCAGCCGCGAATGACCCATCACCGCAACCTTCGTGGCATCCACGCCGATGGGCGTTTGCTCCACAAAGTCTAGCACTCGACTCAATGCCCAAGACCAGCCCGCGATGCTGGCCCATTCATCTGCTTTAGGAACGCCATGCTTGGCAAAGATGCCGTTCTTGAACCCATCAT
>JBLHHN010000536.1:0-3386 GCA_047616785.1 Verrucomicrobiales bacterium
TGGCCGCCATGGTCCCTTTGGTATCAGAAGCCCCGCGGCCGTAGATGCGTCCATCACGGATCTCGGCGGCAAAGGGATCGATCGTCATGCCTTGGACGGAAACGGTATCGATGTGAGGAGCGAGCAGTACGCGCGGCTTGCCCCTACCGTTGTTGGAAGAGAAATGACCGATCACATTAGGGCGATCTGGCTCGACTTCATCGAGCGTGACCGCCGCTCCAAGGGATTCGAGGAACTCGCCGATGAACTGGGCACATCGAAGCTCACCGACATAGGGCGCGGATGCGGCATCAAGCGCGAAAGGATTAACGCTTGGAATCCGAATAAGGGCTTGCAGCAGCTCTGCGACGGAGTTCGGTGTACACATAGGTCCATGTTGTGCGAGAAGCTTCTTGTCGCAACTCGCGACTCTGATAAAAGAAGGAAAAGCTTTGACAAGAAAGTTGGCGAATCGGTAGATCTGGCGCATCTTTTTTAGCAGATTTTTTAAACACCCAACTAACATTTAGGAATGAGTGACGACACACCACAGCCACCCAAGCCGCCGATTCCACCTCGGACGGACAAAACCACCACGGTTCCTCTTAAGAAGGAAACGGTCCGTATCACGTTGAAGGCCAAGCCAGACGGCGCACCTGCTCCTCCTGTAGCCAAACCACCCGCGGCACCGAGTCCTCCAACGGCAGCCGTGCCTCGCCCACCAGTAGCTCCAGGGGCGCCGAAACCACCTTCTATGACTGCTCCTAGCGCGCCCAAGCCTCCCGCTGGCGCTCCTAGAGCCCCAGGCGCTCCGGCACCTGCGGCAAAGGCACCTGCACCTGCAAAGAAGAAGGTCGCCGCTGGCCCCGGTTCCACAGCACCCCTTCCAAGGGCGACGGTGAGGCTCCAGGCAGCACCTTCCATTCCCAAAGCTCCGACACTGAGTGGTCTTTCCGCAGCCTCTGTGGGCGATGATGATGATGGCAACGAGAGTGGAATGCTTCCGCTCGCCCTCATTGCCCTCATCGTGGGAGTCGTTCTTCTGGCCATCGAGTTGGTGAATTTCCTGCAAACACAATCCTAACCTTTCTGAATCATGGTTCCATTCTTAGTATTCGTTTTCGCAGCCGTTGTTCTCGTCCTGGAATTGATGTCCAAGGGCGCGATCTAGAGGAGCATCCTCACAATTCGATTTGCATCGTCAGCCATGCCGACCAATTAGGTAGGCATGGCTGATTCTATTATTACCATTACCGGAGACAACTTTGAAGCTGAAGTCACCCAATCTTCAGTGCCCGTCTTGCTCGACTTCTGGGCGCCTTGGTGTGGCCCTTGCCAGCAATTGAATCCTGTCATCGAAGCGCTCGCCGCGGAGATGGGTGGGGCTGCTAAGATCGGTAAAGTGAACGTGGATGACAATCGCGACCTCGCGGTCAAACTCGCCGTGCGCGCCATGCCGACCCTGCTGTTCTTCAAAGATGGCGAGGAGAAAGAGCGCCTCACCGGCGGCCTCAATCAAGAGGCGATGGCTTCCAAATTGAAAGCCCTGGCATAGGCCTAGGAGACATTTCCTAGTCCTGGCCTACTTCGAACAGACGCCATCGATGAAGCGTGACTGGACTTCTGAACCAGGGGTTCTCATCCGCCGTGCCATGCCGAATGATGACCCGCATTTCACTCGGGTCTGCTTGAATCCATTGGCCGTCTCCCAAGTAGACTATCACGTGAACACCGCTGGACGTGACGGCAAGGTCACCGGTAGAAAGAGCGCCCATTTCCAGATCGGGAATCTTACCTTCGATCTCTAGCGGAACCGTCAAATCGTAAAGACCATCCCGGTTGCCCAAGTCGCGCGCGCTGCGATCCTGCCACCACTGGATGAAAGCACTGCGAACAGAGGCTCCATCTAAATGCCGCAAGCCTTGGACCAACAACGCTTCTTGCAGCGCTCGCCGCGGAAGGCCTGAGCAATCGATGCCCCGTCTATTCTCACCGCCCCAAACGTAAGGCGTTTCAGCGTATGCCAACAACCTTCGACCGTAGGCTTCGCGTAATCCTTCTTGATTGACTTTTCCTGGTAAGATCAGGATCACGGCAAAGACGACAGGTAGAAGTAACCATCCTCTTCGGCATGTGGTGCGTCGCCAAAGCAAGGCTAGAACGCCAAGCCACAAGCCGGCGATCCCTCCCAACAGAAGAAGGCGATTCACCGTGTCATTGATAGGGCTATGAGCCGTGATCCCAATCGCAGCGACCGAAAGGATGAGTGGCACTCGAACGAATTTCATCATGACGTTACGGTTTTCTTCGGATGTGAAGATTGGATGAAGGCCCCGTGAAGATTGCGCGAAAGTTCCTGCTAAAGCCTCCAAGCCCCGTGTTTGGCCTTCTTCGCATCCGCCTCAATATCACGCAAATGCGCCTCGAACTCCTTGGCGGAAGTGCCATCGGCCAAGGTTGTGCCATTGGTGTAGATTCGGGCCAGGCCAGCCTCCACCAATCTTTCAGAGAGCCACTGCCTCCCTTCAGAAGCCTGCGGAAATCGGATCATGGCGTGCAGACGATCGCTATTCATCACACGTTCTTCCTTGGTGTAGACCTCGAAAGGCTCATGGCGCAGCCAATCAAGAGTGGTTTCCGTCGCCTCCTCACCCATCTTAATGACTTGATCCGGGTTCAACCCTCCGAAGTAACTTCCTTGATCCTTCAACCGGCTGTAAAAGCGATCACTTTTCTCGAATGTATCGACGAAATGAAGCCGGTAGACTCGCACTTGCGTGCCATGCTGAATGTGAAAACTGTCCCCATCATTTCCGCGATTCTCCACCAACCGGACGGCTCCCAGGACGATGAACTCCCCCTCTGATCGATCAGCTCCGACCGGAGCATGAGTGCGATTCCACAAGAGCACGATGAAAACCACCGCGATCAACGTCAGGACGGGGCCCAATGAAAAACTAGATCGACGACGAGACATAGCTAGGATGAACTACCAAACCCGCGAAGCTGCAATCACGATCGTTTCACCTCTAGAAACGCGAAAAGCCGTCCCGAGGGACGGCTCTAAGCAGATTTCGCAGCGTAGGTTGCTTTTTAAGAAGAGGAAACCTCAGCGCCTTTATGGCCGAGAATGCGAACGGTTCGGTTGAGCTGGTCGAATTCGACCGGCTTCTTGATCACCGTCACAGGACCACTTGAGAGGATCTTACTAAGGATCTCACTGTCTGGATAGCCCGTGATGATCACGATAGGCATGTCCGGATGAAGTTCTTTCAGTTTTGCATAAAGCTCGTCACCTGCAATGTCCGGAAGCTTGAGGTCCAGGAAGACAAGATCGAAAGACTGACGCTCGGCAAAGCTCATCGCTTCCGCTCCAGATCCGACGACAATACGGCCGAAGCCTGCCT
>JBLHHN010000537.1:0-3384 GCA_047616785.1 Verrucomicrobiales bacterium
TTGGCCTAAAAGGAACAATCTTCACAAGCAAACCAAATCCACCAAACAAGAACACAAGCTAACACTACGCCATCTAAGCTGAATTGCCACTAAATTGCCGGGCAGGGTGCGGAATGTGTGCTCTATGTAGGGAACATGTTTTCCAGTGCGGGCCAACGCATCACGCGTGATCCGGGAGTCCGGGAACTCGCGGCTGGCAATAGCCTGTTCCTGAATCGTGACGGAAAGCGCTTTGAGAAGGTCTCACAAGATCAGCGTGTCCAAATGGGGCGCTGGGCATGGTCCTCGGTGATGGCCGATGTCAACAATGACGGCTGGCAAGACTTGCTCGTCGCAAATGGCTTTGTCACCAACACGCAGCAGGATGATTTGTGAGGGTTCTACTGGAGACGGGTCACGTCTCAGAGTCCTGGCACGCGTGCGGTGAATTCTACAGGGTACCAACGTGCCTGGGCCGCGATCAATCAGCTCATGCGTGAGGGGCATAGTTGGAGTGGTCACGAGGCCAATGTCTGCTTTGTGAATAAGGGAGGAAAAGGGTTTGCTGATGCTTCGTCCGTGAGCGGCTTCGGTCTGTCCGATGACTCGCGCGGGATCGCCGTCATCGATTGGGATGATGATGGTGATCTGGATCTCTGGCTCACCAATCGTAATGCGCCGATGGTGCGCTTTCTGGAGAACCGCGCTTCTGATAGTCAAAGATCTTCATCGATGAGCGTCTCGCTTCAAGGCGTGCGTTCAAACCGCGATGCGATCGGTGCTCGTGCGACTCTCACATTGAGCAATGGTCGCGAGATCACGCGTGCGGTTCGGGCCGGGCATGGCTATCTCTCGCAGTCTAGCAAGCGCCTGCATTTCGCATGGCCTACGAATGAGAAAGCATCGACCTTGCGGATCACTTGGCCGAATTCGCCTCCTTCGATTCATGAGATCGCCAATCATGGACGATCCGTCCAAATTGTGGAAGGGAGTGATTCGAAGGTATCCGATACACCCAGAGTGACGCTTAAGAGCACGGGATCTCCTGCCAATTCGCCGTTACCGGCGCGCGTGATTTCCTTGGCGCGACCTTGGTTTCCCTCCGTAGCTGGCTTGAAACACGAGCGTCCTCTGCTCGTCCAGCTTTCGGCCTCTTGGTGCGCCCCTTGCCTTGCAGAGCGTCAAGCCTTTGCCAGGGCCGCCGACGCCGTCAAATCCGCAGGCTTGGAGGTGTTGTCAGTCAATGTCGATGGTATCTCACCATCCGACTATCCCTTTCCGCAAATCGTGGCGACGGATGAATGGCTCGATGCTCTGGAGGTCATGCAACGCAGCCTCTTCGACCATAGCACGCCTCTGAAATTGCCGCTTTGTTTGTTGTTGGATAAAGAGAGTCGGCTTGTCTGCTGGTATCCGGGCGCCGTCACGCCGGGGCAGGTGATCCAAGACCTCGCCCTCATGTCAGAGAAGTCTGACCAACTTCTGCAACAGGCACTACCCTTTCGCGGACCGTGGCTCAATCCGCCCTCGGCGATGGATCCCATCAACATCGCCACGAACTTCTTCGCCGCTGGCAAGCTCAAGCCTGCTTTGGATTATCTCGATCGTTTGATCGCGTACTTAGAGTCAAACCCCGATACCGTCGGATTGAACCGAGCCAAGATCGAAGCCGTTCTCGGGAGGATGTTAGATTCCGGAGCCATGCTGTTGAACCCAAAGGACATCAAGCTTCTCCGTGAACTTGGATTGCACTATCTGAAGGAACGGAATGTGGAACGGGCTTTCCCTCTTCTTCTGCAAGCAGTTGCGCGGGAACCTACGGATCGGACCACGCTCTTTGGTCTCGCGCAGATCTACTTTGCCACGGATGACCTCCCTGCCGCGATCAAGACGCTCCGAGTCCTAACACAGCACCACCCAGATCATGTGTCTGGGGTGAATAACCTTGCCTGGATTCTTGCCACGCACCCGGATGACGCTCTTCGCGATGGCAAGGAGGCCCTTCGTCTAGCACTTACGCTTCCGGTCAAGACAGAGGCCTCCTACGCGGACACATTGGCCGCCGCGCTTGCAGAAACGGGAGCCTTGGTCGCAGCAATGGGGCTGGCTATGACAGGCCATGGTTTTGTGAAATTTGGGCAATTGCTACGAACAATTTGGCATCGCCCGGTTCTTGTGGGTTTCTGCTGGGCCATCGTTCATCTTTGTCCTAACACTTTAGGCACAATTGTCTACATGATGGGCGCAGACATGAATAAAACTGTCATTCAAATCTTGGTGGCCGGGCACACCAGTATTTTCCATGGCTGGATATTGTCCCTTACCATGACGGTCGTCTTGCTGGTTCTGGTGCTAGCACGAACGCGCGCTTCCTTCAGTGATACTCCAACTCTATCAGAAGCCTGACGCTAGCTTCACCGCGCGGGTGGCGATGGACATGGGAGAGAATTTGTTCAATGGCGTGGCTTCGTCATCCCAGTGATCTTCGTAGAGAGCGGTGATGCCGAAGCCAGCCGCGATCTGGCCGCCGATCTGGGATTCTAACGAATGGCTGAACTCGGCGGGGCGTCCGCTCTTGGACCATTGTTCGTGAGCTTTGCCTTCGAGGCTGCCGGGTTCTGCATAGGGCAGGACGTGTTTCACCACAAGGCATCCACTTTCGGCCGCTTCTTCGTGATCGAATAGGAAGAAGCTTGGGTTCATGAAGCCTGCGAGAAGGATTCCGTTAGGCTTGAGCACGCGATGGCATTCGCGCCAGACCACCTGGACATCGGGCACGAAGAGATTGGAGACGGGATGGAAGACGAGGTCGAAGTGATCATCGGCAAAGTCTGAGAGATCTGCCATGTCCCCCTGAACGCAGCGGACGGAAAGTCCATGCTCTTCGGCGACGCGTGCGTCTTTGGTCAGCTGATTGTCTGAGAGATCGAAGCTGGTGACATTGGCCCCCACAGCGGCGAGGACAGGGGCTTGCTGGCCACCTCCGGATCCGAGACAGAGCACGGCTTTGTCAAAGAGGTCTCCAAACCATTCTGCAGGCACGGCGCGCCTTGGGGTGAGGACGATCTGCCAGTCGCCTTCGCTCGCTTTGCGGATGGTCTCAGAATCGACCGGGGTTGCCCATTCGCTTCCGCTTGCTGATTCAGCATCCCATGCTTGCCGGTTGTGTTCGATGATCCCCATAGACTATGCGGCGGAGGATGCCCCTGAAGGATTGATAGCGCAAGAAGTACGCACAAAGGGCAGCGCTGAATGCGCTGCCCTTTGGCTACTTGATGTTCTTTAGGTGAACGTGAGGCTTACTATGGCGTCACGCCGCGGTAGTAACCGGCGGGCTGTGCACTACGGGCAGCATCCCCATCCGTCGCTGGGCCAGTCTGGTCCGTTGCGATGACTTCCCAGGTC
>JBLHHN010000538.1:0-3369 GCA_047616785.1 Verrucomicrobiales bacterium
TTATTTATTCCTAACGGAAAGCCATCATGGTTCATTGATCAATCTTCGTCCTTCACGGGTTGATCGTCGTTTCGTCTCGACCTCCCTCACGAAGAAAGAACGTTGCCGATTTCGAATCGTGGACAAGGGATGGAATCCTGTCATGCCAGAATGCCATCAGATTCGCGACTGGATCCTGGCACTGCTAGAAGACTGGGGAGCATTTCTAGATTTCCGACTCTATCGAGATGCCATCACCCACTTTCTAGGTGGACCCGAGAAAGTCCTCAAGCGCTTACCGGTGACTTCAGGCTCCCGCGTCATTGGCCAACAGCACGCGCACATGCTGACAAACGACTTTGCCTTTGCACTCTCCGCCACAAAGAAGGACTGGAAAGGGATGATCGATCACCAGCAACGATTCCTCAAGCACACATCACTGGCAGGAATCATCTGGATCAACCTCAACCGGCACGACATCGAATTCACTAACACTCCCAAAGACGCATGATCCTGTCTCTTCAATTTAGCCATTCACCTTCCTAGAACATCATGTCTCGTCTCACCGTCGCTCAGGCGACCATCACTTATCTCAAGAACCAGCATGTCGAACGCGATGGCCAGGAGCACACGTTCTTTGCCGGCTGTTTCGGAATCTTTGGTCATGGAAATGTCGCTGGCCTTGGGCAAGCGCTCCATCAAGACCCTGAGTTCCCCTACTATCAATGCCGCAACGAACAGGCCATGGTCCACACGGCCGTCGCCTATGCCAAGGTGCGGAATCGGCTCGGTGTCTTTGCCTGCACGACATCGATCGGCCCAGGAGCGACAAACATGGTCACGGGAGCCGCCCTGGCCACGGTCAATCGCATTCCTGTCCTTTTGCTGCCCGGTGACATCTTTGCCAGACGCAATGTTGCGCCCGTCCTGCAGCAGATCGAATTGCCATATACTCAGGATCACGGGGCCAATGACGCCTTCAAACCCGTCTCTCGGTACTGGGATCGGATCAATCGCGCAGAGCAGTTGATCACCTCCCTTCCTGAGGTCATGCGCGTGCTCATCTCTCAAGGCGATACCGGAGCGGTCACCCTCTGCATGCCCCAAGACGTGCAAGCAGAGGCTTTTGATTTCCCAGACGCGATGTTTGAAAAGAAAGTCTGGTGCATCGGGCGGCCATGTCCTGACAAAGCCCTCCTCCAACGCGCTGCCGAGTGGATTCGCGCGAGCAAACGCCCCATGATCATCACGGGCGGTGGCACCATCTACAGCGAAGCTACGGATCAACTGCGCGCCTTCGTCAAACGCACCGGCGTGCCCGTGGCGGAGACCATGGCTGGCAAAGGAGCGCTCCGTTACGATGACCCCTGCAATCTCGGAGCCGCCGGCGTCACCGGTACCGAAGGCGCCAATGTCATCGCCACCGAAGCGGATCTCGTCATCGGCATCGGCACCCGCTACAGCGACTTCACGACCGCTTCCAAGACAGCCTGGCAAGATCCCAAGGTCCGTTTCATCAACATCAACATCACCGACTTCGACGCCTTCAAACACGGCGCCCTCCCGCTCGTTGGCGACGCACGAGCCGTCCTCGAAGAACTCGATGAAGCGCTTTCTGGTTACGCCGTCGAAGATGCCTACAGAGCCAAAGCCACTGAATGGAACACCTCCTGGGACAAAGTTGTGGAATCGGTCTATCATTTGGACCATGGCATTCCTGTCAGTCAGGGCGAAGTCATAGGAGCCGTCAATGACGCTTCCGATGAACGCGACATCGTTCTCTGTGCGGCAGGCAGTCTCCCCGGCGATCTCCACAAACTCTGGCGCACACGCGATCCCAAAGGTTACCATTTGGAATACGGTTACTCCTGCATGGGCTACGAAATCGCCGGTGGTCTGGGTGCCAAGATGGCCGATCCCACTCGTGAGATCTATGTCATGATCGGTGATGGCAGTTACCTCATGATGGCGCAAGAGCTCGCCACCTCCATTCAAGAACGCATCAAACTAACTGTCGTCTTATTAAACAACAACGGCTACGGAAGCATCGGCGGTCTCTCCACCGCCGTCGGTAGCCAGCGCTTCGGTACCCAGTATCGCTACCGCAATGAGGCGACCGGCCAACTCGACGGCGACCACCTCCCTGTCGATCTTGCTACCAACGCACGCAGTCTCGGGGCTCACGTCATCGAGTGCACGGACATCGCCTCTGTCCGCGCAGCTCTCGAAGAAGCCAAGTCCATCGACAAGACCACCGTCATCTACGTCGAAACCGATCTTTTCCAAGGCGTCGACGGCTACGCTTGGTGGGAGGTCCCGATCGCCGAAGTGTCAGAGGTCGATACGGTGAAGGAAGCCTATCAAAACTACAGCGAGAACCGCACCAAACAACGGCACCATTTGTAAGTTCTCTACGAGAGACTAGCCGCCTAGCCGTCGCGCCTAACGACTCGGCTGCCTCTCCGGGGAGAATGATGAAATAATGACCTAACGGAACTACAAGGCTCTGATCCTCAGCGACTTTGGATCGCTGTCTGGATCCTGCTTGTCTTGCCGCTTTCTGTATTCTCTGAGCTCTTTCTTGTTCTTCAACAAAGTTCAGACCTCCTGACGTAGCAAATCCGCTGATTGCAGCAGGAAACTGCTAGTAACACCGATTTTCGCCCATTTATCGATAATTTTCATAGAAGCCTGCGCTATGGATAAATGCTATATCCTCATTCTGAAAATAAACAGCAATGAGGGCACCTCCCTACTGGCGAGTATTCTGGATGAAGGTTAACGTAGAGAATGATTCGGAAGAGAGCGGACCTAGGTCCAATATAAAATCTTAGTTCTCGGGCGCTTTCTCGATGATATCGCGAATCCGCTGGAACCTTGGATCTTCCATGCGCGAGAGCGCGCGACGCATCTTGGTGAGAGCAACGTTCTGCAACTGGCGGATCCTTTCTCGGGTCACGCCGAATTCTTTGCCAACTTCGACCAAGGTGCGGCTACGACGCCCACCAAGTCCGAAACGAAGATCGATGATCCGGCGCTCACGATCATCCAACTCGTGCAAGAGATCGCCTAACTGATCGACCATGTCGGCATCACTCGCGGTGTCATCGGGCGAGATCATCGCTTCGTCGCAAACCGTTTCCCCAAAGGTCATGCGACTGTCCGTGCCATCACCCATCGGCGCATCCAAAGACGCAGGGCGCATCGCGGCCTCCACGAGAGCAGAGAGTTTGGGGGTGGGAATGCCGGTGAATTCAGAAATTTCCTCAACGGTCGGCTCACGTCCCAACTCTTCCGTCAGATGACTAGCGATCCGGGTCATCTTAGAAATCTTCTCCTTCATATGAACGGGAAGGCGAATGGTGCGCCCTTGATTGGCCAGAGCCCGCC
>JBLHHN010000539.1:0-3348 GCA_047616785.1 Verrucomicrobiales bacterium
CCGTGAAGCCTTGGATCGTCAAGCCAGGTGCTCGGGCGAAAGTACAGCCCAAGTTCAAACCGTTCGCCCAACGGCTATCACTACAACCAGGATCGAAGGTGATCTTTCATGGGGACTTGCACGGCGATGTCCATTCCTTACTGGCGGCCATTGAGGAAATGAATCGTCGCAAGATCCTCACAGGCTTCAAAGTGACGGCTCCTAACACCCACCTTGTCTTCCTCGGAGACTACACAGATCGTGGAAAGTACGGCATTGAAGTACTTTTCACGCTGCTCCGACTCAAGCTGGAAAATCCTACGAGCGTCTGGCTCTCGCGTGGCAATCATGAAGACCTACGGATGGTGAGCAAGTACGGGTTCTTAGATGAGTGCCACGCCAAGTATGGCGGACGCTTTGACTACAAACGCGTGGTCAAGCTCTTCGATGTCCTGCCAGCGGTCATTTATGTGGGTTCGTCAGGGAATTTCGTACAGAGTTGCCACGGAGGCCTGGAGCCGGGCTACGATCCCCAGCAGCTCTTGAAAGCGCGTGGATGGATTGGATACGAACGCCTTGGGGAATTGAAGCGCCGCACGTTTCAGAACTCTCATGCTTCCCTT
The DNA here is from genome assembly GCA_047616785.1 of Verrucomicrobiales bacterium. Taxonomy (GTDB): domain Bacteria; phylum Verrucomicrobiota; class Verrucomicrobiia; order Verrucomicrobiales; family DEV007; genus JAACDM01. Next base: position 603 of record JBLHHN010000539.1, read on the forward strand.
TTCCCAGACTTCATCATTCCCGGTATCCAACGGATGATGGTGGACTTCGTCCCCGAAGACCCCGGGACACCGCAATCCATCGGGTTCATGTGGCACGACTTCACGCTCTACCAGCTCCAACCCGATCTGAAGTTCAGTTCCGATGGGAGCAGTCGCATCATGTTCGGCCAGTCGCTGACGCAGGGGATCTTGAAAGCGAGCTCTAGTCCCAATGCCCGCGTCAGGGGAGTCATCCGGGCACATCAGCACGGAGGCGGAGAAACCCCGATCATGAAACGCATCATCGCCTCACGCGGCGTCTTCCGCCATTGGCAAGAGCCCAAGCAGGGTGATGACGAAACTCTAGCAACGCGGTTGGAGACGGGAAAAGTACGTCCCGTGGTTGATGGCGGTGTCTACACCTTCAACGTTTCACCAGACAGCCTCTACGGAAAAGGCGGCAACTACACATTCGACACGTTCGGCATCCTCACACTCGCCGAGAAGTTCGAGGATTGGCGGATGGAAGTGGTGAATGTGGAAGTGAAACCGTAGGCCTCCGTATCGCTGCCATTCCTGGCGGTGCTTGTCCCAGCTTCGGCACCGGCAGGAATGCCGACGATACGGACACATGCTAGAGTCAAAATCATCTCATGATCCTGTCCCCTCATGATCCTGTCTCCCACAGCGCACGTTCACCGATGATCCCATGCATTTCCAAACCCTCACCAATGTCTTCAAAGGACGGCTCCATCACGCCTTCCTCACGGATCTGCAAGGCATCCCCGGGAAACTCCGTTTCCGGTAGCACCTGCGCTGCGATGTACCAACACGCCCATGCACGCCATCGGCGCTGCATTCTCCGAGGAGGCACCATGCGCGTGGCGAGATGTTGATAATGCCGACGTGGGTTGCCGATGAAATGCGTTTCCAGATCATCCGGTCGATTCTCCATTACCCACCGCACCGCCGCGTATGGCAACGGCCATGTTTCGAGGATCGATTCGTCGCCACGCAAATCCGCGCTGAGCGCGCGATTGATCAGAAGCACACTCCGCGCGGGCAGACCCTGCAACCAAAGAGAGCCCGCATAGGTCAACGCGGTTTCATAGAAGGCCGCCCCGCGTTCCTTACGAAAAGGTCCCATGACGTGATGGGTCAACGGCTCGCTTGGCGTCGGCAAATGCGGGCAAGGAGTCCATCCAGAAAGGTGCGAACGTGGTGACGTCATCGGTGCCGATCCTAGCGCAAGTGCGGGTCTTCGTCCCGGGGAAAACGGCTTTCCTTTTGAAGGCCTTACGCTACGGTCGCGCCCATGCTCGATATACGATTGCTCCGCGAACAACCTGATGAGGTGAAAACGCGTCTGCTCACGCGGGACAGTGATTCCCATGCGCTTGTCGATAAGGTCCTGGCCTGTGATCAGGTGCGGCGTCAATGCGAGACCGAACGTCAGCAATTGCAGCAAGAACGGAACACGGTCAGCAAGGAGATTGGAAAGCTTCGCAAAAACGGCCAAGACACTTCTGAGATTGAGGCCAGCGTTAAGAAGATCGGCGAATCGATCAAATCTCTCGATGAAAAGGTGCTCGAAGCGGAGACCACGCAACGCGATCTCTTGCTCAGCATTCCCAATCTCCCGCACGAAGCTTGCCCTGTGGGCCAAGATGAATCAGCCAATCCCGAAGTGCGCGTGTGGGGCGAGAAACCTGTCGGCGGGTTCAAGGATCATGTGACTCTGGGGGCGGAACTCGGCTTGTTCGATTTCGAAGCAGGCGCCACTCTGTCAGGATCAGGCTATGTCGTTTTCACCGGTCCTGGTGCTCGGTTAGAACGGGCGCTCATTCAGTTTCTGCTAGATTTACAAACAGACCAGCACGGCTACACCGAAGTCAGCCCTCCCATTGTCGTGCGACGTGAATGCATGTTCGGCACCGGCCAGTTGCCCAAGTTCGAAGACGACATGTATGGTCTTGAGGATGGGAGTTTCTTCCTTGCCCCCACGGCCGAGGTCCCCCTGACGAATCTCGTGCGCGAACAGCTCCTCGCTGAGGCTGATCTGCCTCGCAAGTACACCGCCTACACGCCATGTTTCCGTCGTGAAGCTGGGTCCGCCGGTCGCGAGAGCAAGGGCCTCATCCGCATGCATCAGTTCGACAAAGTCGAGCTCGTCCAGATCGTGCATCCGGATCAATCGATGACGGCGTTAGAGGAACTCACCGGCCATGCTGAGAAAGCCTTACAGTTGTTAGGCCTGCACTACCGCGTCATCGAATTGTGCACTGGCGATCTCGGTCGATCCTCGTCCAAGACCTATGATCTCGAAGTGTGGGCACCTGGGCATGGTGGTTATTTGGAAGTGTCCAGTTGCAGTGCCTTCATGGATTACCAAGCCCGACGCATGCAACTTCGTTACAAGGATGCCGAGACGAAGAAGAACCATTTCTGCCATACTTTGAACGGTTCAGGCCTCGCTCTTCCACGACTCTTCGTGGCGTTGGTCGAAACGTGGCAGCAACCTGATGGCTCGATCAAACTGCCCGAGCCCCTGCATCCCTACTTCGGTGGCGCTACGGAGATCCGTTAGGGTCGTGATCGAAGCGCTGCGCCAGCTTCCGAAGACGCATGCGGTCACGCGCAGCTACCTCATTGGTGTCTCGGGCGGCGTCGATTCTGTCGTGCTACTGCGGCTGCTACATCAGTTAGGCTACCGCAAACTCATCGTCGTGCATTTGAATCACGCCCTGCGAGGTCGTGCCTCGGGAGC
>JBLHHN010000540.1:0-3321 GCA_047616785.1 Verrucomicrobiales bacterium
GCTTTGTTAGGAGATCACGCACGGTCTTCATCGTTTCGACTTCGACGATCTTGAGTTGCTCGAGCTTGCCCGGGTCTTTGCCGTGATGGGAGAGGTCGTGATGACCGAGATTCACGCCATCGATTGGAGGCGCGCCGGTGGAGCCAGCAAGCATGATGGTGATGAAACGGGTCGAATCGGTCTGGAGTGCGAGATGGGTGAGGTCAAAGAGCAGGCGTGTGCGGCCAACGAGATCGGCGGCGTTGGGGATGTCTTTCGGCGGTTCGATGTCGACTTTGGGCTTGGGTTTCTTTGCCCAACTCTCGTCGTTGACCATGCGCACTTCCAACTCGCGCACACTTGTTAGATACTCGTCAAGCTTATCACGATCCTCGCCGCCAAGACCGGTGCGCAAGGACTTCGCTTGTTCGCGCACATCGTCAAGGATGCTGCGACCGTCCTCAAGGCGACGCATCTGCTCCTGCATCTCATTGGCGCGGCCTTGGAGAAAGAGCTGCGCGAAGACTTTGGATGGCGAGTTGTCGGCCGGGATGAGCGCGCCGGTTCGTGTCCAGGAGAGACCGCCCGATCCTTCGCCCGACAAGGCGAGGCTTGGAAACCGTGTGAGGGCACCGAGATGTTCCGCGGCGAATTGATCGAGAGAAATGGCGTTGCGGAATCCGGGTCGCCCAGCACCGGGGACACCTGTTAGGAAACTGGCCGAGGCTTGATGACCGAAGCTTGAACTCATGCCAGCGTGTTCCAAGCCTGAGATGACGGTGAAGTCCTTGCGGTGTTGGTTGAGGATATCGAGATAAGGAGAAGGCGCGTAGTCTTTGCCGCTTTCCTTGGGAAAGAAATTGTCAGGATGGAGCCCGAGCGGCGCGCAGATGCAGACCATTCGACGCGGCGGCTGGCTCGTGGTCTTCGGTTTCGAGTCAGCGCCAAAAACGTCGAGCCACGGGAGCGCAAGCGAGATGCCAGCGGAGCGGATGAAAGTGCGGCGTGGGATGTTCATGAGGCTTAGGCTGGGTTGGTGACGGTGCTTCGTCTTACTCGTATTCTTACAGCATTCGTCGTCGGCTTGAAAGCAATGACTTTGTCCTTGCTAGCAGAGACGTCGGTCACTGCGGATCGCCGTGGCGCCACAATGACTTCCGCAGGCGACGGCACCACCCTCCACGGGATCACCGAACGCCGCTTCTCGCCGTTCCATGGCCAATAGCAACGTAACTCGCCATTGGAATGCCAAGCCACATGGCACCTACATTTTTTCCCAAACGATAAAAAGTGATGCCGATGAGAATACCATTGGATTGTATATCATTAATTGAGTTCGCGTTGGTGCATGGATGCATGGTCTTGATTCGGTGTTGCGGGCCGAAGTAAGGTCGATTGATGAGCCAGCCACAGCGATCGAGAAACTCGCGCACTTGAGCGGCTCCCCACTCGAAGAACTCCGCGTCGAAGCTATTCGGTTTGCCCGACTTGAGAAACCCAATAGATTCATAAATCCGTGGATTAAGTTAGAGTTTCGTTTCAGCTTTCGAACCGCATCGTCGCGGTCTACTCGCTAAATCGAAATCCACCCCTTCGAATCCACAGACAGAACCAAGAAAAGTTCACAGGCACCTCGACACAGACCAACCGCCCCCCCCTATCCGGCGGGCAATACACTCCCCCACTCCATGGCCAGCTCACCATGCCCCAGGGGCGACCATGCAGGCTAACGCCCCGTTTGACGATAGTGCGCCCCACGCCCCTGACCGAAAAGCTTCGCCTCTCCTCCGTTCACCAGTTCTTTGAACTTCAGCTTAAGCGTGTTGCGATTGGCTCCAAGAGCCTCTGCCGCTTCGGCGAGGGTCAGCGTTTCCCGTTGCCGCAGTAGCTCTAGCAGTTGACCAGCCAACGGCGAAAGGTGCTCAGGCAAGCTTTGAGGCTTCTCCACATGAGCCCCCTTGTCATCGAGTCGCTGCCGAAGATTCTTGATCTGTGTCTTGAGCGATCGAAGAAAGAACAGAACCCAAGGTTCCCAGTCGGAGCCGCCACTCTGAAGCGACGTCTGCGTTCGCCTCAGCGCTAGGTAGTAGCCCTCCTTGTTGTGCTCGATCACACTCTCCAAAGAGCTGAAAGAGACGTAGGCATACCCCGCACGCAATAGCAGCAAATTGGTTAGGATGCGGGAAAGCCGACCGTTTCCATCCTGGAAGGGATGAATGGCCAGGAAGTCCACCACAAAGGCACCCATGCGCAAGAGTGGGTGAATCGTCGGCTCAGCCTCTTCCCTGGCATGCCATTGAAGGAGCCCTTCCATGCGTTGAGGTGTATCAAAGGGCGACGCCGTTTCAAAGACGATGCCCACTTCCTTCCCGGACGCATCAAAGGCCGCCACGTGGTTCGGCAAGGATTTCCAATCCCCGCGATGCCGTTCATCTTTCGTGCTATAGCGCAGAAGATCACGATGAAGCTGAAAGACGATGCTTTGTGTCAGCGACAAGCTCTCCCAAGCCGTCTGCACCGTCTCCATGACATAAGCATACCCAGCCACGTCCTCTTCATCGCGCGACTGAAAGGACTCCGCCTCCAGCGCCCCAAGAAACTGCGCCACCTCCTGGTCACTCAACCGTGCGCCTTCGATCCTCGTGGAGGACCCCACACTCTCGATCGTCGCCACCCGTCGCAACGACTGCAGCCGATCAGGCGGCAGGTGCCCCAACGCCTGCCACGCGCCCTTGAACTCATCAATCCCGCTGATGAGCCGTAGAATCTCATGGGTAGGCTAGATCTCAGAAACACGCATATCAGGCCACTTTATATCCATTTATATCCATTTATAGCCAATGACACCCATTGATAGCTGCAAATAGCCAATAAAGTAAGGATGCCCAGCCGTGGGATTCGGCGATTCCTGAATGGCCTTGGCCATTGGGCCTCTAAAGCAGTCCAATTAGGCACCAATTGGGTCCCCTCAGAAGGCCAAATTGAAGCGCTTCGTCAAAGACGATCATGTAGGCTCGCCCAGAGTGAGGCTAGGCTGCTTGCCTAACGGTTCACCTCACCGAGGATATGCTCTCGTCATCCCACCTCTCGCGATACAGGTTCACATAGAAGGCACTGCCATCGGGATTGATGGTCCAGTAGTAGCGTCAGAGTTTCCGGAAGAGCGCGGTGCCTGACTCGTGCGAGCAAAGGTCCAAGAGGTAATCCAAGGTGCGTTCGATCTCGTTGTGATCGCGGCACACGGAAGCGATCATCGCCTCAACGATAGGGCTCCATTGCTGAGCACCTTGTTCGGACAAGGCGTTCATGCTTTCGCAAAGGTCTCCAACGTTCTCTAGGAAA
>JBLHHN010000541.1:0-3311 GCA_047616785.1 Verrucomicrobiales bacterium
CCGTATTTCTGGCCATGGCACAATCCCTAACACGAGCACTATCGCTTGAACGGCTCTGACACCCCTCACGCTATCCTAGGTGAATAGGACAGGCTAGCCGACGGTTTCTCCGGTGAGACATAGGCCCAGTGATCTTTCCAAACGGCCCCCTCGACGATCCATCGCTTGAGCAACTCCCGCTCCTCGGTATCTAACTCTTTGGCGGAATCCGGAGGCGGCATACGTTCATCCGGATCTTTCGAGAAGATTCGATCGATAAGAGCGCTCTTGTTAGGCTCTCCAGGCACGATCACTTCTCGCGCCCCTTCTAAGGTATCCAGCCGGAGCTTCGCTTCACGATGGGCTTCATCCGGCCCATGACAGAAGATGCAATTGTCCGAGAGGATCGGACGGATATCTCGATTGAAATCGATCTCCCCTGCCGATGCAGCCGCTACGAGGCACAGGAACCCAAGGCTAACTCGCCACATGAGTCACTTTGCGGATGAGCGGCTTCAAGGTCAAACCTTGCACCGCGATGCTGAAGATCACAATGACGTAGGTCATTGTGAGAAAGACCTCGCGCTCGGGTCCAGGAGGAATAGCCAACGCCAACGCCACCGAGATGCCCCCACGCAAGCCACCCCATGTCAAGATAGGAATAACGCCTTTGCTGAACTCGCGGAAATTCTTGAGGATGGAAATGGGAGTCGCCACGGCAATCAACCTTGCGAACAACACAATAGGAATGGCAATCAAGCCTAACATCACATTCTGCCCCGTGATCTGTAAGACTAGGAACTCAAGCCCTATGAGGACAAAGAGCATGGCATTGAGCACTTCATCGATCAGCTCCCAGAACTTGTCCAAGTGATCGCGTGTCACATCGGACATGGCTAGCTGACGACCGTGATTGCCAATCATCAGCCCGGCCACGACCATGGCCAGTGGTCCTGACATATGCCATGCCAGAGCCAGGCTGTAGACTCCCATGACTAGGGCCAACGTGATGAGCACTTCGACCTGATAATTGTCCACCGTCTTGAGAAGGAAATAAGCCAGCGCGCCGAAGATCGCGCCTAACATCACACCGCCACCAGCTTCCATGAGGAAGAGATGCGCGACATCTCCCACACTGCCATCACTCTTGCCCGTGGCGATCGCAAGGATCGCCAAGAAGACCACCACGCCCACCCCATCATTGAACAGGGACTCGCCCGTGATCTTCGTTTCCATCGATTTCGGTACCCCTACCGTCTTGAGAATTCCTAACACCGCCACAGGATCCGTCGGAGAAATAAGCGCGCCAAAGAGCAAGCAGTAGATGAATCGAAACTCCACCCCAAACGCTCCTAAGAGGAAATAGATCAAGGTTCCAACAATGAACGTCGACATAACCACACCGACACTCGCAAGTACTGCAATGAGACGTTTCTGATTGGCCAAATCATTGAGATCCACATGCAACGCGCCGGCGAAGAGCAGGAAGCTGAGCATGCAGTTCAGAACCGCCTCATTGAAATCGATCTTTGCCATGAACGAATTGGCCGTCTCCACAATCTCAGGGCTGACCAAACTCAGCAGGACGAGCAAGAGCGAGAAGCACAAGCTGATCAGCATGACGCCGATGGTCGTCGGCAATTTAATCCAACGAAAATTCACGTAGCCGAAGAGAGCGGCCAAGGTGATGAGGCAGGCCGCGATGTCGAAGATTCCCATATTTCCTGTAGCCTAGCTGAACCAGGATTGTGATCAAGCGAACACATTTCGACTCCCTCCAAGCTTGTAAGAATACCATGTACCAGCCAGGTTTAAAGATCGATGAAATACTTCTTCTCTGTCGCCCTCGCCTTTCTCGTCAATGCGCTCCCGCTTCAAGCGGAAACACCGGTGACCATTCATCGCGACCTTGTCTACGGGCACAAGATGGGCATGGCGCTCACCATGGATCTCATTCAGCCCAATACCAATACCAACGGTGCCGCCACCCTCTTCATGATGAGCGGCGGCTGGGTGTCCAGCTGGATCGAACCCGAAGAATTGCTCGAAAGCGGCATCGCCGATCAGGCAGGGTTTCCCGAATTGTTAGAGTCTGGATTCACCTTGCTCATTGTCAGGCACGGCAGCAGTCCGAAGTTTCTCGTCCCGGATGCGGTGAAAGATGTGCGTGAGGCCGTCCGGTATGTAAAACGACGCGCTCCAGAGTTCGCCATCGATCCCAATCGACTCGGAGTCTTCGGGGGGAGCGCTGGAGGACACCTCTCGCTGATGCTAGGCACGACCGCTGAGAAGGATACGAAGATCGCGGCCGTGGTCGCCTACTTTCCTCCGACCGATCTCCGTCCCTATGTGACCAGCGAAGATTTCCGCAAATCCTTCCCTGCCCTCAAGTTCGCGGAGGATAAGATCGACTCCGTTTCCCCGCTCAAGCATGTCACTCCCGATGACGCGCCCACGTTGCTCTTACATGGCAACAAAGATGAGCTGGTGCCCCCAGCGCACAGCGAGCAAATCCATCAGGCCTTTGAGTCCGCGAACGTCGCATGCGATCTCTTGATCTTCGAGAACGCCGATCATGGTTTCGGCGGTCAAGACCGCAAACAAGCGGTCGCGGCGACGGTGGCTTGGTTTCGAAAGCATCTGACAAACCAAAACTAGAGCATAGCTTGCCGATTCTTTCTTCTGTTAGTCTGCCTTCTGCTTTCCTGGCAAAGTTCGGTCCTAGCAGAAGAACCCAACGAGAAAGCGGCGAAGATTCATCGTGTCTTGGTCAAGCGCCCAGCTCCTGGCTCCCTGTTTGATCGATTCTACAATGCTTGGTTAGACACAGGATCACTTGAAGGGCTTGAAGGGCTTGAAGGGCTTGAGGAGTATCTCAGAACACAGGCAGAGAGTGATGGCACGACAGCAAATCGCCTTCTGTTGGCCTTCTTCCACACCAAGCAACGTGATCATGTCAGAGCGATCGAACAGTTTCGCGCCGCCCTCGCCGGTGATCCTGGCAATGCGGCGGCCTGGTATGAGAAGGCAACGATCGAAGCTAGAACACTCAATTTCGAAATGGCCATTGCCGATCTCGAGAAGGCGGCCGCGGGCAATCCCAGCGCCAATCTAGCGATCGAGATCTCCAAACTACTGGGCAAACTTCATCTGCGCCAGGGGATTGGCGGTGTGAAAACAACTGCTCGCGAATCATCCAGAAGACGAAGATGTGCACGAAGACGTCATCGAACTCCTAGTGCGCCGTCTCGAAAGTTTGGCGGTAGATTTCGGCATTTTAAAATCCTGTGCCTCTGGAGTTATTTCACCCATTTTGACGCCGACTTCTAGTT
>JBLHHN010000542.1:0-3309 GCA_047616785.1 Verrucomicrobiales bacterium
ACCAGGATGCCTCTGAATTTGTGTATCATGATGAACGAGGTCGGGCGCTTCGTCGGCTTGCGATCCAGGTCTTTCAGTTTAAGGTCTTTCTCGGCCTGCGTTTTTCGCATGGTCCGTTCCATCAAGCAGGCAGAGATCAACTACGACATCGTCTATAGTCGTCTGCCACGCGCTTGACGACGATACTCGTGTGGGCATGCCAGAGGTCTTTGACCCCATCAGCATTGGCTCTGGAGTAGCTCTGATGTTGTTGCATCCAGACGGCACGGAAGAGGTCCTTGTCGAAGGAGGGAATGGTGCGGTCGTCTATCCGGTTGTCTCCTATGATGGCCTTTGAATCTACTACTCCAAGTTTCATGATCAACGGCGAGAGAAGCTGGACATCCAGCGTCCTGGCAATCCTTCGCGTGCCGGTGCGGACATCTTCAAGATCAATGTCAAGACGCGTGAGATCGTTAGACTCACATGGCAATAGTGGACACCGAACCGTGGCGTCATTGATTGGTCGAACAACCCTCTATCAGCGGATGAGCATGGCCGGTATTACGTCGGATACGGCATCTGCAACCTAGGCCCCTGCCCCTTACCTGGAGGCAAAGTGATCTTCTCCTCGAGTCGCAACACGTTCATTCCCAACAATGACTTCACCGCACCTAACATGCAGCTCTACGTCATGGACAATGACGGAAGAACGTGGAGCTGATTGGACACTTTAATCTCGTGAGCGCCTTCCCCCCTACCGTGCTCACCGATGCTCGAGTGATCTTCTCAAGCTATGAGGCTCAAGGCATCCGTGACAGCCGTCTGTGGGGCTTGTGGCCGGATGGCAGGATGGCAGGAACTGGGAGCCCCTGGTCAGTGCCTTCGCCGCCCCCAATGCCTTTCATTTCCAAGCCGAGCTTCCTAACAGACACCTCTCCGTCGTCGAATACTAGAACTTAAACAACAACGGCTTTGGAACGACCCTCGCGTTCCCACCTTCCACTTTCATCACCCCAGAGCGTTCCGAGATTCGGAAGCCCCGTGGCCCCTGATTCCTCCAACCCCCAGATACGCCGTGGAATTTGGTGGTTTGACCACAGTCATTCCAGCCACAAGCAGCCGCGTTACAGCCAGTTTCCCTTCTCGCCCTATGGGATCTATGCCCTCACGGGCTTTGCTCACGGTAATGACAACGGTTCCTCCAACGATCTCGACGGCAACTACGCTGGCAAAGTCACTCATCCGAGCGGGGCACCACATAACAATGTCCTGTTAGTCTGGACGCCAGGTCCAGCATACGACCTCCGACGTCCCGAGAACACGCCCACTTATGACGGCGGCATCTATGTCGTTGAGGGCGGCCAGCCTGTGGATGACCACCGAGCCTTGATGTTGATCAAGATGACCCGAACTACAATGAGCTTCAACCGCGCGCCGTCGTTCCTCACAAAGACATCTATGGCATCGAAGAGCCGGTCGCCTTACCGTGGTATCAGAACGATGGCAGCGAACATGCCGAGCTACCCGCCGGAACACCTTTCGGCTTGGTAGGCACGTCGACCTTCTACCGACGAAACACGACCCCTGGCTGCGGCAGCGCTACGTTAGACGGGCTAGATCCCTTCAATACCTCTCAGAACGAAGCAATTACGAACTGGGGTTCGCAAGGCGCGGATGCCGGACTCTATGCCAATAGCGATATCTACGCCGTGAGAATCCTTGCCATGGAACCCACTTCGCATTCGGGTCGAGGCCCAGGGATTGACAATTCTCGCGTGCGAGGATACTACAATCACGCCAGCGAACGCTTGCGTATTCTAGGTGAAGTCCCGTTGCGCAAATCTGATAGTGAAGGCAATGCTGTCATGGATGCCAATAGTGATCCTTACACAAGCTTTCTAGCAAAGATTCCCGCCGACACGCCGTTCACCTTTCAGACGCTCGACAAGGGTGGGCTCTCGCTATACATGTCACAGACCTGGCATCAATTGCGGCCTGGCGAAGTTCGCAACAATTGTGGGGGGTGCCATTCTCACTCCCAACAGTCCTCCCCTTTCGCCGGAACAGCCGCGTCCAAACCCGATTACAACTTACTCGATCTCGTCTTGGGCACGCCCCTATTGAGCAAGAATAGTGCGGGTGAAACCATCCTCACAGAGCAGGCGGAGCGGGCGCTCGATGTCGAATACTACCGTGACATCAAGCCGATCCTCCAACTTTCTTGTGTGAGTTGTCATTCAGAAGACGGTCGTCAAGAAGCCCAATTGGTCTTGGATGATGAGAGCATCGTTGACGGTCTTGAAAACACCTACAATCGACTCTGCCGAGACTCTAGCGCCAACTATGGGATCAAGCCGGTCATCAGCAATGGCCAATGGCGGCAGACCAATGCCTCGCGCTATGTCAGGCGATTCCAGTCGCGTGGCAGTCTCCTGATTTGGAAGATCTTCGGACGTCGTCTCGATGGCTGGCGCAATGAGGATCATCCGACGGAGTCGACTCCTGGTGATCCCAGCACCCTACCAGAAGGCGCGAATCCGAACAATGCCGATCTCGATTTCACCGCCACCATCATGCCACCACCAGAGGCAGAGGTGCCCGCCTTGAGCGAAAACGAGAAGATGCTCTTCGCTCGTTGGATTGACCTCGGCGCACCGATCAATTCTCCGGACGCTGTCAAAGCAGCCTTTGGATGGTTTGCCGATGATCTCCGGCCGACGCTAACGGTATCCCTACCGCCGAGAGATCGTTCGCCGGAGCCGCTTTCACTGATTCGCATTGGCGCCTATGACTACAACTCCGGACTGGATCGGACCTCGCTCTCCATCGTGGCTGATTTCGAGATCAACGGTCAACCTGCGCAAAGCTTGCCGAGTTATCTGCGGAAACGAGTGATCACGTGTGGGCCCTCAGCGTCAATCCGCCCATCACCGATCTGCATCGCGGTGAACTCATTGTCAGCGTCAAAGACACCCGTGGAAGCATCACCACCGCAACTCGTACGTTCAGCATTGGGGACTCCGTGATCTCGCCAAACATCTCTGCCACTGGCAATCAATTATTCGATGACGACGAATTTGAGGTTAAACTCCAAGGAGAACCCCAAAGCCGCTATTTAATCGAGACGACACAAGATCTGATTCACTGGGACCCCTGGCAATTGATTCAAGATTTCGATGGCGTTCAAAAACTCACAGATAGTAGAGTAGACGAGGGGACAAGCCCGTAGGCCTGCCCGCCTCGCCCCTCATCGAACCGAGTATACAGGTTTCCAGTTGACGGCTCTCCTGCAACATTCATCGCTCGGCTATCGATCTCGTTTCCATA
>JBLHHN010000543.1:0-3295 GCA_047616785.1 Verrucomicrobiales bacterium
TATCGGCAACAGCGTCCAACAGCCGGTCCCGAAGAACTTCGGCGATGCCCCGGCCGGAAAAAGTAAGCCTCCGTCGCCAAGCAGGAACCTGATCTCGCCGCGCTCAAGTCCGACAGACTGCTAGGCCATGTCTTCTGAAGAAGCACGATGGCCTCATCTGGAGAGAGCAGATGGCGTTCGAGGAGTATAGCCGCCTTGATCGTATGCCCGTGAGCCACGCAGCGAGAGACCGCAAGACGATAAAAACGCTCATTTTCCGGTTCATTTCCCAACTGCGCGTACAACTCCGCCACAGTCTCATACTGATTCCTATTCTCGTAGATCGCGATCGCTTCTAACAAGAACCCACCGTCACGCAAAGACCTTGCCCCTTCCAATGGATCCCCCAGGTGCTTCAAATAAAGCACGGAAGCCTCACGGAAATGTTTCCCCGGTCGCAGCACATTGGCCGCTTCTCGAAAGTCCTTCAGCAGCTCGGCACAAATGTAGGCGGCTCGTCGAAACCGCCCCAGTCGCAGCTCGCGATTCGCCGCCTCGCGATACTGACGCGACAGGTCATAGTGTTTCTGCCAGTCAATGACCCAAGGAGCACCCGAGCTTCCCCTTTGCAGATTACCCAACGTGAAGTCCGTATCGCGCTTCGCAAGATTCGAAGCGGGTGGCGCATTTCCGATCCCCTGCCCTCCAGTTAGCGGCAGCGCATACTTCAATCCCTCGTCGGGGTCGTCTTGAGCAAGTGAAGCAGCCGCTTAAGTTCCCTTTCCTGATCCTGCCGCAACGCATCAATCCGATCTTGCGTCCACGCCTCCAAACGTTGTTTCCAAACAGGCTTCGCTCCCTTCTCTTTCGAAAGATTCTTCAGCACATCGAGGAATTTCAGCCTCATCTGTTTCCGCCAATGCCCCACGCCAGATTCGTTAGCTTCGTCGGGCGTCTCCGGAAGATCCTGATTCTGTTGCGAACCGATCTCTTTCCGAACGTCTTCAAAGAGGATATCCATGCGCGGCACCGGTATCGCCGTGATCGCATAGAGGCGTTCCTGAATGACATGACCCGGATGGGCCCATCTGAAATTAGACGAACGTTCAGGCAATCTTGCTAACAAGTCTGACGCTCGGACACGATCCGCTTCTTCAAATCCCACCAACCCGATCGCCGGAGACATCACCGCAAGGTGATGATGCATCATCGCATCGATCTCAGTCATCGAGACCGGCGGGTGCAGGTCGGCATCACAAGGGATCAAGAACCTTGTGCCACCGAATCGGTAACCATGCACATCCGGCACACATCGACAAGCCCCCTCCCCGAACCCAGACACTACAAGCAATCCACTCGGATTACGATCCTTCAAGGATCTAGGAAGAATGAATCCCTCACACTCTTCGAGATCCACTCCACATACTTGCATCACAGCCAACCATGACGTGGCCGTATTTCCTACGATCAACCACGCTTCGCTCGGAAACGCACGTTTCCGAGGACGCAAGGATAGTGTGATGCTCTCTACGTCGTTCATCATTGCTTTTCTCCCGCGATACGGAGGGCAAAGTAGTCCATCATTCGCCTCACAGCCTCTGCGTCAAGAGCCGGGCTTTCTGAAAAGTAATAGGAATCGCCGACGCAACCCGCATCGCCCGCCCAAGCGGACAATCCACCCGTATCAGAAAGGATCAGCGTAAACTCATCGATCTTCTCTGAAGAAATGACAAAGCGTAAGAGCCTGCGTGGATCCAGCACCAAACGGCTTCCATCCGGCCAACACACTTCCTTCAATTCCAGGCGAGAGCCTTCTGGACCTTCAATCGCACGAAACAACTCCGGCTGCACATCCAATGTGATCGGACGGAAGCAAAGCCCTTTGGTCGGCTGGTGATAACCGATAATAAATTGCTGATTGGACTGTTTCGTGTGAAGCACGATCTTTGATCCCATAAGACTAACACCTCGAAAATTCTTTCGCAGGGCACCCTTCACAGTCAGACGATATTCTTCCATTCGTGACGTCTCCATCACACGATCTTGATCGATCGTTTCCAGACAGGGTCGCATCCCATCGATACTCACGCGATGCCATTCCGATTTGATCAACAACAGATCTCCATAGCAACGCTCCACACGTCCCTGCAACTCGATCTCCGCAAGCTGCTCTCCATGCTTCATCTCATGCATATTCACTCTCCGGGCGTGAATCACTAGCACTTGCTGATGCGCAACCACCACTTGAGCGGGCACACTTGTCATCTGCATCTCAAAAGAATCATTCACTCCAGAAGACGGATGCACCAGACAGAGATGCAGGCATTTCTTGCCCATCAGAGCGACCACGCGGCATCCATTGATCAAGCTCTGCGCTTCAACCACAGAAATCGGTTTGCCTGGAGGCAAGTTGTCACAGATCTGCAGGCCCCCACGATCGGAATCATTAAAGTGTAAGAGTCTGCCGTCGCGGCTGCTCTTAAATACACCGTCCTCCTTGGTAAAGATGGTGCGATCACGCAACATGGTCATGGAGAGCCGGATCGGAAAAGGCCGTTCGTGAAAGATCGAGGGCAGATGTGTTGGCACATCCGGCCGCCTCAGCCGAGACGCTTCGTCGGCATTGCCCATGAGCTTGTCTAGATCCAGCCGAGCCCGATGCAAGACACGACGTCCCTGCTGATGGCATCGATAGAATGAGTAACCTCCTTGCCGATCCACCGCAGCTGTGTAGAAAGGTTCATTCAAGAGCGCGCTCACCGATTGAAATGCTGGATCATCTAGCACATCCTTATGTGTGATGAGAATCATCTCGCTTTGCTCCTCACGATCTTTCACTCGCCGAACCAGTTCCAATAGCGCATTTCCCGGGTGCGAGTGCGGGTGCAGATAGCTGAGAGCCTCCATCAGACCTTCCCTGGTGTGTAGACGCACTTCCTTCAACTGATGATGCCGAGTCGGAATGAATGACGAAACCTTGGTCCCACGATCGGACATCGCTTCCATCGCCAACGCCACGGCGGCAACAAACAACCGTGGGATTCCCGAGAGCCGAATCCCATTATCCACTAACAAGCTCCTGGGCGCTTGCGGAGCCTTCGGCGGCGATTCTCTTCTAAGATAGAGCGCTTCATTCAAAGCAAGCCGCGCCGAAAGAACCAGATCATCCTGCGCCAGTTCACTGACCAACAACCGATCCAGCGAACCATGCCACTGATATACTGGCACGCACTAAGATTTGTGATTCGGAAAGAACTGGAATTTGAGGCTCATTAAGCTGGTGAGCTCTTCCTTGAGAGGCCCGGATAGATCATCG
>JBLHHN010000544.1:0-3236 GCA_047616785.1 Verrucomicrobiales bacterium
GCGCAAGAGGCTCCAATTATGCCATCACCAGCACCGTCGGATTCGATTTCCTCTACGTCTCTTGGGGTGAATTACGTACAATAGCTCGCTCACTGCCGCCATCACAGTCAGCATGGAAGTCGGCCCCAAAGCGATACTCGCCGACTTCGTTGCCGGATTCTTCCCTCCTCTTTGAACGGCCCATACGTATCCGGGACATTGTCACCGTTGGAGACGCTGCTATCAAAGCCACACAGATCCGCACGCGCGCGACTACCCCGTGCTAGGCATTCTTTTCACCAGCTTTGACAACAGCCCCTCGACTTCAAACTCCGAGGCCATGTCGGTCATCTCGACCATCTCGGGAGCACGCGGACTGAAACTCGCTTCGCGATCCATGCCCAAATCGAATTGAACTTGAGTTGGAATCAGCTTTCTGCTTCTCTCCATCCATTCCTATGGCACCTCACCCCGAACGACGCGTCTTCAATCGAATCGTGCTGAAACTCAGCGGCGAGGCCCTGCGTGAAAGTGGCAGCCATGACAACATCTCTCCACCGATCGTCGAGCGCATCGCTGCGGAGATCAAGGAGGCTCACCAGTCCGGCGTCGAGATCGCTCTGGTCGTGGGCGGGGGGAATTTCTGGCGAGGGATCACCGCCGCGAATCGCGGGATGGAACGCTCAACGGCAGACTACATGGGAATGCTCGCCACCGTAATGAATGCGTTAGCCATTCAAAGCATGTTAGAAGAAATGGACGTGCCCACCCGCGTGCAAACGGCGATCGAGATGAAGAATGTGGCTGAGCCCTTCATCCGCAGGAAAGCCATGCGCCACCTGGAACTTGGCCGCGTCGTCATCTTCGGAGCTGGCACCGGGAACCCCTTCTTCTCTACCGACACGACCGCCGCCCTTCGCGCGAGTGAAATGAGTGCCGATGCGATTCTGAAAGCAACCAAGGTCGATGGCGTCTACGACGATGATCCTGCCACAAATCCAGAGGCCAAGCGCTACAAGACCCTCTCCTTCCAAGATGCGCTAACCAAACGCCTCGGAATTCTCGACAGCACGGCCTTTAGTCTGTGCATGGACAATCACAAGCCCATCATCGTCTTCGACATGATGGTACCCGGAAACATCACTCGCGCCTTGACCGGCGAGCCCATTGGGACATTGGTAGGAGAGCAAACTCAGTATGCGAGTGCAAGCTAAGGCCCCATACAGAAGCTCACACTCCCACACATAAAATCACACTACTACAACCATGGACGCTGATACTGTCATTCTCGAAACTGAAGAAGCCATGCGCAAGGGCGTGGACCACATGCTCCACGAGTTCGCTACTGTGCGCACCGGCAAGGCCAATCCAGCTCTCGTCGAGGGCATCGACATCAAGGTGGCGAGTTACGGCACCTCAATGAAGCTCAAAGAACTGGCCATGATCAGCACGCCCGAGCCTCGCTTGATCGTGATTCAGCCATTCGATCCCAGCACCACTCAAGACATCGAGCGCGGCATCAAGGAATCCAAGTTGGGCATCAATCCTAACGTCGATGGGAAGAACATTCGCCTGCCCATTCCTGAGCTTTCTGAAGAGCGCCGCCGTGACCTCGCGAAGATGGTCAAGGGCATGGCCGAAGAATCTCGGGTCCGCGTCCGCGGCACCCGCAAAGATGGAATCGATAAGCTGAAGAAGCTCGAGAAAGACAAGGCGATCACTGAAGACGACCTCCGCGGCATGGAAAAGGAAATCCAGACTCTGACGGACACTCACGTGAAACAGATAGATGAGCACGTGGCCGCAAAGGAGAAGGACATCATGAAAGTGTGATCTTTGTCTTGTTTTCGCCTGCCTTCTTACATCAGCAGCACCTTATTGATTGGACTGCGCGAATTCATACCAACACCTGGCCTTTCGTTCTCTGAATTATCTTCAATTAAGAGAATTGGTAGTGAGATTTATGCCAATTACTACTAGCGAATTCTCATCTTCTAAGGTTGCCTTCGCCGAACTTCGTCACCGATCTACAAGAGCTTACGACTCTTATGTGAACATGCCTTTATGGTTATGCTTTCATAATTTCTTAGATCAATCGTAGACAACTTTGTTATTCTACCGCTTCATTCTTTGGAAATGCCCAAGAAACGATCACGGCCCCCGATGGTATGGACTGAAGACGACTTCGAAGTGAAGCGTTCCTCCATCCCGAAAGCGGGCAGTGGTCTGTTCTCAAAGGTTCAGATCCTTCCAGATGACACGGTTGGGCCTTACACTGGGAAATACCTAATAGACACGCAGGCAAACTCCGAGCCCTACGTGAACTCGCTCTACCTGGTCTGGATCTGCAAAGATTGCTGGATCTGGGGAGAAGGTCCCGAGGCATCCTACACCCGTTTCATCAATCACGATGACGTTCAGCCGAATGTCGAGCTGATCACCTCTTCACGATGGAAGAAAGCCCGTCTCGCCGCTGTGCGAGCAATCGCTCCCGGAGAAGAACTTTTCTTTGATTATGGCGAGTCCTATTGGGACTGCGTGGATATCAAGAAAGGTTCGGTCCCCCGCAAATAGACCTGGCAATCGCCTGACCTAGCGTTTCATTTCCCTCAATGAAACGCTTTCGTCACCGCGCCCGCTCGCGGCCAGAGCAGACAGAGATCAATCTCTCGCCGCTCATTGATATGGTGTTCATCCTTCTCATCTTCTTCATCGTGACCACAGTGTTTGTGAAAGAGTCCGGGGTGAAGGTGGAGAAACCGCAAGCGCTAACATCCGCCGCATTGGACCAGCAAAGCATTCTCCTCGGCATTGATGCGACTGGCCAAGTATTCTATGGCGGCCGCCAAGTCGGAGTCGAAGGTGTGCGCGCGATTGTTAGGCGACTATTAGATCAAGAAGACCAGCCCATCATCATTCAAGCTGACAAGAACGTCCCTACCGGAACCACCCTGCGCGTCCTTGATGAAGCCAAGCTAGCGGGCGCAGAGAAGATCAGCATCGCCACGGTCAAAGAGTGAAATCACAAATACCCTTATCATCATTTCCTCACATGAGAAACTGCCTGCCCTCGTGAAGATCCCTCTTGCGTCTCTCTTGCTATTCATGGTCTTCTCTGGCCCTGGCTGGTCGGCTGATGATGAAAAGACGAAAGAGAATCCGAGCCAAGAGCCCACCTACGAGCTGCGCCCACACTGGGAGCCTGGCAAACGTTATCGCTGGTTGCAGCGTCTGGATACCGTGGTGACTGTGGCAGG
>JBLHHN010000545.1:0-3206 GCA_047616785.1 Verrucomicrobiales bacterium
GGCGCCCCTTTTTCCCAGTATTCTTGACTGTTAAAATGTGAGCGAGATTGATTGGCATAACCGACACGATGAATGACGGCTAGATTGCCAGGGCCCTCGACGCCTGTGAGTTTGCTAGAATTGTAGAGCGACATCATGGGCGCCATGGACGGATGCAATTGAGCGAAACCGTTGCCCAAGTCCAAGGCACCTGCTTCCGGAATGAAAAGCGAGGGCCGGTTGGTGGTGTTGTATTCAGAGTCGCCTCGAGGAATGACCGTGTTGATCCCATCATTACCGCCGCGTTGGAAGATGAAGAGGAGCTTCTTATTGTCTCCCGGCTCTGCCCCATGAAGAGTGCGATTGAGAAGGAAAGGGTGAAATGCAAGGGCACCCCCGGCGAGGCATCCACGGCGGAGAAATTGGCGTCTGCTAGAATTCATGATCGTGGTGGCGAAAGTTTATTGAAATTGGAAATCAGGTGAGGCCAACATCAGTGCGACCATGTCTCGAAGACGATTGCGTTTCATGGCAGCAGAGGCCGAAGTCCATGGGCTGGCCGAACCATCCTCAGCCGTATTCGTAAAGTCCAAGAGCACCTGGCGGTTGTCTTCGTGAAGATTTCCTTGGAAGAAGAACCGATCAAAGTGATCGATCACTTCCGTCGGAGTGGTCAACTGATACGCTTGAAAGTAGTTCGCAGGATCCCAATTCGCGCCGCTGCGGCCCAACCCTAACGTCAACGCCTGCCCATACTTGATGCGCTCGATCAAGCTTTGCGTGTCCATCCATCCTTCGCCTTTCTCAGGGAAACCGTCAGGATCGTCGCGCTCAAAGATCGTCATTCCAAGAGTTTCATTCACATCCGGCAAGTTGTCATTGATCACGTCGGCATCCAGCGCACGCATGGCACTGTTGACGAACTCGATGGCGCTTTTGACTTTGGAACGATAAGCAATGCCGGACCAGAAAGGACCCGATTGCGTGTCAGGGTCTAGCAGGGCCCGCACGACGGTAGCGATGTCGCCTGGGCGCGCGGTGGACTGCCAAGCGGCGATTCCTGCATCCACCAATGCGATCAATTCTGCGGGCGCTGACGCATCATGGTAAGTTTCTAACGAAATCTCATCCGAGACGAGCTTGTTCACGAGCTTGATGACAATGAACTCGCGCGTGGACGGGTGGTCCACCATGGCATCAATGACATCAATGGCATCGTTGACCCCTGCAGCGCCTTTGCGTCCGGCAGGGATGCGTATCTGGTGGGGCGTGCCTTCAAAGAGAAGCTTCTCTTCCACGTCGTGCTCATCCGGATTGAAGCGAAATGCCCAAAGGCCAGCAGGGCTGGACTCTTCTATGCTGTCTTCAGTGTAAGTGCGAGAGACAAGGCGCGGAGCGAGTGAAAGATCACTGCTATTCAACCCTGCGTTATGGACCTGGAACGCCAGGACATTGACCTCAGGAGCGGGACGTAGCAGGTGCTGATAGGCATTCAGAAAGATCGTGTCATTTCCCAGGTTGTACTCGTGATTGCGAGAGGTCCTATCAAAGGCAGGAGGATTGCCATAGTTTCTCATGGAACTGCTGCGTCCGATCTCTTCGCCATTCAGATAGGCGACGTAGCCATCGTCATAGCTCACATCGACAATGAGTTCATCAAACACCGCGTCCGCTGGCAGAACAAATTCACGCCGAGTATAGACGGAGAGGTAGTTGCCCCGCATGTCGTCTAACACCGTCGCATCATCGCCATCATCATAGCCGATCCCCGTCGAGCCCGGCGTCCAGAAGACATCGGCGTAGTTAGGCTGCGCCCACGCAGTGGTCGGGCTGCCGTCTGCCGCGGGTGCAGGCTCATTCGTTCCCTTGAAATAGCGCCAACCGGGGCCGAGATCGACAAGAGGGGTCTCATCTTTCACCGTGAGGCTAGGCGTAATGTATGGGTCGCGCGCAGCTTCTGGGAATGGCTTGACCAGTTCAGGCTTCACCTTGCGGATCGTCCACCCGGTGAAACATCGGGCGAGCTCTTCGATATCAGTCTGCGTGTAACGATTGTCGACCCCAAAAGCATACAGTTCCAGGATCTCGCGAGCGTAATTCTCATTCGGCGCGTCCTTCTGATTCCCCACATTGTCCAAATAGATGAGCATCGCTGGACTCGTCGCACTCCGCAGCAGAAGATCTCCAAAGCATCCTAACGCATTCTCACGAATAAATTGATACTCATTGAATTCCATCTGGGCTGACTCAGTATCGATCTGCTGATAGAGACGCCGATTGGCGGCATCAGAGGTCATGAGCTTCTCATACGTCTCGTGCTCTTCGAGGAACTCCGTGAGTTTGTGATAGTTGGTGGTGAAATGATTCTCCCAGAAGTCCGCAAGCACCGCCTGAAGTTGACGGTCGGAGTATATCCCTTGCGCATGCACATACTCTTGCAGTTCACCGATGCCACGGATGGCCTCGTAACTGGGGCTCGGCGCATGGAAGAATTCTGGGATGAAGGAGAGATCCGAACTCGTGGAATTCGCATTGTGGACTTGCACTGCCAGCACATTCTCACCGGTCTTCAGGAGGGCGCCAAAGTCGGACACCGTGAATTCGGAAGGCAAGTTGGCGTTGTCAACGTTACCACCGCCAGCAGTGGCCGTGTCATCAAACCTTGGAGGAGTCCCTGTGATATTCGCCCGCGCGATCTCTTGCCCATTAAGGTAAGCGACGAAGGAGTCATCGTAAGTCAGGCGCAAGCCCAAATTCTTCACCACCGCAGGATCCTCAATCGTGAATTTCCGACGCGTGTAGACCGAAACGTAACCACCATCACCTCGCATGTCATCAAGCACGGTGCGATCATCATCATCGCCATAGCCAATGCCTGAAGGGCCTGTCTCCCAGAAAATATCACTGAAATTCACCTCATTCCAGTTGGAAGGTGGTTCTTGATTACCTTTGAAATAACTCCAGGTCGCGCCATCCTCGATCAGGTACGTTTCCTCTCCTGGCACCGATGTGAGGAAATAGTTTTCAGTCTTCGCCGTCAGTCTATCATTGCTAGAATTATCGACAGGCTTCAATTGATCATCTATATAAGCTGCGATGCCTAACGTTTCCACCTTCGCATAATCAGCAGCGGTAGGTCCGTAGGCGATGCGATTGAGCAGGTGACCGATCTTTTCCGTCTTCGAAGTCGGTGCCGGATTGATAGGCACCTCAGGATCAGGATCAGG
>JBLHHN010000546.1:0-3192 GCA_047616785.1 Verrucomicrobiales bacterium
CCATAACCCCTTGATCATCAGTAACGAAGAGGACTCTGACTGATCCTGATTTCTTCGGGATTCGCTGATTCAGGCCCAGCCAATCTGACGGAGAGCCTTAATTGAGAGGCGCTGAACCTGCTTTCAATTTACGAACAAATTGGGGAATCACTGAGTTCTGTATTAAGATTGAGGGATACCACCAACACCCAACCCTTATGAGAAACCTGGCACTCTACTCATCATGCTCGTCGCCTCTGGCGCCGCGAGTCGTAATCACACTGACCTGCAACGACATAGCCCTTGGCCCACCAGCGCTGCCCCGTCCCTCGTCTACACGGGACAGATCCCGCAAGCTGGGGGACCTCAGCCGCCATCGGTGGTAGCCCAGGAACCGATGTCGAGGCCGTTTCTCCTCCGTCCAGCAATGCCTTTGATAGTCTCTCGGAGACCTCGCGAACTTCTGACGCCATTCTCCTGACATACACCACCACCTTGACGTTCTGTCATTTTCCAACGGGCGAAAGCAACCGATGGCTTTGTGCGTTTGTTAGTGTTGACGAAGAATTAGTTGATCTTTGATCTTTGGCAGACGCTTAGGACGATTTTCTCAAGTCGTAGCACATGAGCTTGTCCTGCTCACGCAAGTAGAGACGGCCATTGGCGACGACTGGGTGGGCCCAGCTTTCACGTTCTTTGAACGCAGGTGTGAAGGAGCCTTTGATCCGGTAGGCTTCGGGCGTCGCTTGAATGAGGACCACTTCGCCGCTTTGATAGCGAAAGATCAGATTACCGTCTGCGGCCGTGACGGCAGCAGAGCCCTTACCTTCGCCGCGCGTCTTGCCGCCCCAGACGACTTCGCCATCATCGAGCTTCACGCAGACGGGAAAGCCTTCATTGTGCTTGTGGCCGCAATAGACATGGCCATCGATCAGGACCATGCCGCCGTGATGATTCTGCAGTTTCTGCGATTTGAGAAAGTACTGTTCGTCCGCTTTGATGCCGTCGCCATCCTTTGAAAGTTTCAGCAAGGCGGATCCCGTCCCGTAGCCCGTCGAACCGAACACCAGATCTCCAGACACAAGAGGCGTGGAAATGTTGGCAGTGCCATTGGCCACGGCGTTGTAGTGCCAGAGATAGTTGCCATCACTTGCTTGGATGCCAATCAAGCCGCGTCCGGTCATCTGGATGTACTGCTTCAGGCCACCGCCATTTGAGATGACGATTCCTGAGTAGCCCGCGCCGTCTTTGCCGCGCTCTCCCAAAGAATCGGGCATGGCGGATCGCCAGAGTTCCTTACCGCTGAGTTTGTCGAGTGCTACGATCATGGCTTTGTTAGATCCCGGCGTGCAGAGGAGCCGATCACCGTCAATCAAGGGGCACTCACTGTATCCCCATCCAGACATCATCTTTCCGCCGAAGTCTTTGTCGAACCGTTTGCTCCAAAGCTTCTCGCCAGTGGCCACATTGAAACAGGCGAGATCACCGTCTTTGCCGACTCCATAGACCCGATCACTATCGACGACAGGCGTGCCATTGCTCTCGCCAGCGGTGCCGAAGGCCGTTGCCCATAGTGGACTGCCGTCTTTCTCGCTCACCGCAATCATGCATTCGGCGTCTTTGTCTTTCAGCCGACCTAGTGTGAAGATGCGCCCATCTGCCACGGCGATACTGGAGAACCCTTTGCCGCATCCTTCCGCCTGCCACTTCAAGGGCGGGCCATCCTTGGGCCATTCCGCAAGAAGGCCTTTCTCAGCGGAGATGCCGGTCCGATCTGATCCACGCCAACCTGGCCAATCTTCTGCCAGTGCGGAGGATGATAGGGAGGCGGTGACGAGTAAGATGCGAGCAGTGAGAGCGTTGGATTTCATAGTGTTGATAGAGAACGGTATTTGGTTCCACGCAAGAACGCCAGCACGGAGATAGTGGCGGGTTAGGACGCAGGCTCCTTGGAATGCGGCGGTTCCCGCCGCATTGGATTACTGGCTGTCCGACGTTTGAAGGCGAGAAAAGAAATCAAGAAATCCCGAAGCCGTCACGGTAGCTCTTGCGAATGAGTGGATCCGCCTCTGGCGCGTTGGTGGCTTTCATCGTCACGGCATCCCATTCGATGCGTTTTTGTAATCGCGTGGCCAGATTGCCGACGAGGAGAGCTTCGGTGTACGGTCCGGAGTAGGCGAAGCCAGCTTTGGCGAAGGCTGGGTTGCTCTCCTTGCACGCTTGGATCCATTCGGCTCGATGGCCTGGGGAACGTGCTAGGGTCTTTGCAGGAGGTGTGAAGTCGGCCATCCTGCTCTCGGGAATCAGGCGCGGCGCTCCGGCCCAGCCGCCGCATAACATGATGCCCTTGTCGCCTACGAAATAGATTCCGTTGTCGCCTAGCTTTCGACCAGCTGCCAGGCCCTCAGGGCGCGGTGGCATCTTGCCTCCGTCGTGCCAGGTTAGGGTCACCGCGGGTTGGTCGCCTTTCGCTCGGAAGACGTATTTGATGCGTTGCCATGCGGGATAGGATTCCAGCTTCAACGGTTGGCTGGTTTCTGATTCCGTGGCGTAAGGTGCGTCGAGATCCAGCGCGTAGAACGCCGGGTCCATGTTGTGAATGGCCATGTCGCCCATGGCCCCAGTGCCGAAATCGAACCAACCTCGCCAGGCCACCGGCGAGTAGATCGGGTTGTAAGGTCGCTCTGGCGCACATCCTAACCAGAGATTCCAATCCAGGTCGTCACGAACCAGGGGCGTCTCCTCCGGACGCATTCCATCCTGCTTCCAGAACGTTCCCGGGCGATCACTCCAACAGTGAACCTCACTCACCTTACCGATCGCCCCCGCCTGAATCCATTCGCGGGTCAGTCGCAGTCCCTCACTAGCGTGACCGTTGTTTCCCATCTGACTCACCACGCCTTGCTCTTTCGCTACCTGGGTCATCAAGCGTGCTTCCTGTATCGAATGCGCCATGGGCTTCTCCACATAGACATGCTTGCCCAATCGCATGGCCATCAAGGCAACGGGCGCATGCATATGATCAGGCGTGGACACGACCACGGCGTCGATGTCTTTCACTTTGTCGAACATTTCGCGGTAGTCCTTGAATTGCTGCGCCTTGGGATGCTGGCTGAAAGTACCTGCCGCGCGTTTCCAGTCTACGTCACATAAGGCGACGAAGTTCTGATTCAGCTTGGTCATCTCTCCAATGTTCCCGCCGCCCTGCCCACC
>JBLHHN010000547.1:0-3165 GCA_047616785.1 Verrucomicrobiales bacterium
AATTTGCTCGGGAAGCGGAGTGGATGAAGCTGGGGAGGGCTCGCCTTTGAGGGCGGCCTTAAGAGCGTCGATAGCGTGAGGAGGGCATTTTGAGAGATTGGCAAGGGTGCGCTTACGGACCTTGCCCTGATCGCGAAAGGACTCGCGCAGGAGAATGGCGGGCGGGGAGTTGCGATTGGGAACGGTCTCAACATACATGGCTACTTATATCTTACATGTCTTGAATAAACAATCCATATCGACATTAATCCAATATTTACATGGCTACATAATCCAGCTAAAAAAGCCGCAATCCCTAAAGGGATGCGGCTTAGCAGCGATTTACCCGTTTAACTTCAGGTTAGAAGGCAGGCTGCACGAACACTTTCCCTTGTCGATACAGGGCTAAGCGTTCTTGGATCCGTTGGACGACGCTGGCATCGCCCGATTCTTGAGCAATCTGCAACCCACGTTGGGCGGTGGCGATGGCTTCAGCGAATTTACCCGTGGCGGCTTGGGCGGCGGCCAGGCAATCGAGGGGTTCGGCCATGGTGTGTTTGGTGCGTTGGCAGACTTCGGAAGCGAGCCGCTCGGCTTCGGCGGGCGCTCTCACATTGGGGTCAGTCGCCGTGGCGAGGATCCAGGCAAGGCTATTGCGGGCTGGTAGATGCTCAGGCTGAAGCTTGAGCACTTCGCGATACTGCGTGCTCGCATTACCGTGGTCGCCTAACTTCTCATAGAGCATGGCGAGCTGCTCACGGGGTTCGAGTCGTGAAGATTGATACTGCAGGGAACGGATCAAGGCTTGTTTGCCGAGAGTCGTTTCGTTCTGCTGGATGAACTGGGCGGCGACTTGCTCATAGACCTGACTGACGCCGGCCATGGTGAGTGTGATAGACGGTAGTTCTGAGGCCGACTGCGGAGGTGCGGTGCCCGTGATGTGTCTTTCAAGAAACCGGAAAGCGGTGGTCGTCTGCTGGATCTCTAACAATCGGGTAGGAATGGCCATGTGATCAGTAGGCATGGCCGTGATCAGCCACCGACCTGGCGTCGGGATAGAATGATTCCGAAACTCACCATCAGTTACCTTCATGAGTGCCATGTCTTGCATCACGACCTCAGGCGAAAGGGGCCCTTTGTAAAGCGCGAGAAGACGACCGCGAGTGTCGACGAGGAAACTGCTAGGCAACGCGGTCTCGCGTTCGCGGCCCACGAGGATGCGTTGGGTCACATCGAACGCTTCGAGGAACGCCTGAGATGCGGATCCTTGTGTGAATGTCGGGGGAGCATTGGGCGCGGTGTGGGGATCATCCTCGATATTGATCAAGACCACCTGCAAGCCAGCCGTCTTGAGTTGGCTGGAGCTCTGAGACAAGGCCTGAATCTCATGCAGACAAGGCTGGCACCAGCTAGCCCAGAGGACGACCAGCGTCGGTTGGGAGACTGCGGAGGCATCCGATGTGGTGCTGTTGGCTAAAGTGTAGGGAAGTTCGGGTAATGGGAGTTTCGCATGGGGAATCAAGCGAATGTTCGAAGATGAAACGGGTGATTCAGGAGCCGCCAAGGCTGCAAGAGATGTTCCTGCTGCTGTTAGGGCTTGGGCTGATCCGCCTTGGGTGAGGTGGTAGGTTTGGCCGGGCCGAAGATTCGGAAAAGTCTCTTCGGCGCCGCCTGGCCATCGCACGTTAGTGGAGGTGATGGTCTGTCCTTCTGGCAATCCGAAATGGACGATCTTGCTCGATTGAGACAGGTAGCCCTCACCTGCACGGAGCGTCTTGATGAGCCGTTTGCCATTGGTAAGGGTGAGGGAAACCCGCGCCCCGATGGCGTCTCGATTGCATGTCTTGCCGGTGAGTTGAAGTTTGAGAAATCGCGTGCTCGTGCCTAACTGATTCTGAAGATAGCGGAGCCGTGGGGCTGAGCGATTGGCCTGCCACACATCCAAGTCGCCATCGCCATCCCAGTCCGTGAAGCCAAGCGCGCGGGAGTCCGAGGGAAAAGCGAAGCCTACGATGGTGGACACGTCGGTGAAATGCCCATCCGCTGTATTCAGGTAGGCCATGTTCCGTTCGCGACCGCTCCAGGATTTCCCTTCCTCTAGCATCTTTCCTAAGGCGTCCCATGAGCGGAGGTAGCCTGCGCTCTGTTCTTGAGTGGCAGCATCGTTCGGCACACGATCAGGAGATTGCGACGTGACCCGTCGCCAGAAGAAACTTCACAAATCTCCGGTATCATCGTCCGAGGTGACCATGCCATTGGCAACGAGTAGGTCTTCGTGACTATCATTGTTCACATCGACGAAGTTCGAACTCCAGGACCAGCGCCCCATGTTGACACGAGCGGGTAGAGTGACATCTCGGAATGTCCCATCCCCGCGATTCTCGAAGAGGGTATTCCCTCTCGCATGACGGCGAAACGCTTGATGCGCCGAGGGATTGAGTTTGGATCGATACTGACGCTGATAGGCGACGCGGTTTCCCGCGGAGGAGAACATGTTTCCCACGTAGAGATCCATGAGCCCGTCCTGATTGTAGTCTCCCCAGGACACAGACATGCCGGCGGAGAGATCCTCGATGCCGACCTTTGCCGCGATGTCCGTGAATCGACCACTGTCATTACGATAGAAGTTATTGCGTCCGAAGTCATTGGCCACGTAGAGATCGGGATCGCCATCGTTGTCCGCATCTTCCCACACGGCCGCATAACTGAAACGCGTGTTGTTCTGATCCAGGCCGACCGCCTCGGTGACATTTTCGAACTGCCAGTTGCTTGTGTTGGCTAACAAGAGATTCTGCACGCCATTGTTTGCATCATGATAGGGCATTGGCCGCCCCAGACCCACACTATCACCACTGCGATTGTAGTAGCCGCAGACATAGAGGTCGACGTCGCCGTCTGAGTCATAGTCTGCTGCCGCCATAGATCGCGCCATGGAGTTGGATTGCACCACGGCTTTCTGCTGGAACTGAGCCGCACCGTCATTCTCATAGAAGAAGATGTGACGACCTGCGGTGAGTGCCAGATCCTGGTCGCCGTCATTGTCCCAATCGACCAAGAGAGCGCTGTGAGAAGGTTCGATAAAGTCGAGTCCGGCTTCGGCGGCGATGTCTTTGGCGGAGCCATCTGCCTGCTGGACAAACAATCGGTTAGGCAAGCCACCTGTTTCACAGACGTAAACATCATCTC
>JBLHHN010000548.1:0-3130 GCA_047616785.1 Verrucomicrobiales bacterium
GCGAGTATATAGCAGTATATTATCCGGTTTGATATCACGATGAAGGATGCCTTCATTGTGGGCGAACTGAAGCGCGTCACAAATCTTAGGGACAACATCCAACGCCTACTCGGACGTGAACTTCCCCGCGCACATGGCTTGGCGCAGGTTCACTCCGTCTACGAATTCCATGAGAAGGTAGAAATAATCGCCCGCTTGCCCAAAGTCGTGAAGCGTCACGATGTTAGGGTGGTTGAGATTCTCGAGAACCCTTGCTTCTCGAGAGAAACGATCGGCGAAAGCTTGGTCGGCCGAGAGACTGGCTGGCAGGACTTTGAGGGCGGCCCGCCGATCGAGGTGCTTCTGGCGGGCCTTTTAGACCGCTCCCATGCCACCTCGACCGGTGAGAGATTCGATCTCCAACTGGGGAAACGTCTCGGCGATTTCTTCCAAACTCGGAATGTCTGCGGGATCTGCGGCTCCAATCTCCAATCGTCGTGCCGGGTTCCGTAGGGGCCGCCACGCCGGCAAAGAGACAGGCGGGGCAGAGGCATTCAGGCGAGCTGGGATCGAGCGGGCTCGCGCATTCTGGGCAGGCGTCTGGGACGGATTCTGAATTCATGGTGCCCTTTCCTGAGCGTTCGATCAGAAAAGGTTACCAAATTTGCCTAAAAAACGAATCCTAGGCCACCGCGAAATTCTGGAGGATCTTCAAGCCGATTGCTTGGCTTTTCTCGGGGTGAAACTGGGTGGCCACGAGATTCCCTCGACGGATCGCTGCAGCGAAACGAACCCCATAGTCACACCAGGCACTGACCACCGTGTCATCTTCTGGCTTAGGATAATAGGAATGCACAAAGTAGACATAGGGCTTCTCCGGCAGCCCCTTCCAAAGAGGGTCGCTGGGATCACTTAGATCGAGTGCATTCCATCCCATATGCGGCACTTTAAGATCATTGCGAGGGAATCGAATGACTTGGCCGAGCACGATTCCCAAGCCATCCGCGCCTTCGAATTCCTCACTATGATCGAAGAGGATTTGGTAACCGATGCAAATCCCAAAGAATGGCTTGTCTACCTCGATCCAATCACGCAGCGGGCTCCAGAGATCCTGCTCCTTGAGTTGCCTCACGCAGTCCACACACGCACCGACCCCGGGCAAGACAAGTCGGTCGACCCCTTCGAGATCAGCAGGGCTTTGCACGAGCTTGCAAGTCGCGCCGATCTTTGTGAGGGCGTTGTGCGCGCTGTGGAGATTCCCTGCTCCGTAGTCGATGAGGCCGATCTTCATGGTTTGGTGTGTTGGTTATACTTCCGACATCTTCATTTTTTCAGACTTTGAGATGCCAGCCTTATGGAGTGCGGCAGATTAGAACGAAAGAAGGGAAGCTGCTTTCGCGGCTTCCCTTCCTTTTGAAATGGTATGAGAGACGCGTGGTCGTTAGGCGGTCATCTTCTGCACATGCTCTTCGGCGGCTTTGATGATGCCGAAGAAGCTTTCTGGCTCGAGACTTGCACCGCCGACGAGGGCTCCATCGACGTCTTCTTGAGAAATGAGTTCACCCATGTTACCGGGCTTCACACTGCCACCGTATTGGATGCGAATGCGTGCGGAAGTCTCGCCATCATAGAGATCGGTAAGGACCTTGCGGATGAAAGCGTGGGCTTCCTGCGCTTGCTCGGGAGAGGCCGTGCGCCCGGTGCCGATGGCCCAGACAGGCTCATAAGCGATGACAACGTCCGTGGCGCGTGAACGGTTCACGTCTTTCATGCCAGTGCGGAGATGGCGCTCGAGGACTTCCTCGACCTTCTTATCATCTCGCTCTTCTAATGTTTCACCCACACAAAGGATGGGAATGATTCGTGCATCAATAGCAGCAGCGACCTTGCGTTGGACGTAGTCATCTGACTCACCGAAGATGGCACGGCGTTCGCTATGGCCGAGTATAACATATTCACAATCGAGTTCTTTGATCATGCGCGCGCTGATCTCACCAGTGTAAGCACCGGCGGGTTCAGGGGACATGTTCTGCGCCGCGAGTGCGATGTTATTGGCGTTCTTCGTGATGTTCTGGGCCGCAGGCAAGGAGACGAAGGGCGGAGCCACGACCACTTCAACGCGGTCGCGCGAACCCATGAGCCGCGTGAACGAACGGAGGAATTCCTCCGTTTGCTGGGGCGTCATGTGCATCTTCCAGTTTGCCGCAATGATCGGTTTGCGTTTCATTATAAGGATCGTGACTTTGTGGGTAGTCCAGGGAGAGAAATTCTAGGCTTGTTCAGAGAGGGCATCGACGCCGGGCAGAATCTTTCCTTCCAGGAGTTCCAAGGAAGCGCCGCCCCCTGTGCTCATGAAAGTCATCTTATCGGCTAGGCCAAACTTATTCACCGCAGTGACAGAATCGCCACCACCAATGATGGTCGTGGCTGAAGTATTCTTGGCAAGCGCTTCGGCCACTGCTTTCGTGCCTTTGGCGAAGGCATCGATCTCGAACACGCCCATGGGGCCATTCCAGATCACGGTCTGAGCGTCTTTAAGAATGTCGCAGAACTCGTCTATCGCTTTCTGGCCGATATCGAGGCCTTCCCAGCCATCACGGATACTTCCGCCGTCGGCATAGGGCTCGATGTTGTGGGTGTTGGCGTCATTGGAGAAATCATCCGCCTCCAGACTGTCCGCAGGGAGCAGAAGATTCACCCCTTTGGCCGCGGCTTGTCCCAACAAATCCTTCGCGATGGGGAGATCATCATCCATGGCGTAGCTCTTGCCAATGGCATGCCCTTGCGCCTTGCGGAACGCATACTGCATGGCTCCGCCAATCAGAATGGTGTCCGCTTTGTCGAGCAACGCACTGATGACACCGATCTTATCGCTGACCTTCTTGCCGCCGAGAATGACGACAAAGGGGCGCTTTGGATCTTCGAGCTCGCCTTGCAGATACTTCAACTCACGCTCGACCAAGGACCCCATGGCCGCTTGCTCAACATGATTGGCCACGCCCGCGGTCGATGCATGCGCACGGTGCGCGGTGCCAAAGGCGTCGTTCACATAGATATCTGCCAACGCTGCCAATTTCTTAGCGAATTCCGGATCATTGGCCGTTTCTCCAGGGAAAAAACGAACATTCTCCAAGAGGAGAATCTCACCTTC
>JBLHHN010000549.1:0-3077 GCA_047616785.1 Verrucomicrobiales bacterium
GATCTCAGAGCTCAGTTGCTTGCTGAGGCCATCGGGACTGCGTTCACAGATCCCTTTTCGCTGGTCTGCGAGAACGTCTTGTCTTTTGCGTTTGGAACGGCCACAAAGAAGGGCTCTCCGTCAGATTGGCTGGGCCTGAATCAGCGAATCCCGAAGAAATCAGGATCAGTCAGAGTCCTCTTCGTTACTGATGATCAAGGGGTTATGGGCTCCGACTCGGCACAGCATCTCTCCGAAAACCATCGTCCAGACCTGCACCAAAGTTGAGGCAGCGGTTTCGCTAGACTGAGATTCGGTAGTGAAACCGCAAGGCCGCTTTTTTTCGAGCCTGAAACTGCCTACTGGCCCCTGTCACCCTTCAGAGGTAGGCGAAACCATCCAGCCAACCTGACGGAGGGCCCAAAATCAACACTCCTTGTTCGCTAGTCGTTAATCAATCCATCCGGAAGTAGGGGCGGCTAAACAATAACTTACCACATTTCCTATAGCACATTACTCTGAGAGCCTTGCTTACAGGCTTGAAACGATATGTTTATTCACTTTCATGAGGTAACTTATTGTTTCGCGAGGCCTTAGGTCACCGGATCCGGTGTCTTCTTCGCCAATTTCACATGATCACGAAGCTTCGTTGCCTCATCGTTCTTTCCATCGGCTTCTAGATTGCCTGCTAGCGTTAGACTGCAGTCCATGGCTTGCAGGCGTTCCCAACCGTTGGCGTTGTCAACGAGACTTAGTAATCCCGGTGCCGATTCGGCGTCGGCCATCATGGCAAGAGCCCAAGCAGCCGACAGACGGATGGCTTCGTTCTGATGTTTGAGGTAACCGCGGATGGCCGGAGCAGAAGGCGCATCGCGAAATCTTCCCAGAGCTTGGAGAATCGTGAGCGTGTGCTTGTCCGAGTTCTCTGACTTGGGAAGTGAGGCTCGAAACTGAGCGAGGCTCGCCTCGCCACCAATTGCTTGGAGGGCTTGCGCTGCGTATTCCCAGTTCTCTTTGTCTAACAACCATGCCCCAATCGCCGTCGCACTGCTTCCATCACCACATAACTGAAGTTGGCGCAATAGGTAGCCCTTAATGGAAGCTGGGTAGTCTTCTGCTATTTCCGAACAGAGTGTCTCGCGAAGCAGCTTACGTGGGACCTCTTTCTCAGGTCTTCCGCAATACATGACCAGACCGTGCAACACATAGCGCGGCTTGTAGTCGGCGCCATCATCGATGTCATTGAGCATGCCTACAACTTGCCGGATGCCATCCTCACCCGCCTTAAGCAGGGAATCGTAGAGCTTCTCGTTCTCAGTCCACGGCAGGCCATGAACCTTGCCAAACTGATCAAGGTCAGGGGTCTGGTTCACGATGGCGATGATTTCTGGTGTCGGCTTCATGGAAATCGGTTAGGGCTTTGGTTAAAAGGGCAAATGCCAGGGCGCACGCATCGGTGGATTCACGAGGCGATTGGCTTGTTCATCGCCGATGATCTCTTCTTTCACGGGGTCATAGTTGATCTTGCGTCCCGTGCGAATGGCAATATTCGCCAAGTGCAGGAGGGTGGCGCAGCGGTGAGCCGCTTCCGCGTGACCGCCTGTTTGTTGCCGTGTCTTCACAGCTTCGGAGAAACTGACCAGGGGGTCCGGGTCTGGCATGGCGGCTATCTTCGCTTGGTCTTCTTGTGAGAGATCGTTGATGGAGAGCCCACGCGTCTTCTTTCGCGTGTAGGGATCGCCCCATTCACCACTCTCCATGACTAAGGTGAGGCCGTCGCCATACTTCATTTCAATCCAGCCCCACATAGCACAAAGTTCCGGGTGAGCAGGAGGCGCATGCGCTTCGATTTCCACCGGACTGGTATGGTCTTTGGCATAAGTCCATTGAAAGGGATCCAAAGAATGCTGCGCCATGTCTGCCAAGCCACCGCCTTCGTAGTCCCAGTAGTTGCGGTGCGTCCCGCCCGTGCGTTGACTCACATAAGGCTTCATGGGCGAGGGGCCCACATAGAGATCCCAGTTCAGGTTCTCCGGCGGATCCGCCGGTTTGAGGTCGGCCCGTCCGCTCCATTGTTTGACCTTGAGCCCACCTTTGTGATGAAAGACGACCGGGCATGGATCGAGCAAGCCGCTCTTCATGATCTTGTGCTTCAGGATGTTGCCTTGCTTTGTACTCACACCAAAGCGACCAAAGGTACCGATCTGGAAGATACGCTCATAACGTTTGAAAGCCTCCACGACCGCCCGCCCTTCCGCAATGAAGCGCGTCATGGGTTTCTCGCAAATCACATCCTTTCCGGCCGCCGCCGCTGCGATGGAAATCAGCGCATGCCAATGAGGCGGTGTGGCAATGGCCACGACATCGATGTCTTTTCGTTCTAACAAAAGCCTGAAATCTGAGTAACTTGTCTTGTTATCTTCTTTGCCCAGATACTTCACATCGCATTGAGCTATCATCCGCACATTCTCGCCGAGATTCTTAAATGTGCTGGGACCACGCCCACCCGCACCAATGAGTGCCCCGCCCAAGGTCTCACTGGGCGGTGGTGTTTTCCCCTGACCACTCACCACATGACTCGGCACAATGGTGAAACCAGCCGATACCGCTGCGGTCCGTTTGATAAATTGTCGGCGAGAACCGCGTCCGTGAGGAGAAGAGCCGGATGGGGACGTTTTCATGGATCAGAGGCTATCAGAATTGTCCCAGAAGCCCTACCTAAAACGTTGCCGGACAGCGATTCAGAGCGTCCTCACCCAAGCCAATGCTCCCGCTCAATCGATGTGATGGCGAGGTCGGGCATCATACAACGATGCGCTCTGGCACGGTGCCAAGAGCCTCGCCACTCGTCCGCTCTTCACTACGAATCTCTTCGTCGAGATCGTCGAGACCATCAAGGGCACGAACATCGGCATCTGCTCCCAGACCGGCACCAAGATCGCCAATGACAGCACCGGTGAAGTCGTCTACACGGGTTTTACCCCCTGAAGGCAGCACTGATTCTTGCCGAATCTCCTTAAAAACAAGGCTCTGTCAGCTATTCGTGCATTTCAAGGTGGTGGCTACAAGGCCACTTTTAGGAGATTGAGGATCTGCTG
>JBLHHN010000550.1:0-3064 GCA_047616785.1 Verrucomicrobiales bacterium
CTTCCTCAGCGCAAGTGTATGCGGTTCATGAATCCTGGTCGGTCCCCAAGAGGGCTTTTTATTCCACCGACTGCGGTTCCCTGACACTGGCTCCTTCAATCCCGGAACTTCGAAAAATTGTTCATGGCGACGATTTGCGGCTATGGGTGAGCATGCCCCCGAAGCCATTGTTTGAAGAGCTCGACTACCGCGAGACGCCCTTGGGCGAACTGATCCTGCGAAGGCGCACCATTCTTTCCCTGGAGAATCTGGAGGTGCACGAGATCATTCTTGGCGAGGCGTTTCTTATGTCAAGCATGTTCACCGCGGTGGAGATTGCATTGTCTCATTTGGGATTGGCGCCGGTGGAAACGCATTATCCAGGTGAGGCACAGTTGGATGTGATTGTGGGAGGGCTTGGCCTTGGCTACACCGCTCAGGCGGCTCTTGAGCATTCCAGTGTTCGTTCGTTAGTCGTCGTCGATTATCTGAAACCCGTCATCGAATGGCATGAGCAGGGGCTCGTCCCTCTGGGTGCAGAACTCATGGCCGATTCACGCTGCCAGCTCGTGCATGCTGATTTCTTCGAACGTGCTCTGGCTTCTCCGGACGAACCTGGTTTCTATCCCGAGAAGCCTAACCAGATGTTTCACGCGATCTTGCTCGATATCGATCATTCGCCGAACAACCTTCTCCACGAACGTCACGACACGTTCTATCATCCTGACGGACTCCGAAAACTCGCAGCGAAGATTCATCCAGGCGGCATCTTTGCGCTTTGGTCCGACGATGCGCCGGACGAGGCTTTCATGAGCGCTCTGCATGAAGTGTTTGCCACGTGCGAATCCCATGTGGTCACGTTCCACAATCCGCTTCAAGATCGCAAATCAGCGAGCACTGTCTACGTGGCACAACTTCCGTTTCCTGCGGCTTATAAATTGCAACGTTAGGGAACCCACCGTTAGCAAGAGGAACGCCAACGACAACGGACGCGTCACGAAAGGCAAGAGGCTGCCTCCAGAATCAATCAAGGCACGACGTAGATTCTCTTCTGCCATCTTGCCTAAAATGAGACCAATGACCAACGGAGCGACGGGGTAACCTTGCTCCTCCATGAAATAGGCGACCACGCCGAATCCTATCATGAACCCTACGTCCCATAGACTTCCGGCAAAAGCGTATGCCCCAATGACAGAGAACAAGGCGACCACGGGCATGAGAAACGCCGTAGGGATACGTAGTACATGAATCGAGACGCGACTGAGCAGAAAGCCCAGGATGAGCATGACGACCGGCGCCCACAACAAGATGGCCGCCATCTGGGGGATGAATTCAGAGCGCCCAATGTCAGCAACGGCCCCAAAGCTCCGCCGATGCAGGCGTTGTTCGCTGTCTCAGCAGCAATCACCCCTTCCATCGATCCTTCGCCAAACTTCTCGGGCTCCTTGCTCATCTTCTTGGCCGTGTCATGAGAGAGCCACGCTGCGATGTCTTCGCCTACGCCTGGGATCGAGCCCACCCCCACGCCTAACAGACCAGAACGGATTGCGTTGAAAACATTCCTTTTCAAGATGCCCAACTGGGGCAACAAAGCGGGTGATCTTTGGACCGACAGCGTCCTTTGGCGGACGCATCATGGCACGTATGATCTGCGGTACCGCAAAGGCACCAAGAATGACCGGGATAGCTTTGATCCCTCCCGCCAACGCATCTATCTCAAAGGTGAATCGTTGAAAGCCGTGGATGGGATCAGGTCCAATGGTGGCCAGACCCATGCGTAACAATCCCGCCATCCATCCTTTGATCGGTGTGTCAGGGGCGGTGAGTGATCCGCAAATCAAGACCCCGAAAAGAGCGAGTAAGAAGTACTCTGCGGATTGAAATTTGGTAGCAAGCGAGGTGAGCAGAGGCACCATGATCAGCATTGCGATCACCCCAATCACGGTTCCGAAGAATGACATCACGGTGGCAGTGGCGATCGCTTCGCCTCCTCGACCCTGCTTGCACAAGGGGAAGCCCTCAATGGCGGTGGCAGCTCAAGCAGCGGTGCCAGGTATATTGAGAAGGACGGCAGGATGGCACCCGCCATAGATCGCGCCGACATACACGCCCATCAGCGCGACCATTGTTGTTTCGATCGGGAGATCGATCAACGAAGTGACCGTGGTGAGTAGCGCCACGCCTAACGTAGCGGTTAGTCCAGGCAACGCACCGAAAGGGATGCCCATGATCACCGCAGCAATCATCACCAACGCATGATTGAAGGAGAGGACATCGGCCAATTGCCGTCCGAACATGGAGAACGTCTCAATCATGTTAGGGAAGCGGGACGCGTAGAGGACCACTGAACAACGCGGCTACTCCCCAGGAGAGCAGAAGTGCTCCCACCACAATCATAAGGATGACACCGACCTTGGGAAAGCGACCTCCCGGTCTGTAAAAACACAACGCAAAGGAACTGAGAAACACGGTGCTTGAAGCGATGTAATTCGCTCCTCCATATCCAGTAATCCAATGAAAGCGAACCATCCCATAGTAGCCGAACAAAAGCAGGACAACACCCACACCCTGTCGCGCCGGTGCACGCCCCAGAGACCGCACGGCCCGACCGATGGCGCCACCAAGCCAGCTTCGCGCGCCGCTTTGGCAAACACGAGCACTTGGTTGATGAAAATGGGGTATAATCTCTCGAATTCCGAAAGGAATGAGAAAGGGGCCTCCATCGCGGTTAGCTATCACGATGGAGGCGGGCCCGGTGAACTCCGACCGCACTTGAACCCTTGAGTTCGTTGTGGAGCAAGGAGCGCCGGGCCGTCTTTCCATCTGCAATTCGGAGAGTTGAATGAGCCTAGCAGTCTGTCGGACTTGAGCGCGGCGAGATCAGGTTCCCGCTTGGCGACGGAGGCTTACTTTTTCCGGCCGGGGCATCACCGAAGTTCTTCGGGACCGGCTGTTGGACGCTGTTGCCGATAGAGTGCTGATCAGCCGACCCGCCGGGGTTGCCGGGAAGGCCTTTTAGGCCCTTCGTCCCCCTTTTATCCGCATCCCGAGGTTGAAGAGGTGCTTGAGGTTGTAGCTGGTGGTC
>JBLHHN010000551.1:0-3013 GCA_047616785.1 Verrucomicrobiales bacterium
TCCCAACAAGTGCAACTGGCAGTCTTGCGAGAAGCCCTTGCCAAGACGGACACCCCGGAAAGACGACAGGAGCTTGAGGAGTTTCAAAAGCAACTTCCCACTGCGATGGTGATGCAGGATTTGGAGAAACCGCGCGATACCTTCCTGCTCATGCGCGGTGCCTACGACAAACCCGGCAAGAAGGTGAATGTGGCCGTGCCGGAAGTGTTTCCGCCTATGCCAGAGAAGGCTACGAAGAATCGCTTGGGCTTGGCCCAGTGGCTGACGCGACCGGATCATCCACTGACGGCGCGCGTGGCGGTCAATCGGCTTTGGCACCAGATCTTCGGTCGTGGCATCGTGACATCGTTAGAAGATTTCGGCTCGCAAGGCGCCTGGCCAACGCATCCCGAGTTACTTGACTGGCTCGCGACGGAGTTTGTGAGACTCGGCTGGGATCAGAAACAGCTGCTCAAGACCATCGTTCTTTCTAACACCTATCAACAGGAGTCCAAGGTCACGCCCGCATTGCTAGCGCGTGATCCTAACAATGCCTTGCTGGCACGTGGCGTGCGTTATCGATTGCCAGCCGAGGTGATTCGGGACAGTGCTTTGGCTGTGAGTGGCTTGCTCAGTGATCGGCTCGGTGGCCCTATCAACCACCGGGACTTTGGACCGAAGTCATCGTCGCCGACGATAGCTACAGCGGTGGCAAGTATGTGCAAGATCATGGAGAGGACCTCTATCGACGCAGTGTCTACACTTGGTGGAAACGCACTTGTCCGCCACCCTCGCTGAACGCCTTCGATGCGCCAGATCGGGAGTTCTGCACCGTCCAGCGTTCGCGCA
Organism: Verrucomicrobiales bacterium; assembly: GCA_047616785.1. Lineage (GTDB taxonomy): Bacteria > Verrucomicrobiota > Verrucomicrobiia > Verrucomicrobiales > DEV007 > JAACDM01. The sequence goes on from JBLHHN010000551.1 coordinate 829, forward strand.
CGAACACGCCGCTTCAGGCGCTTGTGTTGCTGAATGATCCGACTTTCTTGGAAGCGTCCCGTGTGTTGGCCGAGCAAATGATGGAGACCTCGCAAGACGATGATTCTCGAATGCGTCAGGCTTTTCGAATCATCACCGGACGGCTTCCTAAGCCTAACGAGTTGGCGATCCTATTGGACTCACTGCAAATGGAGAGAGAGCGTTTTCAGACCTCTCCGGAAGCTGCGAAGGCATTCATCCATGTCGGAGACTCTCCTGTCAGTGACGCGACCAACCCAACGGAATGGGCCGCATGGACCTTCATTTGCAGTCTGGTCTTCAATCTGGATGAGACCATCACTCAACACTAGCACGACGGTTAGAATGCAGCACAGCGAACAGATTCGAGCCTTACTCACGAGAAGGCACTTCTTTGGCAAGTTTGGGACGGGCGTCGGCATGGCGGCCGTGGCATCGATGCTGAATCCTGACATAGCTGCTAGCGATAGCGTTCTGTCATTCGCGCCCAAGGCGAAACGAGTCATCGATCTCTTCCAATCTGGTGCGCCATCGCAGTTGGAGACGCTTGATTACAAGCCGAACCTGGCAAAGCACCACGAATCGGAGTTGCCCGATTCGGTTCGTGGAGGCCAGCGCCTTACGGGCATGACTTCAGGGCAGTCAGGTTTCCCTGTCGCGGCCTCCAAGTTCGCCTTCCGGCGGCATGGCAAATCCGGAACATGGCTCAGTGAATTGCTCCCTCACACGGGCGCCGTTGCGGATGATTTGTGCATCGTCAAGTCGATGTACACCGAAGCGATCAATCATGACCCGGCTATCACATTCATGCAAACGGGGAGCCAACAGCCCGGGCGGCCAAGCTTTGGCGCTTGGTCCAGTTACGGTCTAGGCTCTGACAACCAAGAGCTGCCTTCCTTTGTCGTCTTGATCTCCAAAGGGAGCGGCCTGCCAAATGCACAGGGCTTGCTTTCGCGGCTCTGGGGCAGCGGTTTCATCCCTTCCCGGCATCAAGGCGTTAAATTGAGGAGCCAAGGAGATCCCGTTCTCTATTTATCGGACCCTCCTGGCATTGATCGAAATGCCAGGAGGCGCATGCTTGATGGCATCGCATCGCTGAACCACTTGCAGCACGCCGAATTCGGCGATCCCGAGATCAATGCCAGGATCGCCCAGTATGAAATGGCCTTCAAGATGCAGGCCTCGGTCCCAGAGCTCACGAATCTCTCCAAAGAATCCGGACAGACTTTCGAGATGTATGGCCCCGAGGCGCGCACTCCTGGAACCTTTGCCGCCAATTGCTTGCTTGCTCGCAGGCTAGCAGAACGCGGCGTCCGGTTCATTCAGCTTTATCATCGCGGCTGGGATCAACATTCCAATCTCCCGGATCATATCACCAAGCAGTGTCGCGATATCGATCAACCCTGCGGCGCGCTGATCACGGATCTGAAACAACGCGGTCTGTTAGACGATACCCTTGTCGTCTGGGCCGGTGAATTTGGCCGCACGGTGTATTGTCAGGGTAAGCTCAGGCGTGAGAATTATGGGCGCGAGCATCATCCACGCTGCTTCTCCATCTGGATGGCTGGCGGCGGCGTGAAGCCTGGTCTGGTTCTTGGAGAAACGGACGAGTTCTCTTACAATGTGACCAAAGATCCCGTGCATGTGCACGACCTGCAGGCGACCATGATCCACTGCCTTGGCGTGGATCATGAACGCCTGACTTACCGATTCCAAGGGCGCCACTATCGACTAACTGATGTCCACGGGAAAGTGGTGCGTGACTTGCTTTTGTAGGGTTGTGTTGGAACGCAAGTCTTAGCGTTAATCTGTTTCTAGATGCCCCGGTTGAAGCCGCTTCAAATTGGCATCGGCGCCCAAATGACGCAGTTGCTTCTCGTATCTTTTCCGGGCTTCGGCAATCGGCATATTGTGGGTCTTGAAGTATGGCCCTCGAAGTCACAAGTGAAAACGGAATGGTCTCTCAGAGATCACCGGTCGGAGATCTTAAGCTGAAGTTAAACCGCTGCGATCAAGCTAAGTTATTGAGGAAGAGCGACTTTTGAAAAGGCGGATTCATAGTCCTAGCGCACAAATGAAGTAGGCAGAGGTGCGGATGTGTGTTAAAGCATCATTCAACTTCGAAACCAAACAATGCCAAGCACCTACCGACGCCTCTGCCAAGAAG